>DZBX01000119.1:5231-6516 GCA_022730075.1 Rhodanobacter sp. | reverse complement strand
CGCCGCCCGGATGCGTTGCGCAGCGGGTGATCGAGGTGCACGCGCAGTGACGCGCAAGGCGTGGCCAGGCGGGGAATCACGGCCTGGGCAATGGCCATCGGGTCGCCGCGCGGGCCGGATCAAAGTCTCGGCATGGCCGGCAACGCCACGCCAGGCGTCATGCAACCATAAAGAACCGCTGGCGAGTCCATCCTTGACTTGTCAGAGGGCGCCGAGTCCGGCACAGGTCCGGACTCGGCAACTCTGCATCAAGCACGTGCGTGCTCGATACGCGACAAGCCAGCCATGGCTTGGAGAAGGTCTGAACGTGTTCAGACCTTTCCAAACGCAGGCGTTGCGCGTGCGCATGACCTTCACACGTGCGTGCTGCGCCCGCCATCGACGGGCAGTACGCTGCCGGTGACGTAACGCGCGCCGGCGAGGTAGCGCACCGCCTGGGCGACATCGGCGGGGCTGCCGATGCGGCCCAGCGCGGTGCCGCGCGCGGGCACGGCGTCGGTTTCGCCGCGCTGCGCGCCTGCGGCCCACAGCACCGTGCCCGGCGCCACGCCGTTGACGCGGATGCCCTCGCTGCCGAATGCGCGCGCCAGCGCCTGCACCAGCATGCCGCCGGCGGCGCGGCTGATGCTGTAGGCCTCGTAGCCGGGCAGCGGGCGCTGCGCATACACATCGAGGATCACCACGATGGCGGCGTCACCGCGCGCACGCGCCGCCGCGGTCAGCAACGGGCGCAGGCGCAGCGCCAGGTCCCAGGTGGCCACCACGTTGACCTCGAGGAAGGCGCGCAGCTCGGCGTTGCGCAGTGCCGGCGCGGCGGCGAGGTCGCTGGGTGCGTAGCGCGAGGCGTTGAACACCACAAGATCGAGCGGCGCGGCGCCAACGTCCGCGGCCAGTTGCGCGCGCGCAGGTTCATCGCCCAGCTCGGCGCAAAGGATGCGCGCGCTGCGCGCACGCGCCATGTTGAACCGCGCGGCCAACGCCTCGGCGTCGGCGTGCGCGTGCCGGGCATGCAGCAGCAGATCGTGATCGGCATGCAACTGGCGCGCGATCTCGGCGCCGACGCGGCGCGTGGCGCCGGTGATCAGGGCTCGCGGAAACGGGTTCATGCGTGGTCACTCGAATGCAGCGGACGTCCCGAGTATTGCGCAGCGCGGGCATGACCGTGGTGTCGTCATGCCGAGCGCAAGCGCCGCCATGCATCGGCCTGTATCAGCGTGCAGCCTGCGCAGGGAGGGACGTGCTGCATGCGTCGAGATGCTTCGCTGCGCCAGATGCTTCGCTGCGC
>DZBX01000119.1:0-5131 GCA_022730075.1 Rhodanobacter sp. | reverse complement strand
AGATGCTTCGCTGCGCCAGATGCTTCGCTGCGCTCAGCATGACAAAAGAAGATGGGAGCGCAGCGAAGCATCCGGCGCGGGCCGAAGCATCCCGCCCCATCACGCCGGCGTGCCGCTCATACGGGGCCTGGCGCGCAACCGAAGTCGCCGCGCCTACACCAGGGCGATATCGGCGATGGCGTTGAACGCGGCCCGGATCTGCGCCAGCAGCGCCAGGCGATTGCCGCGCACGGCGGGATCCTCGGCGACGACCATGACCTCATCGAAGAAGCGCGCCAGCGGCGCATCCAGCGCGGCCAGATGCGCCAGCGCGCCGGCATGGTCGCGACTGGCGACAGCGGCCGTGCTGGCATGACGCACGGCCGCCAATGCCTCGACCAGGGCGCGTTCGGCAGGTACTTCGAGCAGCGCGCTGTTGATGCCCGCAGCGGCCACATCGCCGGTTTCTGCCTGTTTGCGCAGGATGTTGGCGACGCGCTTGTTGGCCGCGACCAGCGTGGCGCATTCCGGCGTCCGGGTGAAGTCGGCCAGCGCACGCAGGCGCCGGTCGAAGTCCACCAGGCTGCATGGCGCCACCGCCAGCACCGCCTCGAACACGCCGGCGGCGATGCCCTGCTCGGCGTAGTAACCGCGCAGGCGCTCGATGATGAAGCGCTCGATCTCCTCGGCCAGCGCCGCGCGGCGCGCGCCAGCATCCAGCGCCGTCGCGACCTTGGCCGCTTTCAGGCCCGCGGCCAGCGCCGCCTCGGGAATGGCGTCCAGCGCCTCCAGCAGCAGGCCGCGCGTATGCAGTTGCAGGCCACCCTCGATCAGCGTGCGCGCCAGCCCCAGCGCGGCGCGGCGCAGGGCATAGGGATCCTTGGCGCCGCCGGGTTTGGCGCCGATGGCGAACAACCCGGCCAGGGTGTCGGCGCGCTCGGCCACCGCCAGCACCCGGCCCAGCGTGCTGCCGGCGATGGCGTCGCCGGCGCCGCGCGGCCGGTACACCTCATCCAGCGCGCGCGCGATCTCGGGCGACTCGCCCTGCGCCAACGCGTAGGTGCGGCCCATGACGCCCTGCAGCTCGGGAAACTCGCCGACCATGCGCGTGAGCAGGTCGCACTTGGCCAGGCTGGCGGCGTGCGCGGCCTGCGCCGCGTCCGCGCCGACGCGGTTGGCGATGACGCGCGCCAGCTCGGCCACGCGCAGGCTCTTGTCCCACAGGCTGCCCAGCGCAGGCTGGTCCACCACGGTGGCCAGCGCTTGCTGCTGCCGTGCCAGCAGAGTTCGCAGGTCTTCGTCGTAGAAAAACTTGGCATCGGCGAAGCGCGGGCGGATCACGCGCTCGTAGCCGTGGCGGATCTGCGTCGCGTCCCTGCTTTCGATATTGGCCACGCCGATGAAGCGCGGCAGCAGGGCGCCATGACCATCGAGCAGCGGCACGAATTTCTGGTTGGCGACCATGGTCGCGACCAGCGCTTCCTGCGGCACCGCCAGGAAGGCTGCGTCGAAACTGCAGCCGATGGCCACCGGCCACTCGGTGAGGTTGGCGATCTGCTCGAGCAGCGCATCATCCATCTGCGGCATGCCGCCGAGTTGCGCCGCCACGCGCGCCACCTCGCCGCGGATGCGTTCGCGGCGCTGCCCTGGATCGGCGATCACCTTGGCGCCGCGCAGTGCTTCCACATAGGCATCGGCGTCGGTGATCCACACCGGCTTGTCGGCCATGAAACGATGTCCGCGCGAATGCCGCGTGCTGCGCACGCCGAACAATTCGGCCTCGATCACCTCATCGCCGTGCAGCACCACCAGCCAGTGCAGCGGGCGCACGAAACTCCACGGGTGCGCGCCCCAGCGCATCGGCCTGGGGATCGGCAGCGCCTTGACGGCTTCGGCGAGGATTTCCGGCAACAACACCGCCAGCGGCTGGCCGACGGCTTCGCTCGCGTACACGTAGCGCTCGCCCTTGTCGGTCATCTCGCGAGTCAAAGATTCAACGGCGACGCCGATCTTGGTGGCGAAGCCACGCAGTGCGGCGGTGGGTTGACCGGCGGCATCCAGGCCGATGGAAACCGCAGGCCCCAGCACCTTGGTGTGAACATCGTGCTGCTTGGAAGCGACCCAAGGCAGGTAGACCGCCAGACGCCGCGGCGAACAGTAGAACTGTGAAGTCCTGCCGTGATCCTCGCTTCCGATGCCGAAATACCGAGTTTCGAGACCCTTGCGGACGGCATTGAAAAACGCTTCGGCCGAGGTGTCGACTGCAGCGATCGGCAGTTCCTCGACGCCCAGCTCGATCAGCAGCGGCTTGTAGGCGGGCTCAGCCATGGGCTGCCTCCGCATGCTTCAGCCCCGGAAATCCGAGCTTCTCGCGCTGCGCGACGTAGGCCTCGGCCACGCCGCGCGCCAGCGCGCGCACGCGCAGGATGGTGCGCTGGCGTTCGCTGACGCTGATCGCGCGGCGCGCGTCCAGCAGGTTGAAGCTGTGGCTGGCCTTGCACACCTGCTCGTAGGCCGGCAGCGGCAATCCCAGCGCGATGAGGTTTTTGGCCTCGGCCTCGCAGGCATCGAAGCGATGGCGCAGCTCGTCCACGTCGGCGTGCTCGAAGTTGTAGGCGCTCTGCTCGACTTCGTTCTGCTGGAACACGTCGCCGTAGGTCACGGCGCCGTGCGGCGCCACGGTCCATACCAGATCGAACACGTTGTCCACGTTCTGCAGGTACATCGCCAGGCGCTCCAGCCCGTAGGTGATCTCGCCCAGCACCGGCCTGCACTCCAGCCCGCCGGCCTGCTGGAAATACGTGAACTGGGTGACCTCCATGCCGTTGAGCCAGACCTCCCAGCCCAGACCCCAGGCGCCCAGCGTCGGCGATTCCCAGTTGTCCTCGACGAAGCGCAGGTCGTGCACCAGCGGATCGATGCCCAGCGCCTTGAGCGAGCCGATGTAGCGCTCCAGAAGATCGTCCGGGTTGGGTTTCATCACGACTTGAAACTGGTAGTAATGCTGCAGGCGGTTGGGGTTCTTGCCATAGCGGCCGTCGCTGGGCCGGCGCGAGGGCTGCACGTAGGCTGCCGCCCAGGGCTCCGGTCCCAGCGCGCGCAGGAACGTGGCCGGGTGGAACGTGCCGGCGCCGACCTCGGTGTCGAACGGCTGCACCAGCACGCAGCCCTGCTCCGCCCAGTAGCGGTTGAGGGTCTGGATGATGTCCTGGAAACTGGGGCCCGACATGGCGGCTCCGGAAGCTCGCGCAAAGCGGGCTAGTATACGGAGCGACTGCACGAGGTGTTGATGGCCACGCAAGCGAACGCACCGATGCTGCTGGGACGCCGCGGCCGCCTGGAGCTGGACGAGGTGCTGGCGGCGCTGATCGTCGATGGTCGCGTCGCTGCCGAGGACGCCAAGCTGCTGCGCCAGAAGGCGCGTCCGCAGCGCGCGGTGCGCAACGTCATCGACCTGCACCCGCTGGTGCTGATCGCCAACGCCGAGGTGCCCGATTGCGCCGAGCCCGAGCGCCCGCTGAGCATGGAGCGCCTCACGCAGTGGCTGGCGGGCAAGGCCGGGCTGGATTACCTGAAGATCGATCCGACCAAGATCGACGTCGCCCAGGTCACGCAGATCGTCAGCCAGGCCTACGCGCAGCGGCATCGCATCCTGCCGGTGAAGGTCAGCGCCGAGGCGGTGACCTTCGCCAGCGCCGAGCCCTTCGAGACCGCCTGGGCCAAGGATCTGGCGCCGATGCTGCGCCGGGACATCGTGCGCGTGGTCGCCAATCCGATCGACATCAACCGTTATCTGGCGCAGTTCTACGGCGTGCAGCGCTCGGTGCGGATGGCGCGCGACGGCGCCGAGAACAGCCCCGCCGCGCTGTTCAACTTCGAGCAACTGGTCGAGCTGGGCAAGGGCGGTGAACTGGGCGCCGACGACCGCCACGTGGTCAACATCGTCGACTGGCTGCTGCAGTACGCGTTCGAGCAGCGCGCCTCGGACATCCACCTGGAGCCGCGCCGCGAGATGGGCCGCGTCCGCTTTCGCATCGACGGCGTGCTGCACGGCGTGTTCGAGCTGCCGCCGGCGGTGCAGAACGCGGTGACCGCGCGCATCAAGATCCTCGCGCGCATGGACGTGGCCGAGCGCCGCCGCCCGCAGGATGGGCGCATCAAGACGCGCTCGGCCGGCGGCCGCGAGGTGGAGCTGCGCATCTCGGTGATGCCCACCGCATTCGGCGAAAAGGTGGTGATGCGCATCTTCGATCCCGACGTCGTGGTGCGCAGTTACGCCGAGCTGGGCTTCGACGCGCACGAGGAGCAACTGTGGCGCGCGCTGGTCGAGCGCCCGCACGGCGTCGTGCTGGTCACCGGCCCCACCGGCTCGGGCAAGACCACCACGCTGTATTCCACGCTCAAGCATCTGGCGCGGCCCGAGTTGAACGTGTGCACCATCGAGGACCCGATCGAGATGGTCGCCCCCGAGCTCAACCAGATGCAGGTGCAGCCGGCCATCGACCTCGACTTCGCCGCCGGCGTGCGCACCCTGCTGCGCCAGGACCCGGACATCATCATGGTCGGCGAGATCCGCGACCTGGAAACCGCGCAGATGGCGGTGCAGGCCGCGCTCACCGGACACCTGCTGCTGTCCACCCTGCACACCAACGACGCGCCCAGCGCGATCACGCGGCTGCTCGATCTGGGCGTACCGCATTACCTGATCCAGTCGACGCTGGCCGGCGTGGTGGCGCAACGCCTGCTGCGCGTGCTGTGCCCGCACTGCAAGCGCGAGACCGCGCCGGACCTGGACGTGTGGCAGGCGCTCACGCGCGGCCACGCCATCGCGCTGCCGACGCGCGTGTTCGCGCCGGCGGGTTGCATCGAGTGCCGCCACACCGGCTATCGCGGGCGCATCGCGGTGTACGAAATGCTCAATCTCAGCCCGGCCCTGCGCACGCTGGTCGGCGCCGATTTCGATTGCGCGCGGCTCACCCGGCAGGCCGAAAGCGAAGGCATGCGCCCGTTGCGCATGGCCGGTGCCAGCGCCGTCGCGCGCGGCATCACCGCGCTGGACGAGGTGCTCACCGTGCTGCCACTGGCCGAGTGAGGCGCGCGTGCCGCTGAGCTGGAACGAGATCAAGGACCGCGCCCTGCGCTTCTCGCGCGA
>DZBX01000118.1 GCA_022730075.1 Rhodanobacter sp. | reverse complement strand
GATGGCGCCCATGCGCGTTTCGCTCAAAGGGTGGTGCAGGGCGTGGATCAGACGATGAAGGATCAGTACGAACAAAGCGACGCCAAGCAGCGCTGGGTGGGCGAGTTCAGCTACGCCGCGCAGAGCTGGGCGCACGAGCGGCGCGTATCACACGGCTGGAGTGGGGCCAGCAGGGTTGCAACCCGCGCTTCATCGTCACCAACCTCGATGGGCCCGCGCAGACGTTGTACGACGAGCTGTACTGCCAGCGCGGCGAGGCCGAGAACCGCATCAAGGAAGCTCAGGTGGGTCTGTTCGCCACGCGCACGAGCTGCCACGTGCTGCGCAGCAACCAGTTGCGCATGCTGCTGGCCGCACTGGGCTATGTGCTCATCGAGCGCTTGCGCGCGCTGGCCTTGCAAGGCACGGCGCTGGCATCGGCCCAGGTCGATACCTTGCGCATCAAGCTGCTCAAGGTCGCCGCGGTGATCACGCGCAACACGCGGCGCATCCGGCTGTACCTGGCCTCGCACTGGCCCAGCGCGGGCACCTTCGCGCACGCGATGAGTCAGCTGCGATCGCCTTGAGCTTCATACAGCGCATGGCCCGCGAGATGACACAAAAAAGGCCCGCAACCCAAGCCGGGGCGGGGGTTGTCATGCACCGAACACCGCGCACTGCAACCCGCAGGTCAATGAATGAGCGATGCGGCGCACCTCACGCCCAAAAACGACGCCGCGACAGCCCGAAAATCCATCCAGTACGCTATGCGTGAAATATCCGGGCTAGTGTGGTGCGCCACACTGTTTTGCACCTATCAGTCGAGACCTGATGACCTCGGAACTGATCGCGTCAGTGTTGCGAGCAAGAGATGCTTCCGGACACGACTGCAGCCGATCTGACCGAGCAGTGACGGCTGGGTGTCGGCTTTCCGGCGCTTGGTCGTAGGGCGGTTCTCGACCCCGTGCGGTCACTCACACACCTGCAGCAGCAGACGCCCGATCCTGCCACTTCCCATCGGCGTGGCAACTTCGGACACGATGCGAATCCGGTCGTGCTCACTGATATGGCGCATCCAGGTTCCACGCTGGAATACTTCCCGCCCTTGGCGACCGCGCTGCGCGCACAGAAGCCCCCTTGCCGTCGAGCCGTCTCAACCCTGCGCAGCCACGCTCGCCAGGCGCCGCGCCAGGGCGCCGAAGCGGCGCCGGTACTGGGCCGGCGTCACGCACACCTTGCGCTTGAAGAGCCGGGCGAAGAAGGCTGCGTCCTGATAGCCCACGTCCAGAGCGACCGCCTCGACGGGAATCTCGGTCGTTTCGAGCAACTGCTTGGCCTCTTCAAGCCGCAAAGTGTGCACATAGTCCATCGGCGTGTGGCCCGTCGCCCGCGCGAAGCGGCGCTGGAAGGTACGCTCGGCCAGGCCGCTGAGCTTCACCATCGATGCCACCGCCGACTCGGACTGGTAGTGCATGGCGGCCCACTCCTGGCAGCGTGCAATCACCGGGTCTTCCACCTGCGCGGTGTGTGACATTGCGGCGTACGCCAGCGGGCTGGTTGAGCTCCAGTCGATGACGTTCAGCCGCGCAACCTGGATCGCTACTTCGGCCCCGACGAAGCGGGCGATGAGGTACAGCGCCAGGGTGTGCCAACTGGTGCCGCTGCCGGCCATCACCAGACGTTGCCCCACGCCCGCGGTCACGAGTGCCTTCTCGGGCACCCAGCGTGTGGTGGGGTACTGGCGCCCCAGCAGTTCGCAGAAAGCCCAATGCGAGGTGGCCTCCTGGCCTTCCAACAATCCGGCCTGCGCCAGCAGCACGGCGCCGGTGCAGGCGGCCGTCACGGTTGCGCCTGCCTCGTAGCGTTCACGAATCCAGCGCACCTCGGGCTCGAAGAGTCCGGCCAGGTCCTGGCCCGGTGTGACCATCATGTCGGTGATGCAGACGACGTCGGGTTCCGGCAGATCGGCAAAGCCCGCGTGAGGCTGGATCTGCACGCCGTTGGCCGCCGCCACGGCATGCAGGTCGCGGGCGACGATCACCGGCTGGATGGGGGACGCCCGCTCGCGTCCATTGACCACCAGTTCCCAGTCGCGGCGGGCGCCGCTGAGGATGTCGTGCACGCCAAAGAGCGTCGACGACGTCGAGGCCGATGTCGCCAACAGAGCGACCACCAGCGGTTTGAGGTTTTCAGTGGACATGGCGGAATCGACCCGGTTGTGGCGTCGATGGCTTTAGTGCGATCGACCGCTGCGCACGACCATCTCGCTCACTTTAACTACTCGTGATCGAGAAGGATACAGCGATGAAACACAAGTCTGGAACCATGAGCGCGCACACCCGCCGCGCCGCCATCCTCACCTCAGTGGCGATTGCGGCCAGTGCCGTCTTCGCGGCCGGCTGCGGCGGCGACAGCGAGGCCTCACAGGCGCCCGCCATCAACCCCCAGGTCGTGCTCGATTGGAGCGGTCACGCCCGCACCGTGCTGCAGGCCGAAACCGACAACCAGGACCCTCTTGTCGGCACCCGCACGCTGGCGATGGTTCACCTGGCCATGCACGACGCCGTCAACGCCGTTGACCGCCGCTATCAGCCCTACGCCTATGTCGAGAAGGACACCGATGCTCACGTTGTTGCCGCTGCAGCCACCGCAGCGCATCGTGTGCTCAGCGGTTTGTTCCCGGCGCAAGCGGCCAGCCTCGAAGCCAAGCTGGTGGCCTCGCTGTCCGCGGTGCCCGACGGCTCTGCCGAAACCAGGGGCATCGCCTTGGGCCAGCAGGTCGCCGCGGCGATCCTGCAGCAGCGTGCCAACGATGGCTCTGCAGCCACGGTGAACTACACACCGACAACAGGCGCTGGCCGCTTCAAGTTCGTGCCGCCCTTCGATGGCGTGATTTTCCGTCCCGAGTGGCGCGCAGTGACGCCGTTTGCGTTGAGCTCGGTGTCGCAGTTCCGCTCAGGCCCGCCGCCGGCATTGAGCAGCAATGCTTACCGCGACGCCTTCAACGAGGTCAAGGCCGCGGGTGTGCTGACGGGCAGCAACCGTACCGCCGAGCAGACCAGCTACGCCAAGTTCTGGTACGAAGGCTCCGACATCGGCTGGAACAGCATCACCCGCGATGTGATCGTGCGCAAGAAGCTGACCCTGCACGAAGCCGCCCGCCTGTTCGGGCTGGTGAACATCGCCTTGGCCGATGCCTACATCGCCGGCTGGGACGCCAAGTTCCACCACGACTACTGGCGCCCGATCACCGCCATCCGGGCCGCCGCTACCGACGGCAACGATGCCACGGCACCGGACCTCGCCTGGGTGCCGATGCTGGACACGCCGCCGGTGCAGGACCACCCGTCCACGCACAGCGTGGCTGGTGGCGCTGCGGCGTCCGTGCTCGCCAGCGTGCTGGGCGACGCCAACGACTTCAGCTTCACCTCCTCGTCGGCTGACGACCCGAAGCTGGCGCGGACCTACCGCCGATTCAGTGAAGCCTCGCTTGAGAACGCGGACTCGCGCATACGCGCCGGCATTCACTTCCGCTTCGCCACCGATGCCGGCCTGGAGATGGGCCAACGGGTCGGCGAGCACACGGTCGGCAGCCAACTGAAGCGCGTCAACTGAGATCGCGAAAGACACCATGAGAGACGCTGTCGGATACCCCCTGTCGGGCTGCAAAACGCCGGCCCTGGATCTACTCGATCGCGCGGGCCACGAGTTCCGCTGCTTTGCCGGCAACCCGTTGGCGACGGCTGAGGCGGCCTTGGCCGCCGCGCCCGAGCTGGTGATGGCGCAGGTGCTGCGCGCTTGGTTGCTGCTGCTGTCCACCGAAGCACCAGCCGTGCCGCTGGCGGCGCAGGCGCTGGCGCAGGCCAGGCTGCTGCCGCGCAACGAACGCGAGTCGCTGCACCTGCGCGCGGCCGAGTTGGTCTGCCACGGCCACTGGCGTGCCGCCGGTCTGGTGCTGGAGGAACTGAGCGCCGCCTACCCGCTGGACTCGCTGGCCCTGCAGGCCGGCCAGCAGATCGACTTCTTCTGCGGCGACACCCGCATGCTGCGCGACCGCGTGCTGGCGGTGCTGCCGGCCTGGTCCGATGCCGTGCCGGGTTGGCACAGCGTCCTCGGCATGCTGGCCTTCGGTCTGGAGGAGAACGGCGACTACGCCCGCGCCGAGCGGCTGGGGCGGCAGGCGGTGGAGCTGGAGCCGCGTGATGCCTGGGCCCAGCATGCCGTGGCCCATGTGCTGGAGATGCAGGGCCGTCGCGACGAGGGTATCCGCTGGATGGAAGGCAACCACGGCTGGCAACAGGACAACTTCCTGGCCACGCACAACTGGTGGCATCTGGCGCTGCACCACCTCGCCCACGACAACGCTGCGGCGGTGTTGAAGCTGTACGACGGACCGATCCACGGGCACCGCCCAACGGTGGTGGCGGAGCTCATCGACGCCAGTGCCTTGTTGTGGCGCACAGAACTGCGCGGGCACGCCGTGGGCGAGCGCTGGGACGCCCTGGCGACGTTGTGGGAGCCGCATGCGGCCAGCGGCAACTACGCGTTCAACGATCTGCATGCGGCGATGGCCTTCGCCCGCGCCGGCCGCGACGCCGCGCTGCGCGATCTGTTTCGATCGCAAGAGCAGGCGCTGTCCCGCGGCGACGACAACGCAGGCTTCACGCGCGACGTCGGCGCTCCGGCGGTTCGGGCCTTCGTGGCGTTCGCGCAAAACGACTTCGCCCGGGCCGTCGAGCTGTTGCGCCCCATCCGGACGCGCACAAACCGATTCGGCGGCAGTCACGCGCAGCGCGACGTGATCGAGCAGACACTGATTGAAGCCGCGCAACGCGGCGGCCAAGCTGCGCTGGCGCGCGCGTGGATGACGCAACGGCAGTCGCTCGCGGAGCAGCGACGGCCCGGTGCGCGGCTGCGGCCCTGAGGGCACCGACATGACCCAACCTATCCAGCAGAACACCATGACTGAAATCGACCGAGCGGGATACGACCTCATCGTCGTCGGAACCGGCCCAGGCGGCGCCACCGTGGCGCGCGACATGGCCTTGCGCGGCAAGAAGGTGCTGATCCTCGAATGGGGCCCGGGTGCGCCGATTCGCGGCAACGTGGCGCAGGGCCTGACCGAGCTGATGGTGCCGGGCAGGAGCATACTGTTCACGCCACAGGGGCTGGGCTTGGTGCGCGGTATCACCACCGGCGGCAGCTCGCTCTTCTATTACGCCTGCGCTTGGCCGGTACCGCTCGAACTGTTCCGCCGTCACGGTGTCGACCTGACAGCCGACGCCGCCGCGGCGCGCGCTGAACTACCCATTGCCCCTCTGGCCGACAGGATGATGACGCCGATGGCGCTGCGCCTCATGGCCGGTGCGCGCGACGCCGGCCTGGACTGGCGCAAGCTCGACAAGAACATGGTCCAGGATCGCTGGAAGCCCGGGCATGCCTTCGGCTACTTCGGCGACGTGCACGGTGTGAAGTGGAGCGCGCGCATGTTCGTCGACGAAGCCGTGGCGTACGGCGCGGTGCTGCTCAACGGCGCCCAGGTGACGCGGGTGCTGAGCGAGCGTGGGTGCGCTACCGGCGTGGAGTTCGTGAAGGGCGGCCAAACCCGAATCGCTTCGGCCGAGCGCATCGTGCTGGCCGCGGGCGGTATCGGCTCGCCGCTGATCCTGCGTGCCAGCGGCATCCGCGAGGCCGGCCACGACTTCTTCTTCGACCCGCTGTTCACGGTATGCGGCACGATGAAGGACCTGCGCCTGCAGGACGACGAGATTCCCATGTCGGCCGGTGTTCATCTGGAGGACGAGGGCTACATGATGACCGATCTGCCCTTTCCGCCGCTGATGCACACGCTGTTCAGCGCGCAGGTCGGGCGCCTGGACAAGCTGTTCGCGTATCGCAGCACCGCACGCATCATGGTCAAGTGGAAGGATGCGCTCGGCGGTCGTTTGACCGACCGCGGCGGCGTGCGAAAGCGGCTCACCGCGGCGGACAAGAAGATTGCGCGGCACGGTTTCGAGAACGCCCGGCGTGTGCTGCGCTCGGCCGGTGCCACCGACATCTACAGGACCTGGTATCTCGCTGCGCACCCCGGCGGCACGGTCAAGATCGGGCACCTGGTGGATGCGGACCTGAAGAGCCCGATCGACAAGCTCTACGTCTGCGATTGCTCCGTCATCCCCGAGGCATGGGGGCTGCCGCCGAGTCTGACCCTGGTGGCGCTGGGCAAGCGGCTGGCCAGGTATCTCGCGGCGGGGTGGTCAACCGGCGTGCCAACCGTGGCAGCTCTGGCCGGCCCAACTGGGGCGGAAGTCCTGCAGACCCAGCGTCAGTCAGCGGAGCGGGTCTCTGCACTTCGTAGGCACTGAACGAATACCAGCCGCCAGAACGGCGCACTCGACATCGATCCACTCTTGACTTCAGGCTTGATTCCCAAGGAGCAATGGCGACGACAGCCCAACGCGCCCTACGTAGATTGTTCTCCTTGTGCACTCTCGGGGTCGGGGTAGGGCGTGTGCCGCGCGTAGTCGTCGAGGTTGGTGCCGCAGTCAG
>DZBX01000281.1 GCA_022730075.1 Rhodanobacter sp. | reverse complement strand
GCAGCGCCGAGCCGGGATCCAGATACACGCCCCGAAGAATGCGCGAAGCCGCAGCCACCCCGATCTACGCCACAATGCTGCTTTCCACGAGGGATGACAGCAAAAAACGACGTCATCCCGGGCGGCCTCTGTCTCCCGGCATCACCCCACGCAGCCGCCCAGCACCGCCTCGAAGCGATCGGTGATCGCGGCCAGGTCGAACGTGCGCTCGGCGTAGGCACGCGCGCGCGCGGCCATGGCCATGCGCGTGGCGTGGTCCGCGCGCAGCGTGCGTGCGGCGGTGATGAAGGCCACCTCGTCGCGCGGGTCGGCCACCAGGCCGGTCCCCGCGTCGCGCACGATGCGCGCGGCGAGGTTGTCGGCCGGCACCGCCAGCAGCATCGCGCGCCCGGCGCAGTGGTAACTCAGCACCTTGGACGGCACCGAATACACCCCGGCATCGGGTTCGAGGATGCTCACCAGCACATCGGCGCTGGCCAGCACGTCGGACATCGCCTCGTAGGGCTGGAACGGATTCACGCGCAGATTTTCCAGTCCTGCCGAAGCAGCCTGTTCGCGCAGCCAGTCGGCCGGCGCGCCCTGCGAATTGACCACCACTTCCACGTCGTGGTCATCGGCAAAAGCCTTGGCCAGCGCCAGCAGCAGACCAGGATTGTGCTTGAAGCCCAGCGTGCCCGAGTACAGAAACACCAGCTTGCGCTCCAGCCCCGCCGCCTGCGCCCACAGGTTGTCCTTGGCGCGCGGACGCACCTCGTCCAGCGGCGCCCAGTTGGGAATCGTGGTGTAGCGCGCCGCGGCCACGCCCGCCGCCAGCGCCGGCGCGCGGAAATCCTCGGTGATTCCCACCACCGCCGCGCTGCGCGCCAGCAATCCGGCTTCCACGCGCTTGTAGTGCTCGCCCACCAGCGCGCCCAGCACCGGCAGGCGTTTGCGCAATACGCGATCGGTGGCCTCGGCCACCAGATCCTGCAACCAGAACACCCAGGGAATGCCCAGCGCATGGCAGGCCGCGTCCAGCGCGCGCACCGCATCCAGCGGCGCGTTGGCGCACATCACCACGTCCGGTTTCAGCGCGACGATGCGCCGTGCCAGCAAGCGCCCATACAGGCGCTCCAGCCGCCAGCGCCGCACGAACGCGCGCTTGTCCACCGGCCGCGGCAACGCGATGCCCTCGATCAGCAGTTCATCCGGATCGTCGCCGCGCCGCGCCAGTCCGCCCTTGGGCGTGGTCGGATTGGACGCGTTGTACAGCAGCGTCACCCGATGCCCGCGCCGCGCCAGCGAACGCGCCAGTTGCGCGATGAAGGCATGGCCGCCGTAGTCATGAACCAGCACGTGCATTCCATTCTCCGCTGTGCAATGAGCCGCAAGCATAACCGCGCAAGCGCCAAGGTCTGGCACCATCGCCGCGCACCGCCCTTTGCCATCCGGCCCTTCCTTGTCATTCTGAGC
>DZBX01000280.1 GCA_022730075.1 Rhodanobacter sp. | reverse complement strand
TCCAGCGCGTTGCCCGGCGCGGTTTGCTTGAACCAGGCTTCCGGATCCTGCTGCAAAAGTCCTAGTGCATCCGCCGCACCCATCAGGCGCAACTTTTGCTCGCGTCTGGTTTTTGATGGCGCCTGCCTCACTCGATTGGCTTGAAACGCAGCTTTGGCAATCTCGACGAGAGCATCGGGCGTATTCAGGTCTTGCTCCAGCGCCGCATAGACGCTTGAACCGCCATCCACGAACCACGCCTCTTGAATGAGCTGATCCCTGTCGGTCGGAATGTCGACGTCACCGAGATCGCGCAGCACGCCGTACCAGCCATCCAGCGTGGCGCGCGCCTGCTGCACGGCGGCGTCCGACCAGTCCAGCGGCTGCCGGTAATGCGCCTTGAGCAGCACGAAGCGCAGGACCTCGGGTGGATGCTTTTCCAGCAGTTCGTGCAGCACCAGCACGTTGCCCAGGGACTTGGACATCTTGCGCCCGTCGAGGGTGAGCATGCCGTTGTGCAGCCAGTAGCGCGCCAAGGGCTTGCCTTTGCCGGGATGCTCCGGGTCGGGATGCGCGCAGGTGCTTTGCGCGATCTCGTTCTCGTGGTGCGGAAACTGCAGGTCGATGCCGCCGGCGTGGATGTCGATGGTCTCGCCCAGGTGCGCCTCGGCCATCGCCGAGCATTCGATGTGCCAGCCCGGACGGCCACGGCCCCAGGGGCTTTCCCAGCCCGGCAGTTCGGGCGTGGACGGCTTCCACAGCACGAAATCGGCGGGGTTGCGCTTGTAGGGCGCCACTTCGACGCGCGCGCCGGCGAGCATGTCCTCCACGCTGCGCCCGGACAGCTTGCCGTAGTCGGCGAAGCTGTCCACGTTGAACAATACGTGGCCCGCGACCGCATAGGCGTGGCCGCTGTCGATCAGGCGCTGGCACATGGCGAGGATCGGTGCGATATGCGCCGTGGCGCAGGGCTCCACATCCGGCGCCGCCACGCCGAGGCGCGCGATGTCCTCGCGCCAGGCATCGGCGTAGCGCGCGCTGATGGTGGCGATCGGCACGCCGGCGGCCTGCGCGGCGGCGTTGATCTTGTCGTCGACATCGGTGATGTTGCGCGCGAACACCACCTGCGGGTAGGACCGGCGCAGCAGTCGCGCCAGCAGGTCGAACACCACCGCCGGGCGCGCATTGCCGATGTGCATGTAGCTGTAAACGGTGGGCCCGCACAGGTACATCGTCACCCGGCCCGGATCGAGCGGAGTGAACCGTTGGCTGCGCCGGGTGAGGCTGTTGTGCAGATGCAAGGCCATGAAACAGGTAAAAGTCCGGGGTCTTCGAGTCTATCAGCCGCATTCCTTTAGGCTGCGATTCAGCCGCGTTTTGCTTAAATCCGCGTATAGAGGCCGCAGCAGTGGCCCGATGCCCCGAGCGAGGTAGTCATGCGCAAATCGATGCTTCCGGTTCTACTGATCAGTCTG
>DZBX01000279.1 GCA_022730075.1 Rhodanobacter sp. | reverse complement strand
CTCAGCCCGGCCATGGATGGCCGGACGCGTAGCGGTCACGCAAGTGGCTGATTCGCGGAGGCACGTACGCACCTGTGCCGGACGCGCCGATGAAAAATTCCGCACGACGCGGAATTTTTCACAGGCTCTGAGTCGCACCAGCGCGGCCGAACGCTGCAGCATTCGGCCGCGATCCACTGCATCCTGGCCGCGCGCACGCAACCGCATGCGGGTGCGTCGCTCGCGAAACGCCACGTCCCGATCATCGCCCGGCTTCGACTCCGGGTGACCTCGAGTAGCCTGCATTGGCTCGTCATTCCCGTCCCCGACACGGGCGCTCGGGGATGACGTTCCGTCGCGGGATGACCGCGGTTTTTCGAGGTTCCCTCCGGGCCTGCGCGGTCTGCGCGCAGTCGCCGCCGTGTATCCGATTTCGCATCACGGCGTCCGATTGCGGACGCCGTGATTCATCGTGCAACGCGCCCGGCCCATGGCAAGTTGCTGATTTCCAGAAGCCCGCACGCATGCCGACGCATGGCACGGAGCTTGCGATACGCAGGGCATGGATTTCCAGAACCTTGCGCTGAAAAAGCAGAAGCGCCGCCGCCTGTGGCTGGGTGGCAGTGCCAGCGTGATCGTCATCGCTGCGTTGGCCATCGGCATCGCGCGACTCGGCCCGGCGCTGCCCACGGCACGGCGCGCCAACCTGTGGATCGGCACGGTGCAGCGCGGCGAGCTGACCATCCACGTGCGCGCCGACGGTGTGCTGGTGCCCAAGCTCAGCCGCTGGATCGCCGCCGCGTCGGGCGCCGAGGTCGACCAGATTCTGGTGCGCCCCGGCGCCACGGTGACGCCAGACACCGTGCTGATGCGCCTGAGCAACCCCGAGGTGCAGGATCGCCTGGCCAGCGCGCAATCCGCGGTCGCCGAGGCCGAGGCCGATCTCGCCGCCAAGCGCACCGCGCTGCAATCGCAGTTGCTGGATGAGCGCGCCGCGCTGGCCGCCGCGCGCGCGGACTACGCCTCGGCAAAAATCAAGGTGGACGCCGATGCCACGGTGGCGGCCAGGGGCATCATCCCGATGGTGCAGTACAAGCAAAGTGTCATTGCACTCAAGCAGCTCGGCTACCGCAAGCAGATCGAGCAGCAGCGCGTCGCCGTGTTCGGCGGCAACATCCGCGCGCAGCTCGCCGCGGCGCAGGCGGCGTTGCAGCAGCAGCGCAGCAATCTGGCGTTGCGCCAGCGCCAGGTCGCCGCGCTCACGGTGCGCGCCGGGCTGGCCGGCGTGGTGCAGGAAATCCCGGTGCAGGAAGGCCAGCAGGTCGCCGCCGGTGCCAACCTGGCGCGCGTGGCGGATACGCGCAGCCTGATGGCGCGCCTGCAGGTGCCCGAGGTGCAGGCCAAGGACGTGGCGCTGGCCATGCCGGTGAGCGTGGACACGCACGATGGCCTGATCCAGGGCACGGTCGCGCGTA
>DZBX01000024.1:7583-27089 GCA_022730075.1 Rhodanobacter sp. | reverse complement strand
CGGCGGCGCGCGGGAATGCACACCGCGTCAGGCCAGGTCCGCCAGCGCCATGCGCAGCGGTTCGAGCTGCGTCGCGTAGCGCCGCCAGGCATCCACGCCGCGGCGATGGATGGGCTCGCGCACCTGCGCGCTGCTCAGCGTGGAGACCGGCGCGCCGGCGCCGCTGGATTCGGTGCAGGCCGCGTCGAACGGCAGCCCGCAGTGCGCCAGCACGCGGCGCATCGTGCCCTCGGTATCGCCGACCAGTCGCGCGTATTCGACATCCAGGATCACGCCCGGCATGGCCGCGTGCCAGTGCGCCATCAGCGCGCGATAGCGACGGTAGTGCACGGCCATGGTGTCAAGACTGTAGCTGTAGTTGTGCGCGTCGCCGAACAAGGCGCGGTAGTTGGAGAAGCACACGTCCAGCGGCGCGCGCACCAGGTGCAGGATCGGCGCGCGCGGCAGCGCCTTGTGGATCAACCCGGCCAGCATGTAGTTGGACGGCAGCTTGTCGACGTAATGCGGCCTGGTGCCGGCGTGCCACTGCGTCTGCGCCAGGTAGCGCTGACCCAGTTGCGCGTAGTCGATGGCATCGAGTCGATCCAGCACGCGCTCGTCCAGCAGGCTGGCGCCGTGCGCATCGGCGCACCAGCGCAACTGGCGCGGAAAATCCGGCAGCTCGCCGGGCACGGCGATGGCCGCATGCTTGCCCAGCAGGCGCTCCAGCAGGGTGGTGCCGGAGCGCGGCAGGCCGAGGATGAAGATCGGCTGCGGCGCCGCGCCGGTAGCGCTGGCCAGCCCGGCGAGAAACGCCGCCGTGCAGTGCTGTTGCAGCCGCGCGAACAGGCGCTGTTCCAGCGCGCCATCATGCGCGTTGCGCACCGCCATGATGGCGTTGCCGCGCTGCAGGGCATCCCAGGCTTCGTCGTGACGCCCGAGGTCTTCCAGCTCCTTGTAGCGGGCGAACTCGAATGCGGCGTGGTCCTCGCTGCCCTGCTCGACGCGTGGCAGTTGCCGGGCGATGTAATCCAGATGGTTGCGTGCGGCCGTTTGCCGGTGCAGGCGCGCCAGCGTCAGCGAGGCGCGGCCGTGCGTCGGACCCTGGCGCAGGCACGCCTCGATCTCGCGTTCGGCTTCGTGCAGGCGTCCGTTGAACTGCAATTGCAGCGCGCGAAAATAACGGAACTCGGGATTGTCGAAACCCAGCGCCCTGACGCGATCCATCAGCGCCAGCGCCGCGGCGTGCTCGCCCAGCATTTGCCACACGTGCGCCAGACGCGCCAGCGCCGGCGCGTCGCGGCTGCGCGCGATCTCGGGATGCTGCATGCATTGCCGCGTGGCCACGGTTTCGCCGACGCGGAACAGGCACATGGCCACGGTGGCGATCATCTCGGCGTCGTCGGGCAGTGCCTGCGCGGCGGCGATCGCCTCGGCGCAACCCTGGCGCAACTGGCCACGTCCCAGCGCCACGCTGGACAGCAACATGCGCGCCTGTGCATTGCGCGGCTCGCGTTCGAGCAGTGCCTGCAGATTGCTCGCCGCGGCGTCGAGATGGCCATCGGCGATGTGTTGCTGGGCGCGCAGCCATAGCCGCTGGGTATGCATGGGGGTGCCGGAGTCAGGCCAGATTCGGATTGTGCCGGAAGCGCTGGCTACAATGCGCCGCAGTGCCCGCGGCAGGCGTGGGCAGAGGATCCTGCATGCGCCCGCTGCTGATCGTGGCAACCGGCACCCCACCGCCGCACATCCGTGCACGGCACGGCATCTACGCCGACTGGTTTCTGCATGCCATGCGCTGGCCGCGCGCGCAGGCACGCGTGGTACAGGTCGACCGCGATGAACCGTTGCCGTCGCCGCGCGAGATCGCCGGCGCGGTCATCACCGGCTCGGCGGCCATGGTCAGCGAACGCGCGGCGTGGAGCGAGCACACGGCCGCATGGTTGCGCGCGGCCATGGACGCGGAGCTGCCGCTGTTCGGCGTGTGTTATGGCCACCACCTGCTGGCGCACGCGCTGGGCGGGCGCGTGGACTACCACCCGCAGGGCCGCGAGATCGGCACGCAAACGATCGAGTTGCTGGCGCCTGACACCGCGCTGCGCGCGCTGGCGCCGCTGCCCGCGCGTTTTCCCGCGCACACCACGCACCTGCAGTCGGTGCTGGAGGCACCGCACGGCGCGCGCGTGCTGGCGCGCTCGGCGCACGACGCGCACCACATCCTGGCCTACGGCGCACGTGCATTCAGCACGCAATTCCATCCCGAGTTCAGCACCGCGGTCATGCGCGCGTTGATCCTGCGCCGTGCTGCGGATTTGCGCGCCGAGGGCTGCGACCTCGACGCCTTGCTGCGCGGCGTGCGCCCCACGCCGTGGGCGCGGCGCCTGCTGCGCGGTTTCGGACGCTTGTGCCGCACCGAGATTGCGACCATCGACCCGCATGCAGCCATGGCGCGCCAGGCCGCCTGACGATCTGCGTACATCGACCGGCTCCAGCGCGCAGACGTGCCGGGGGCCGGTGTTAGCATCCCACCGCCGCAGCGAGCGGCATCATCGAGTGTATCCGCGCATGCGCAAAGTTCCCGCCTCGCAGGGCATCCAGTGGATCGCCACGGCGCTGCGCCTGTTCGGCCGTCACTTCACCGGCTTTTTCCTGCTCGGATTGCTGTGGGTGCTGATCTCGCAGATCCCCTACCTGGGCACCATCGTGATCCTGCTGCTGGGCCCCGCGTTGCTGGCCGGCATCGTCCATGCCGCGGCGCAGGCGGCGCAAGGTGTGCGCCCTGGCCCCGGCATGCTGTTCAAGGGCTTCGACGGCAGCCATCGCCTGCCCAGCCTGGTGGCCTTGTGCCTGCCGTCGATCGGCTGGCTGCTGTTGCTGGTGATCGCGCTTTCCGGCGCACTCAAGGGCGCGGTAGGCCATGATCCCGCCAAGCTGCAGGCCATGCAGGCCGACCCGACCGCCATGCTCGCGCTGCTGCGCGCGCATGCGGTGCCGCTGCTGGTGATCGGGATCGGCGGAGCCTTGTTGAGCTGGGCGCTGACTTTTTTCGCCGTGCCGCAGGTGATGCTGCGCCAGCAGGGCGGCTTTGCCGCGATGGGCCAGAGCCTGCGCGCGGTATGGCACAACCTGGGCGCCCTGGCGCTGATGCTGCTGGGCCTGATCGTGCTGGCGTTGCTGGTCAGCGTGGCGATGAGCCTGCTGATCACCCTGGGTGCCGCACTGGGCGCCTGGTGGCGTCTGGCGCTGATGGTGCTGTACATCGCCGTCGTCTACAGCTACAGCGCCGTGCTCATGTACGTGGTCTGGCGCGACGTGTTCGCGGACACCGCGCCGCCACCGCCCGGCGCCACCGGCATGGTGCACGCCGAGATGTGACCGGCTTCAGCGCAGACTGCGCCGCAGACGCGCGCGCGCCTGCGGGCGCAGCGCCAGCCCGGCCAGCAGGCCACAGGTAAAACCGGCCAGGTGCGCCCACCAGGCGATCGCGCCGAAGCTGGGCCCGAGGCGGCTGAACACGACTTGCAACAGCACCCACAGTCCGATCAGCAGCGCCGCGGGCACGCGCAGGAATTCCAGATACGCGCCCAGCGGCAGCACCACGCCCAGATGCGCGCGCGGAAACAGCGCGAGGTAGGCGCCGACGATCGTGGACACCGCGCCGCTGGCACCGATGATCGGCATCACCGCCTGCGGCAGGCTGAGCGCGCCGGCGATGTTGGCCAGCATGCCGCCGATCAGGAACAGCAGCAGCAGGCGCAGCGAACCGATGGCGCGCTCCACCGGCAGGCCGAAGATCAGCAGAAACGCCATGTTGCCGATCAGATGCGTGGCATCGGCGTGGATGAACAGCGCGGTCAGCAGATGCAGCGCGGCATCGCCCTGCACCCGCCACCACGGACCGGACGGCGGATGCAGCAGGGTGCGCGGAATACTGCCCCAATCCAGCAGCAGCGCCAGCCGCTGCCCGGGCGCTTGCAGGGTCAGCGCCACGTACACCAGCACGCAGATCAGGGTCAGCAGCAGCGTGGCCCAGCGCGGCCCCAGCCGCCGGCGCCGCGATTCGAGGCGGATCAGCATGGCGCGCCTGGTTCCCGATCAGCCTGCAAAACCGGGCCGCATCAGGCAGTGCGCGCATGGCATCGGCGCACCAATGTGCCAGGCCCGCGTCACTGGCCGGCCCCCGCAGTTTCGCGCTGACGCTCCGCCGCGGCGGCGGCATCCGCGCCGGCATCGCCCTGCCCGGGCGCGCGCCGCGTCCAGAAGTCGCGCGTGCGCGGTGTCCACGGCGGCGTGACGCGCGGCTTGAACGGCGGCGGCGGCTTCACCGTGAACACCGAACTGCTGAGCGCATCGCCCAACCGCACGCGCAAGCTGTACTTGCCAGGCACCAGGCGCAGCGGCTGGCCGAGCTCGAGCGCCTGGCGTACCGGCATGGCCGACCAGTTGGCCGTGGCCGGGTCCAGATGCGCGCGTGCCAGGCGTGCGTTTTCCGCCGCCAGCGCCAGCTTGCCGTCCATCCGCAGGTTCCACCGCCACCGGTTGATGCCGTGCACGGCCGGTGCACGCCAGTGCTGGATCGGCAGGCCGGCGTCATCGAGCACGGTGAAGTGGGCCTCGCCCGCGGCGCGCGCCCAGAAGCTGCCGCTCAATCGCGGTGCGTCGCGATGCGTGTCGAACCACGGCGAACCGCGCTGCCACCAGTCGCGCGCGGCCTTGATGTCGGCCACCGCGAACAGGTGCAGCGGCTGCGCCATCAGGCTCGCGGTGAGGTCCTCGATCGGCAGCACGTCCAGCGTCCACACGCTGCGCCCATGCGTGCCGGCGATCAGCACGCGATCGCGCGGCTGGATGGCCAGATCGTGCACCGGCACCGTGGGCAGGTTGGCCTGCAGCGATTGCCAGTGCGCGCCGCGATCCAGCGACACGTACACGCCGCGATCGGTGCCCACGTACAGCACGTCGGGGTTGTGCGGATCCTCGCGCACCACGTGGATGGACTCGGCGGGCAGGCCGCGCGCGATATCGGTCCAGTGCGCGCCGTCATCATCGGTGCGGTACAGGTAAGCCTTGCTGTCGTCGTCGCGATAGCCGTTGAGCGCCACGTAGGCGCGCCGCACGTCGAACGCCGAGGGCTCCACGCGACTGACCCAGCGCCGCGGCAGCGTGGCATCCACCTCGCGCCAGCGCACGCCGCCGTCGTTGCTGGTCCACACCTTGCCGGTGTCGGTGCCCACCCACAGCACGCCGAAGCGCAAGGGCGACTCGGCCAGCGTGGTGATGGTGCCGTAGGGCACGTTGCCGTGCCGGTCGGTGGCCGCCAGATCGGGACTGATCGCCTGCCAGCGCGTGCCGCGATCCAGCGAGCGGTACAGATAATCGGCGCCGAAATACAGCACATCGGGCTGTTGCGGCGACAGCTCGATCGGCGTGGTCCAGTTGAAGCGCAGCGGCGGCGCATCCAGCGGCGCGCGCGGGCGCACCTCGTGCACGCCGTGCGGGCCGCTGCGCTGGTACCAGCCGAACTGGTAGCCGGAATACACCACGCCGTTGTCGCGCGGATCGGGTTGCACATCCATGCCATCACCGCCGTTGATGGCCTTCCAGCCGTCGCCGTCGGGGTTGTCGGGGTCGGCCGTGGATGGCCCCATCATCACGCCATTGTCCTGCAGGCCACCGTAGACGTTGAACGGTTTGGCGAAGTCGTAGCTGACCGAATAAAACTGTCCCACGGCCTGCGCGTTCATGGCCTGCCAGTGCTTGCCGCCGTCGTAGGTGATGTAAGGGCCGCCGTCGGTGGCCGCCAGCATGCGCCGCGGAAACGCGGGGTCGATCAGCAGGTCGTGGTAGTCCACGTGCATGTTCGGCACGTTCAGTCCGGTCCAGGTCTTGCCGCCATCGTTGGACACGATCATCGGCATGCCTTGCACATACACGCGCTGCGCATCATCGGGCGCGACGCGGATCTGGCCGAAGTAGTAACCGTAGGTGTAATACACCTCGCGCAGCGGTTTTACGTTGGCGCGCGCCCAGTGCGCGCCGGCATCCTCGGAGCGGTATACCTCCAGGCCGATGTGGTCGGTGTCGAACAAGTCAGCCTCGGCCTCTTTCAGCCGCGCGCGCAATTGCGCCATGCTGAGCTTGCCATCCGTGATCATGGCCGTGAGCTTTGCGGCGGTCAGGTCGGTGGGCAGGTCGTTGGCGCGGATGAAGGCCTCGATGCTGTCTGGCGCCTGGCGCAGGAACTCGGCCTTGCTCATGTTGGCGAGGCGTGCCGGCGACAACGGCGCGTCGCCCAGTGCGCGCTGATCGGGCGGCAACGTGCCCCAGTCGTCCACGCTGGCGTAGACGATGTCGGGGTTGCCGGGTGCAATGGCGATGCCGATGCGGCCGATGCTGGCGCCGGTGGGAAAGCCATCGCTCAGCTGCGTCCAGTGATCGCCGCCGTCGCTGCTTTTCCACAGGCCCGAGCCCGAACCGTTGCCGCGGAAGTTCCAGGCGCTGCGCTGGCGATCCCACAGCGCGGCGTACAGCACGTCGGGATGGCGCGGGTCCATGGCCAGGTCGATGGCGCCGGTCGACGGCGTGCTGCCGGCCAGCACGCGCTGCCAGGTCTTGCCGCCGTCGCGGGTGCGGTACACGCCGCGCTCGCCGCCCGTGGAATACAGCTTGCCCAGCGCGGCCACATAGACGGTGTTGCCATCCGCGGGATCGACCACGATGCGCGCGATGCGGTCGGAGCTGGCCAGGCCGACGGCATGGAAGGTCTTGCCGCCGTCGTCGGAGCGGAACACGCCCATGCCACCGAAGGACGAACGCGACGAATTGGCTTCGCCGGTGCCCACCCACAGCGTCTGCGGATGCTCGGGGTCGACCGCGATCGCGCCGATCACCTCGGTCGGCAGGTCGGCGCCGATGGGCGTGAAGTGCTGGCCGTTGTCGGTCGTCTTCCACACCCCGCCGGTGGCATAGGCCACGTAGAAGGTATACGGCTGGCCCGGCACGCCGGCCAGCGCCACCACGCGCCCGCCCTGCGCCACCGGGCCGATGCTGTTCCAGTGCATGGCGTGGAACAGCGAGTCTTGCGCCATGGCCTGATGCTGCTGCCAGGTGGCCTCGCGCTGCGCGGCATCGGCTGGCGCCGCGCCTGCGGGACGCGCCAGCGCGGGCAGCGTGGCCAGGCTCAACACTGCAAGCAGAAACATGATGGGTGTGCTGCGCATGGGATTCCCCTTGTCACTCCGTGCATCAGCCTAGCAGCGCGGCGGCGTCGCAAGGTTTGCGATCGGCAAGAGTCTAAACTGCGCGCTGGCGGTGATGCCGCGCGCGGAGATGGCGATGAATCCTGGCCTGTGGACAAGCGTGCTGCTGGCGCTGCTGGCACTGGGCCTGTTGGCGGCGTTGCTGCTGAGCCTGCTGCGCACGCGCCGCGATCCCGCGGGCGCGGCGCGCTGGACCGAGCAGCGCGAGATGCTGGCGCGGCTGGAAGTGGCGCTGCGCGAGGAGCTGCGTGCAGCACGTCAGGAACAGGCCACGACGCAGGCGCAGATGCAGACGCAACTCAACGCAGCCGCCAGCGCGCAGGCTGGTGAGCAGCATAGGCGCCTCGAATCCTTCGCCACGCGACTGCAGCAAATGGATGAGGGCCTGCAGCGCAGCCAGATCTCGCTGCGCGAAACGCTGGGCGAGGAGGCGCGCAAGTCGCGTGCCGAGCAGGCACTCGCGCAGCAGCAGCTCGGCGCGCGCCTCGGCGTCGAATTGCAGGCCCTGCTGCAGTCCAGCGAGCAGCGCCTGGGTGAATTGCGCACCACGCTGGAGACGCGCCTCAAGGCGCTGCAGGACGACAACAGCGCCAAGCTCGAACAGATGCGCGCCACGGTCGATGAAAAATTGCAGGCCACCCTGGAACAGCGCCTGGGCCAGTCCTTCACGCTGGTTTCCGAGCGCCTCGAGGCCGTGCAGCGCGGCCTCGGCGAGATGCGCGAACTGGCCACCGGGGTGGGCGATCTCAAACGCGTGCTGGGCAACGTGAAACGGCGCGGCATCTTTGGTGAAGTGCAACTGGGCGCGCTGCTGGAGGACATGCTCGCTGCCGAGCAGTACGACTCCAACGTGGCCACCGTGCCCGGCAGCAACGACCGCGTCGAGTTCGCCATCCGCATGCCCGGCCAGGGCGCCGGGGAGCATGTCTACCTGCCGATCGACGCGAAGTTTCCGGTGGAGGATTACCAGCGCCTGCTCGACGCGCAGGAAGCCGCCGACGCCGACGCCGCCCACGCCGCCGGCCGCGCGCTGGAGAACCGCGTGCGCGAGGAAGCCAAACGCATCCACGGCAAGTACGTATCGCCACCGCACACCACCGATTTCGCCGTGCTCTACCTGCCGACCGAAGGCCTCTATGCCGAGGTCATCCGCCGCCCGGGCCTGTTCGAGACGCTGCAACGCGAGCACCGCGTCACCGTGGCCGGACCCACCACGCTCAGCGCGCTGCTCAACAGCCTGCAGATGGGCTTCCGCACCCTGGCCATCGCCAAGCGCAGCAGCGAGGTATGGAAAATCCTGGGCGCGGTCAAGACCGAGTTCGGCAAGTTCAGTGCGGTCCTGGAAACGGTCAGGAAACGTCTGGAGCAGGCCAGCGCCGAGATCGACAAGACCGGCGTGCGCAGCCGTGCCATCACGCGCAAATTGCGCGACGTCGAATTGCTCGAACCCGGCGACAGCCGTGCCCTGCTCGGCGTCGATGGCGACGGCCAGGATGCGGATGCGGATGCGGACGCAGGCGAAGCCGGGCATGCTGACGATGGGCCCGCGGTGGTCTGAGCACGCACGCGCGGCGCGCGTCGTGACGTGGCCATGACGCGTCAGGGTCCATGATCCGGGCGCGGTCATGGCGCCAGATCTGCAGCAGCGCGGCACGACGGGCAGCACGCTGACGCCCGCGACGCGCAGGCAGTGCATGACGCAACGCATGACCAGCGCCCGAACTTTTTCGGACTTTCGATTCAACAGTGGAGCAAGCCCATGCATGGCAACGACGAACACAACGGCGTCAGCCGCGCCAGCGCCGAGGAAGCCGTACGCACGCTGCTGCGCTGGGCCGGTGAAGACCCCGCGCGCGAAGGCCTGATCGAGACCCCCAAGCGCGTGGTCAAGGCCTATGGCGACTGGTTTTCTGGCTATGCCGCGGACCCCGAGACCTACCTGGCGCGCACCTTCGAGGAAGTCGCCGGCTACGACGAGCTGATCGTTCTGCGCGACATTGCTTTCGAGAGTCACTGCGAGCACCACATGGCGCCGATCATCGGTCGCGCCCACGTCGGCTACCTGCCCAGCGGGCGCGTGGTCGGCATTTCCAAATTGGCACGCGTGGTCGATGTCTATGCGCGGCGTTTCCAGGTGCAGGAAAAACTCACCGCGCAGATCGCCGACTGCATCGAGCGCGTGCTGGAGCCGCGCGGCGTCGCCGTCGTGGTCGACGCGCAGCACCAGTGCATGACCACGCGTGGCGTGCACAAACGCGGCGTGTCGATGATCACCAGCAGCATGCGCGGCGCATTTCGCGACAACCCGAGCACGCGCCTGGAATTCCTGCGTTTCATCGACATCGATGGCAGCAAGCGCGCATGAGCCGTGCGCGGCACGCATGGCGGCGCGATGTCAAAATTCCGTTTATTTTCAAGCATGCACGGGGAGCGCTATAGTTGCGCAATTGTGGCCGCCGTCAGCTGACGTCATGGCCGAATTCTTGTCCAGAGAGGTTTCCCATGCGTCGTTACGCCTTGCCGCTGCTGATCGCGGCCGTCTTGCTTGCCGCCGGTTGCAGTCAGTCCTCGTCCACGTCCACACCCAGTGCCGCGCCCACGGCGGTCAGCGGCACCGTCAGCGTGCTCGGCAACACCACGCTGGATGGCCAGGGTGATCTGAAGCTGGATCTGGTCGATGTCAGCAAGCAGCCGAATGTGGTGGTCGCCAGCAAGACGCAGAGCATCACCACGCTGCCGGCTGATTTCAGTCTGCCGTTCGCGGCCACCGCGATCGACAGCGCCGATCTGTACGTGCTCGATGCCAGCATGAGCGACGCACAGCGCAAGTTCATCACGCCGATCCAGTACCCGGTGCTGACCCACGGCAACAGCGCGCAGATCAGCGTGCAACTGAAGCCGCTGCCGACGCCCGGCGAGCGGGCGCTGGCCGGCTTCGAGGCGCTCAAGGCGCGCATCGGCGGGCTCAAATACACGCAAGGCGATCAAAGCGAAGTGGGAATGTCGCGTGGCTGGCAGGTGTTCCGCGATAGCGATGGCAAGGTGGTGTTCGTGCGCGAGCTCGAGGATGCCGGCCCCAAGGGATTCACCAACACCGAAATCGCCTACCGCGACGGCAAGCCCTGGGTGGTGGTGCTGTCGCACAGCGCGGGGCGTGGACAGAAGCCCAGCCTGGTCGAGCGCGCCGGCTGGGATGCCCAAGGCACCCTGGTCCTGCACGAGCGCAACGCGGGTGGCACGACGAGCCGGCTCGATGCAGCCGAGGCGCACAACCTCTACGCGGATGCCGAGTCGATGCTGCGGCGGGCCGGCGCCGGAAAGTAGCCGCAATCGATCGACGCGCAACAAAAAGCCGTCCTCGCGGACGGCTTTTTTTGTGCGCCACAGTCCGCGCAAACTCAGAACGTCATGCTCACGCCCAGATCGATGCTGTTGAGCTTCTGGCTGTTGTTGGAAAACATGCCGGTGTAGCTGGCGAATCCGGTCAGGCTGGGCGAGAAGCGCGCGCTCAACCCGAGACTGGCGTTGACCCAGTTCTTGTCCGGCACGAAACCGGGCAGCGCGAAAGTGCCCGGCATGGTGGTCAGGCCCGCGCTCACCAACTGGGTCTGCGCATCCGAATCGTGCGCGTAAGACACGCGCGCGAACGGTTGCAGCGGCACGCCGCCCATGGTGGTACGCCCGGTCAGTTGCCAGCCCAGCTCCGCCGTGGCGGACTTGACGACCTGCTTGCCGAAGGTCATGGCGCTGGCGTCACCGCTGCTCTCGCTGAACTGATCGGCGCTGACGCGCTGATAGCCGAGCTGCGCGAACGGCCCGGTGCGCAGCTTGCCCCAGTCGAACCAGTAGCCGCCCTCCAGCGTGCCCGCCAGCTGCGAACCGCTGGTCTTGCCGTTTTCCACGCGCAGCGCCGGACCCAGCGGGATGTAGCGCGCGATGTTGGTGTACGACAACTGGCCGACGCTGGCGTTGCCGCTCAGATAAGCCGCGCCGAAACGCGCGTTGGCGAAGCCGCTGAACAGCAGATCCTGGGTCTTGAAGCTGACCGCGCCGACGCCGCCGCTGTTGAGCTGGGCGGCACCGATGGCCATGCCGACCGAAAAATTGCGGTTGGCCGCGGCGTTGGCGCCGATGGTCAGCACATTGTTGTTGCTGGTGCTGCGCATGGTGTTCGCGGTGGCGTCGTAGGTCTGGTGGCCGTAGTCGTAATTGGCGAAGAAATGCACGCCCTTGCGCGCCTCGCCGAGGCTGTCCACCAGCATTTCATCGCGCAGCGCGCGCTGGTGCGCGGCGTAGACCGCCAGCGGCGCCTGCGGCAGCATGGACATCTGCGCCGGCGCATTGATGATCGACTCGACATATTGCGCCAGCAGCGCGTAGCCCGCGGTGGTCGGATGCACGCCATCGGCGAACAGATACGTGTTCTGCGTTCCCGGCGCGTAGGTATACGGCGCGCCGGAACCGGCCGGGCCGCACTGCACGGCGCTGGCGGTGATGCCGCAGGCCGGCGTGGTGACGTTGCTGAAGCCGTACAGCGACGGGTTGGCCAGCAATTCGTTGAACATGCCGTACACGTTCACCGGGATGATGTTGACACCCGGATTGACCTGCTGGATGGCCAGATTGAGGGTGTTGTTGAAGCTCAGTGACAGCCCGGCCAAGGCCTGCTGCGCCGCCGGACCCTGCGCCGCCGCCGAGGGCGTGGCGCCGATGTTGGGCAGGTTGAACACCAGGATGTAGCGCGCGCCGGCGCCCTTCAGCGTGGCCAGCATGCCGCCTTCGGTTTGCGCCGCGGCGATGATGTTGAGCTGCGCCTGCTGCGCGGTTTGTCCACCGATGCCGGCGACGTAGGCGTTGTAGAAAATGTCGTTGGCGCCGCCCCACACCGAGTACAGCGCGGTGGGATCGGCCTTGCCGCCGCTGGCGGTGAGGTATTGCTGCAACTGCGCGGTCAGCAGCGGCACCGTGCTCGGCGTGCCGGGTGAGTTGTTGAGCAGGCCGGCGCCGCCCCAGGCGAAGTCGGTGCCGCCCAGCAACGAAGGCGTCAGCGCGTAGCCGAAATACGTGGCCACGTCCTGCATGGTGACCTGACCTGGATTGGTGGTGAAGCTGTTCTGCACGGTACCGTTGGTCAGCGCCAGCGACAGGTTGCCGTCGTCGCTGAGGCTGTCGCCAAACACGAAGATCTTGCTGAAGGGGGAAGCTTGTGCGGCGCCGGTGCCGAGGGCCATGGCGAGGCCGACGGCAATGGCCAGGGTGCGGGTGCGAAGCATGCGGAACTCCTTGCTTGAGCGGCGTGTGAGTTGTCGTGCCGACGCATCAGGCACGGCTGGGGGCGCCACGGTACTGCAATCCGTACGCCCGCGCATGCTGCGGCGCGGATCGCCGCTCAGTCGGCGGCGGTCAGCAGGCTGCGTCCGCTCATCGCCGCCGGCTGTGGCAGTCGCAGCAGCGCCAGCACGGTGGGCGCGAGGTCGCACAGCGCGCCGGAGCGCAGCGTGTAGCGACCCTCACCCACGTACACCAGCGGCACCGGACCGACCGTGTGCTGGGTGTGCGGCTGGCCGTGCGCGTCGCGCATCTGCTCGAGGTTGCCGTGGTCGGCGCTGATCAGCAACGCGCCATGGGCCGCCGCGATGGCCGGCACGATGCGCCCCAGCGCCGCGTCCACCGCCTCGGCGGCGCGGATCGCGGCATCCAGCTTGCCGCTGTGCCCGACCATGTCGGCGTTGGCGATGTTGCACACGATGAAATCGAAACCACCGTCCGCGATGGCAGCGACCAGCCTGTCGGTGAGCTCCGGCAGACTCATCTCCGGCTGCAGGTCGTAGGTGGCGACCTTGGGGCTGGGCACGAGGATGCGCTCCTCGCCGGGGAACGGCGCTTCGCGTCCGCCCGAGAAAAAGAACGTGACATGCGCGTATTTTTCGGTCTCGGCGATACGCAGTTGCCTGAGCCCGTGCCTGGCCAGCGTCTCGCCCAGGCCATCGCGCAGATCGTCCGGCGCATAGGCGACCGCGCTCACCGGCAGATCCTTCGCGTACTCGGTGAGCGTGACGAAGGCCGCGAGCCGCGGCCGTTGCGCGCTGGCGAAGCCCTTGAAATCCGCGTCGACGAAAGCGTGGCTGAGCTGGCGCGCGCGGTCGGCGCGGAAATTCATGAACACCACCGCGTCGCCGTCATGCACACCGGGCGCATCGGCGAGCACGGTGGGGGCGACGAACTCGTCGTCCTCGCCGCGCGCGTAGGCGGCCTCCAGCGCAGCCAGCGCCGCATCGGCGTGCACGCCTTCGCCGGCCACGATGGCCTGCCATGCGCGCTGCACGCGATCCCAGCGCTGGTCGCGGTCCATCGCCCAGTAGCGCCCGCTGACGCTGCCGACGCGCGCGCCTGGCGTGGCATCGCACAGCGCCTGCAATTTTTCCAGCGAGGCGCGTGCGCTGCGTGGCGGCGTGTCGCGGCCATCCAGAAACGCATGCACGATGATGTGTGCCACGCCTTGCGCGTGTGCCAGGCGCAGCATGGCGAACAGGTGTTGCTCGTGGCTGTGCACGCCGCCCGGACTGAGCAAGCCGAGCAAGTGCAGGCTGCCACTGCCGGCCTTGGCCGCGGCGCAGGCCTGCAACAAGGCCGGATTGCGCGCGAACGCACCGGATGCGATGTCGCGGTCGATGCGGGTCAGCTCCTGGTACACCACGCGTCCGGTGCCGATATTCATGTGCCCGACCTCGGAGTTGCCCATCTGACCATCAGGCAATCCAACGGCCAGTCCGTGCGTATCGAGCAGGCTGTGCGGATGCTGCGCCAGCAGCGCATCCCAGTGCGGCGTGCGCGCCAGCGCGATGGCGTTGTCGCTGCGCTCGGCGCGCGCGCCCCAGCCATCCAGGATCAACAACAGCACGGGCTTGGGGACTGGGCTCATGACGGCGCGCACGGCAGCAGGAGAGGGCGCGATGCTAGCAGGCACCAGCAGCGCCGAGCGGCTGTTTCGATCAACGGGTGCGCGACCCTGCCCCATGCCGCATGCAGCCCCGACGACAACGCGCTATAACGCGCGCCACGTGGGCATCCACGAGTTCGATTGGGCGACGACATGCCCGGGGAGGCAGCGATGCGTGCGTCATGGCTGGGCGGAATGCTGCTGCTGGCAGTGTGCGGCGCGACGGCGCACGCAGCGCCGGCGGACCAATCCAGGGTCAACGGCAGTATCGATATCGGCACCGGGCAACAGGCCGGCAACGTGGATACCGTGAACGGCGAAATCCGCATCGGCGCCAATGCCGTGGTCGGGCGCGCCAGCACGGTCAATGGCGGCATCACCCTGGGCGCCGATGCGCGCGGCGCCGCGCTGCATACCGTCAATGGCTCCATCCACCTGGCTACGGGCGCCGCGGTCAGCGGCCCCATCACCACGGTCAACGGCGGCCTGCGGCTGCAGGCGCGCAGCACGGTGGCGGGCACGGCCGGCAACGTCAATGGCACGATCGACCTCGATGCGGCGCAGGTGCAGGGAGACGTGTGGACCACGGCCGGCGATGTGCGCCTCAGTCACGGCGCGGTGATCAGCGGAGGGCTCACGGTCAAACGCGACCACAGCTGGTTCACGACGTGGTTTCCGATGTTTCAGCACGAACCGCTGATCGTGGTCGGACCCGGTTGCAGGATCGTCGGCAAGTTGGTGTTCCAGCGCCCGGTCAAGCTGTATGTCAGCGACCGCGCCGAGATCGGACCGGTCACCGGCGCGACCGCGGTGCGCTTTGCCGGTGCCGTGCCGGACGGTATTTGAAGCGCAGCGCGGACGCGGGCCACGCTCACCAGGGAACTTCGCTGCCGTCGTACGCGTAAAAGTGCCCACCCTGCGCCGGCGTGGCGCGGGCCAGCACGGCGAGCATGCCCTTGACCGACTCCTGCGCCTGCAGCGGCGCACCGGCGCCGCCCATGTCGGTGCGCACCCAGCCGGGATGCATGGCCAGAACGCTGATGCCGCGTGGTCCCAGCTCCGCGGCCAGACGCCGTACCGCCATGTCCAGCGCGGCCTTGCTCATCGCGTAGCTGACCGTGCGGAAGCTGCTGGCCTGCGCGATCGAGCCCAGTTGCGAGCTGATGCACAACACCTTGGCCGCGTGCGCCCTTTCCAGCAGCGGCGCCAGCGCCTGGGTCAGCAGCAGCGGCGCGCTGGCGTTGATGGCGAAGCTGCGCGCCAGATTCTCGCTGCGCACCGTGCCGAAGCGCTCGCCCGAGACCAGCACGCCGGCGTTGTTGATCAGCAGATCCAGATGGCGCAGCGCGCGCAGACGCGCCGGCAGGTCGGTCAGCGCCGCCGCATCGGCCACATCCAGCGCCAGCAGCTCGATGCGCCCGGCGTGGCGCGCGGCCAGCGCGTGCAGTTCCCGTGCCTGCGCCGGCGCGCGGCAACACGCCGTCATCTGCCAGCCGGCATCCAGCAGTTGCGTGGTGAACTCCAGACCGAGGCCGCGATTGGCGCCGGTGATCAGGGCGCTGCGCATGGACAGGTCCTCGTGGTGGCAGGTGTGGTCCATGCTAGGCCAGAGGCGACATGCGCGCGAGCATGCAGGCCGCGCACGCCCCGGACTTCCGGCACCCATCCTGTGGCACATGCGGGCGCGGTGTGCGCGCAGGCATGGTGCCGGTCAGCGCGGCACGGGGGAAATACGCGCCGCCACCTGCCCGGCGCCGCCGTGGCCTCATCAGGAGAGATGCATGATCCGTTTGCACCGATTGCTCGCCGTTGGCCTGTTGCTGGGCTGCAGCGGACTCGTCCACGCCCGCGCCGAGCGCGATGGACGGACTGTCACTCCGGCGCCCGTCCTTGCCGCAGTGCCCACCCTCGCCTACACGCGCTACGTGTTGCCCAACGGGCTGACCCTGGTGGTGCATGAAGACCACAAGGCGCCGGTGGTGGCGGTGAGCGTGTGGTACCACGTCGGCTCCAAGAACGAGCCGGCCGCGCGCAGCGGTTTCGCGCACCTGTTCGAGCACCTGATGTTCCAGGGCTCGGAAAACCACAACGACGAATATTTCCGCCCGTTCGAACTGGCCGGCGCCACCGACCAGAACGGCACCACCTGGCTGGACCGCACCAATTATTTCCAGACCGTGCCCACCACCGCGGTGGACATGGCGCTGTGGATGGAGTCCGACCGCATGGGCCATCTGCTCGGCGCGATCGGCCAGGCGCAGCTCGACGAACAGCGCGGCGTGGTGCAGAACGAGAAGCGCCAAGGCGAGAACCAGCCCTATGGCCGCGTGTTCACCCTGCTGCAGGCCAACGCCTTCCCGGCCAATCACCCCTACCACCACACCACCATCGGCTCGATGGCCGACCTCAACGCCGCCGCGCTGGGCGATGTGAAGAACTGGTTCCGCGAGTACTACGGCGCGGCCAACGCCACCGTGGTGCTGGCCGGCGACATCACCCCCGCGCAGGCACGCGCAAAAGTGCTGCGCTACTTCGGCGACATCGGTCCCGGTCCGCGCCTCAGCCGTCCGCAGCCATGGACAGCCGCGCGCACGACATCCACGCGCGCGGTGTTTCCCGACAAGGTGCCGCAGACGCGCATCTACCGCGAGTGGAACGCGCCCGGCCTGGCCGACGCCGACGCCACCCTGCTCGATCTGGCCAGCACCGCGCTGGGCGGCGGCAAGACCTCGCGCCTGTACCAGCGCCTGGTCTACCGCGACAAACTCGCCGACAGCGTCAGCATGAGCGTGATGCCGTTCGAACTGGCCAGCATGGTCATGCTGCAGGTGAGCGTGCGCAAGGGCGCCGACCCGGCCAGGGTCGAGGCCGCGCTCGACGACGAGTTGCGCAAATTCCTCGCCACCGGACCCGACGCCGACGAGCTGGCGCGCGCGCGCACCGAGTCGCGCGCCGCGTTCATCCGCGGCATCGAGAAGGTCGGCGGCTTCAGCGGGCAGGCCACGATCCTGGCCGAAGGTCAGGTGTACCGCGCCAACCCCACCGCCTACCTCGAGGATTTCGCGGTGATGCAGGCGGCCACGCCACAGGCAGTGCGCGCGGCCGCGCAGCGCTGGCTGGGACAGGGCGATTTCACCCTCGTGGTCGAGCCCGGCAGCGACGTCGCCGCCAGCGATGCAGCCTACGCAGCGCTGCAGCGCGGCCTGCCGGCGGCTGCCGGCGCACCGGCGCTCAAGGCCGATCCGGCGGCGGCGTATCGCGCCGTGGCCAGCACGGCCGAGCGCAAGCACGGCGTGCCCGAGGTCGAGCGCTTCCCCGATCTGGACTTCCCCGCCCTGCAGCGCGCCACGCTGAGCAACGGCATCCCGGTGGTGCTGGCCGAACGCCACGCCGTACCCGTGGTCAACGTCGAACTGATGTTCCGCGGCGGCTACGCCAGCGATGGCGGTGCGGGCGAACCCGGTCGCGCCGGCTTCGCCATGGCCATGCTCGATGAAGGGACCGCGACGCTGGACTCCATCGCCATCGCCAGGCGCCTCGAGCAGCTCGGCGCCCAGCTCGGCGCCAGCGCCGGTCTGGACACCAGCACCGTGTACCTGTCGGCGCTGCGCGACCAGCTGCAACCCTCGCTGGCGCTGCTCGCCGACATCGTGCAGCAGCCCGCGTTCCGCACCGCCGACATCGAGCGCGTGCGCCAGCAGTGGCTGGCCGGCATCGCCCAGGAAAAAGCGCAGCCCACCGGGCTGGCCCTGCGCATCATGCCGCCGCTGCTGTACGGCAAGGGGCATCCCTACGCCATTCCCTTCAGCGGCACCGGCACCGAGGCCGCGGTGCAGGCGCTCAAGGCCGACGATCTGCGCGCCTACCACGACGCGGTCGTGCGTCCGGACAACGCGCAAATCCTGATCGCCGGCGACACCACGCTGGCCGCGATCCTGCCGCGGCTCGAAGCCGCGTTTGGCGGCTGGAAAGTTCCGGCCACGCCGCGCCTCGAGCCCAGCGTGCCCGCGGTGGCCGCCGCGCAGCGCCCGCGCGTGTTCCTGATGGATCGCCCCGGTGCGCCGCAGACGCTGATCCTCGCCGGCCTGCTGGCACCGCCCACGGCCAGCCCCGATTTTCTGGCGATCAATGCCATGAACGAGGTGTTCGGCGGCAGCTTCACTTCGCGCCTGAACATGAATCTGCGCGAGGACAAGCACTGGGCCTACGGTGCCGGCACGCTGCTGCGCGACGCGCAAGGCCAGCGTCCGTTCCTGGCCTACGCGCCGGTGCAGACCGACAAGACCGCCGAATCGGTGGCCGAGATCCTGCGCGAATCGCAGGCGCTCATCGGCGCGCAGCCGCCCAGCCGCGAGGAGATCAGCAAGGTCAAGCAGAGCGAGGTGCGCAAGCTGCCCGGCACTTACGAAAGCGCGCGCGCCGTGCTCGGCGCGGTGGCCGGCATCGTGCAGTACGCGCGCCCCGACGATTACGTGCAGACGCTGCGCAAGCGCATCGAGGCGCTGAACGATGCGCAGGTGCAGACCGCGGCGCGCGCCGTGGTGCAGCCGGCGCACTACACCTGGGTCGTGGTCGGCGATCTGCGCAAGATCGAGCAGCCGATCCGCGCGCTGAACCTCGGCGAGGTACGGGTGATCGACAGCGAGGGCGCGATCCTGCGCTGAACGCGGCGCCGGCGGCCCTGCCACGGCGCCGGCGCAGTCGCTATGCTTGCCGGGCGGAGCGATCCGCCCGATTTTTTTGCCCGTCCATCCGGGCCCGCGCGGCTGCAGCACACCACGGCCGCGTTGCGCCCGCGCCGCCCCGCCTCTGCCCGGAATCCGCCATGCGCGCCACGACTTCGTTGTCCCTCACCGCGACCCTCGCCGCCACGCTGTTGCTGAGCGGATGCGCCAGCTTCAACGTGCACCTCACGCCTGCCGCGCACAACGTGCTGGCCGCCTACGTCGACAGCGTGGCCGGCTGCACACAGGTGGGCACGGCGACGGTATCGGTCAGCGATCGCATCGGCCCGTTCGCGCGCGACAACCTGACGGTGCGCGACGAGCTGGAAGTGCTGGCGCGCAACGCCGGCGCCGGGCTCGGCGCCAATACGGTCAAACCGCTGGGACCGCCGGTCGGTGGCCAGCAGCAGTGGGGCGCCTACCAGTGCTCCGGCAAGCTGCCGCGCGATGTGGGCACGGGTACGTCCGCCGTCGCACCCGCGGCCATGCCCGCGGTACCCGCAACCCAGTCCGAGCCGCCGCCAGGCCCCGCGCAGACCATGCCCCTGCGCACCGAGCCGCTGCAGATCGAAACCGTGCCAGCGCATCCGGCCAGTCCGGCCAC
>DZBX01000024.1:0-7483 GCA_022730075.1 Rhodanobacter sp. | reverse complement strand
TCCAGATCCGGAATCAGCTTGTTTTCCATGTAGCCGATCATGTCCTTGAGTCGCAGCTTGCGCTTTTTCATGCGCGCCAGCGCGAACTGGTCGGCGTGCGGATCGGCCTGCAGGCGCGCGATCAGCATATCGATGTCGCGGTGCTCGGAACGCAGCGCGATCAGTTCACGGGCAATGGCGGAAGGATCGTCGTAGTGCATGGCGTCTGTTCTTCGCCGCAGTGTAGCGCCGCGGCGAGGCGCTAGAATGCACGGCCTTCCGCCGTGGCCAGCCGCGCCCAGCATGTCCGACGATCCGCGCAAACGCGAACACGAGAGCCAGCGCCTGGCCAAGCGTCTGCGCCACCAGGTCGGCCGCGCAATCGCCGATTTCAACATGATCGAGGACGGCGACCGGATCATGGTGTGCCTGTCCGGCGGCAAGGATTCGCACACGCTGCTGGATGTGCTGCTCGCGCTGCAGACGCGCGCGCCGGTGCGCTTCGAGCTGGTCGCGGTGAACCTCGACCAGAAGCAACCCGGCTTTCCCGGGCACGTGCTGCCCGATTATCTGGCCACGCGCGGCGTGCCGTTCACCGTGATCGAGCAGGACACCTACAGCGTGGTCAAGCGCGTGCTGCCCGAGGGCCGGACGATGTGCAGCCTGTGCTCGCGCCTGCGCCGCGGCGCGCTGTACCGCCATGCACACGAGGCCGGCTTCACCAAGATCGCGCTGGGGCACCACCGCGACGACCTCATCGCCACGTTCTTCCTCAACCTGTTCTTCCAGGGCAGCCTGAAGGCCATGCCGCCCAAGCTGCGCTCGGACGACGGCCGGCACATCGTGATCCGCCCGCTGGCCTACGTGGCCGAGGCCGAGATCGCCGAATACGCCGCGCTGCGCGCGTTCCCGATCATCCCGTGCAACCTGTGTGGTTCGCAGGACCACCTGCAGCGCAAGCAGGTACGGCTGCTCATGGATGCCTGGGAGCGCGACCACCCGGGCCGCCTGGAAACCATCTTCCGCGCGTTGGGCAATGTCGTGCCCGCGCAACTGGCCGACCGCGGTCTGTTCGACTTCGCCGCACTGGGTGCGCACGGCGACACGCCCGCGCCCGACGCCCACGCCTGGCTGGCCGGCGCGCCCCACGAATTGGCCGGGGCCACGGCCTGAGCACGCCGCACCACGCAGCACCACGCGGACGCAATTTCCATTCCTCCGGATTTCATGCATGTTCTTTCGCAATCTCAGCCTGTTCCGTTTCTCGCCTGCCGTCGCCGCCACCCTGGGCGAACTGGAAACCGCGCTCGACGCGCATCGCCTGCGTCCTTGCGGACCGCTGGAACTGGCCACGCACGGTTTCGTGTCACCACTGGGCCTGACCCACGACGCGCTCACGCGCACGCTGCAGGATTGCGTGCTGTTCAGCGCCGGCAACGAGGACAAGCTGCTGCCGGCGGTGGTGGTCAACACGGAACTGCGGCGGCGCATGCAGGCGCGCGCAGCGGAGCAGGGCCGGCCGGTGGGCGGGCGCGAGCGCAAGCGCATGAAGCAGGAGCTCTTCGACGAACTGCTGCCTCGCGCCTTTTCGCGGCCCTCGCAATTGCCAGGCTACCTCGACCTGTTGCATGGCTGGGTCGTGCTGGATACGGCCAGCCGCAAGGCGGCCGAGGCGACGATCAGCGGCCTGCGCGAGGCGCTGGGCAGTTTTCCGGCGCTGCCGCTGGCCTCGGAACGCGCACCGCGCCTGGTAATGACCGAATGGCTCACCGCCAGGAGCCTGCCCGAAGGCCTCGAGCTGGGCGATGAATGCGAGCTGCGCGAGGCCACGGGCAACGCCGGCGCCATCGCCCGCTGCCGCCGGCAGACACTGGATGCCGACGAGGTGCAGGAACACCTGCGCGCCGGCAAGCAGGTGGCGCAGCTGGGTCTGCTCTTCGATGGCCGCATCAGCTTCGTGCTGGGCGAGGATCTGGTGCTGCGCAAGCTGAGGTTCCTCGATGTGATCCAGGAAGAACTCGACCAGCAGGCGCCGGATTCGGCCGAAGCCGAGCTGGATGCGCGATTCGCGCTGATGGCACTTGAACTTCGGCGCGTGTTGGACAAACTGGACACATGGTTCGGCCTGCCCCGGCCGCAGGACGCCTGAGCGCCTGCGCTGGAGCGCGGAGACAGCGATGCCGGCAATGCAGCAGGATTGGTTCGAGGTGGCCGCACCCGGCGGCATGTTGCGCTTGCGCCGCGCGGTGCATCCGCGTGCGCGGCGGCTGCGCCTGAGCGTGGATATCAATGGCGCGCGCCTGACCTGGCCACCGGGCACGCAACCGGCGCAGGCGCAGGCTTTCGTGCGCCAGCACGCCGCCTGGTTGCGACAGAAACTCAGCGAACTGCATCTCGACGAAATCGTGCCGGCGCTGCGCGTCGGCCATCCGGATCAACTGCATTTGCGCGGTGAAAGCCTGCACCTGCGCTGGCGCGAAGGCCGCTTTCCGGCGCTGACGCACGCGCCCGGCAACGTGCAATTGCAACTGCCGGCACACAGTGCGCGTCCCCTGGCGCTGGCGCACGGCCTGTTGCGCGGCTTCCTGGAGTCCGAATTGAGACGCGACGCGGCGCGTGCACTGCACGCGCTGGTGCCGCATCTTGGCCTGGCGCCAAGCGCGCTGCAGGTGCGTCCGCTGAAGAGCCTGTGGGGTAGCCTGGATACGCGCGACCGCATCACCCTCGACTTGGCGCTGGTGCTGGCACCGCCGGCGGTGGCGCGCTATGTGGTCGCGCACGAACTGGCGCACCTGCGCGTGCGCAACCACAGCGCGCGTTTCTGGGCGCAGGTACAGGTGCTGGACCGCGATTTCGCGCAGCAGCGCGAGTGGCTGCGCGAGCATGGCGCGCAGCTCAAGCTGGAGTTGATGCGCCTGATCGGCACGCCAGCGCGCGGCTAGCGCGCGGCCAGCGCGAGTGGCTCGAATCTGTGTCAGGCTGCGCGCAGCGTGGCGTTACGATCCGCCACGCGCTAGTGTTTAATTGCAAACGCTGCACGGGGTTGGCGCCCGCATGAATGCTTTTCTTCGGCCTGGGTCGCGTACGCACGACACTGCAGCCACCGCGGCGGCGACCATGGATGCCGCCGATCTGCCGGCGGGTACGCGCGCCGTGCACTCCGAAACACTGGCCACGCTGCGTCTGGCGCTGGAGCTTTACCAGCAACCGCAGCGCGCCGTGGCGCTGCGCCGCGCTGCGCTGCCACATGCCGAGTTCGACCTGCTGCTGCACTGCGCGGCCGGCACGGTGGAGTTGCAGGAAGTCGCCGCGGTATTGCGCACGCCGCCGCAAACCCTGCAATCCGCGCTGGATTTCTATCTCGTGCAGGTGTTGTTCGTGCCGGCGGCCAGCGCCTGGCGCGTGCTGGGCCTGCAGGCCGGCGCCGATGCGCGCCAGGTACGCGAACACGCCCGGCTGATGCTGCTGTGGCTGGCACGCACGCGCGCACGCAACCCCCTGGCAACCCTGCACATCGACCAGGTACGGCGCGCGCAGCATGAATTGCTGCGTGAACTGCAGACCGGCGCGCGCAGCGTGCGCCTGCCCGCGCCCGCGCTGCAACCGGGACCCGTGCAGCAAGCCCGCGCGGCGCTGCGACCGACGCGCGCCGGCATGCGACAGGTCCTGCGCTGGCTCGTGCTGGCGCTGATCGGCGTGGCGCTGACGCTGGGGCTGCTGTGGCTGTCACGACAATGGCAGGGTGCCGCGCCGCGCGAGACATCCGCCGCGCTGGCGCCAGGCCTGGCATGGCCCGCCGCACTGCCGCTGGCGCCGCCGCGCATGCCTGCCGTGCCGCCGGCACTGGCTCAAGGCATCGAGCTGCCCGCCATGCGCCTGACCATTGTGCCCATGCCGCAGCCGTCGGGTTGGTCCGCGCCGCAGGCAACGGTGATCACGCCGCTGCTGGTGGCGTGGCGGCCAGTGCGCCCATCGCCGATGCCGCGTGTGCGTTTGGCGCGTGCCCGGGTCGCGGACTTGCACCTGCCTCGACCCGTCTTGCCGCGCCTGCGCTTGCCGATCCGTTCCACGCTCGCGCCGGCACCGCAGCCCGCGTCGGGCCTCCTGCCGCCAGCCGATGCCTCGCCCGCACCCGCCATCGACACCGCCGCCATCGCCGCTTTACTGCATGCGCTCAGTGACAGCTACGCGCGCGGCGACTTGCCCGCATTCATGGCCTTGTTCGCACCGCAGGTACGCGAGGGCACGCGCGACATCGCCGCGCTGCGCGCGACCTACGCGCGCCTGTTCGCCGGCAGCGCGGCGCGCAGCTTGCATCTGAGCGAAGTGCGCATCGCGCCGGCCGGCAGCGCGCGCGCGCGGGTGCTGTTGCACTACGAAGCACGCGTGCTGGAGCATGCCGCCGCCGCGCCCGCGCTGTACCGCGGCGCGCTGGCGCTGGACCTGCAAAGCGCGCATGGCGCATGGCGCATCGTCGGCCTGCAACGCCTGGCTGCGCCCGCCGCAGCCGCCGCGTCAGCGGCACGCAGCGAATGAGCCACGCCCGCACTCAGCCGCCAGTGGCGGGCAGCAGATAGAACTGCGTCAGCACCTGCGCGGTTTCGCGCGGCTGCTCGACATTGGGCATGTGATTGCAACCGGCAAGCTGGGTCATGCTGATCTGCGGCGTGGCGCTGAGGCCCTGGCGCAGCGCCGCCATGGCGCTGGGCGGAACCACCTGATCGTCCTTGCACCACAGGCCCAGCACCGGCATGGTCAGCTTGGGCAGCACCGGCACCAGCGCGGTGGCGTCCGCGGGCGTGCGCAGGCGCGTGAACACGCCTTCGAGAAAGGCGCGACGCGATTTGTTTTCGGCGACCAGTGCATCGGCCAGGCGCGGCAGCAGATACGGCGGATGCACGAACACCAGCGCCAGCAACTTGCGCAGCCCGGCGCGATCGTCGAACACGAACGGGTCCTGCCCGGCCAACATCGCGCGCGCCAGCGGCGTCGGCGGATAGGGCAGGCCCGCCGAGTCCACCAGCGCCAGCCCGAACACCTGCTGCGGATGCGCCGCCGCATAAACCCCGGCGATGGCGCCGCCCAGCGAATGCCCGACCAGGCCGAAGTGCTTGAGCCCCAACGCACCGACGAAACCCGCCAGCAGCCGTGCCTCGCCATGGATGCCGCCCTCGCTGGCGGGCACGGACGAGGAACTGCCGTAGCCGGGCAGGTCGGGAATGATCACGTGGAAGTCGCGCGCGAGGAACTTGGCCGTCGGCACCCAGTTCTGGCGCGAGCCGCCGAAACCGTGCAGCAGCACCAGCGTCGGGCCATGGCCACCTTCGTAGTACACCCAGCGCACGCCGCCGACATCGACGCTGCGACCGCTGAGATTGGCGTCCCAGGCCTGCAGCGTGTAACCCGCGCGCAGCAGCCATTGCGGCGCGAAAAAATACACGCCCAGCAATGCCAGCAGCAGGATGCCGATCAGCACGCCGAGCCGGCGCAGACGGCGCAGGAACATGAACTTGAAGCCGGAGCGTGGCGTGACGCTCATCGCGCCGCATCCGCTACCGGTTGCGCGTGCGCTTCGCGCAGCACTTTCTCGATCGCGCGCTGGGTCAGCGGGTGGTACTCAGCCTTGTGCGCGGCGTAGGCCGCCTCGGCGTAGGCCAGGCCCTGCGCGCTGCCGGCGAAGGCGCGATACACCGGCAGGGTGAGTTTCATGCGGCCGATGCGCAGCATGTAGGCGCGCGCCGCTGGCCAGACTTCGTGGTCGCCGGCGCGCACCGCGCGCGGCAGCCAGCGCATGCCGATCTCGGCGTTGCTGCTGCGCGACAGCGACCACGCAGCATCCAGCGCCTGCACCTGCACCAGCGTCGGCGCCTCGGGCAGATGATCGAGAAAGTACAGCCACTCGTGTGTGTTCCAGTCCCCGCCCGGCAGCGCGGCGGCGCCCAAGGTGCCATGCAGAAACGCCGCGCGCGCCGTGTCGATCGCGGTGAAGGCCGGCACCGCGGGCAGCGTGGCAGACTCCGGCAGCCCCGGCGCATACACCCACTGCTCGACCTGATCCCAGTCCACTTTGCCCGGATGCCGATCGACCAGGTTCGCGCGCAGGTAATCGAGCATCTGCTCGGTGGTGATGCTCTGGAACGCGAAGTGGTCGAAGTAATCGCGCAGGTACGCATCGAACACCACACGCCCGAACCGCGCTTCGAGAAAGCGCAGGAACCACGCGCCCTTGACGTAGGCCACATCGGTCAGCGCGTCGTCGGCGCCGACCTCGCGCGGCACCGGCGCCAGGCGTTGCTGGTTTTCCGACAGCGATGGCATCTTGTGCTTGAGCTCGCCGGCGGCGACCACGAACTCCTCGTCGGCCTGGGTCTTGCCGTACACCGCCTCGACGATGCGGTTTTCCACATACGTGGTAAAGCCCTCGTTGAGCCAGATGTCACGCCAGGTGGCGCTGGTCACCAGATTGCCCGACCACGAATGCGCCAGCTCGTGCGCCACCACCGACACCAGCGATTTGTCGCCGGCGATCACCGTGGGCGTGAGGAAGGTCATCTCGGGATTTTCCATGCCGCCAAACGGAAAACTCGGCGGCAGCACCAGCATGTCGTAACGGCCCCAGCGGTAGGGTCCGTAGAGCTGCTCGGTGGTGCGCATCATCGCTTCGATATCGCCGAACTCGCGCGCCGCCGCCGCCACCTGCGAGGGCTCGGCCCACACCGCGGCGCGCTTGGACGTGGCCTGCTCGGCCAGCGCGCCCGCGGCGATCGCCATCAGGTAACTGGGAATGGGCTGCGGCTGATCGAAGCGCTGCACGTCGCCTTGCACGGGCTGGCGCAGCGCGCTCATCAGCACCGTGATGCCTTGCGCTGCGCGCACGCGCGCGGCATAGCTGAAGCGCACCGCGGGCGTGTCCTGCAGCGGAATCCACGAGCGCGCGTGGATCGACTGCGACTGCGAAAACAGGAACGGCGCCTGCTTGTCAGCGGTTTGTTGCCTGTCCAGCCACTGCAGGCCGCTGGCCGTGGGTGCTGTGCGATAGGCGATGCGCACGCGCGCCGGCCGCCCCGGCGCGGCGATGCCGAGCCGGCTGCCCAGCTCGGGGTCGGGCGCGGCCAGCGTGTAGCTCAATGCCCGCGCGTGGCCGGCCTCGTCCAGCGCCTCGACGCGCTCGATGGCCAGATCGCGCGTGTCCAGATTCAGCGCGGACGCCCTGGCATCGCGCCAGTCCAGGTCCAGCGTCACCGTGCCGGCGATCACCCGCGCCGGAAAATCCAGCGCCAGATCCAGCTCGGCATGACGCACTCGCACCTTGTCCGGCTCGGCGTAGGAATAGGGATCCTGCGCGGCCTCGGCCGCCGAATACGGCAGCGTGATCGCGGCCAGCGCCAGCAGGGTGGCAAGTCGCATGGGATGTCTCGTGCAATGGGATCAGCATGCGATTATGCGCCGCGTGCGCGGCGCGCACCTGCGACGGAAGTCATTGCGCGCGCGCCTCGGCGCCTTG
>DZBX01000023.1 GCA_022730075.1 Rhodanobacter sp. | reverse complement strand
CATCCAGTCCACGCGCGGGCGCACGCGGCTGGTGTTCCAGCCCAGCGGCGGCGCGCCCGGCAGCAACGTCACCTTCACCCTGTGTCAGGCCGGTCGCATCGACACCACCCGGCAATGGGTGATGAGCAACTCCGGACGCTTGCGCAACGCGGTCGTGAACGCCGCCAGCGCCGCCGCCTGCGCGGCCTTGTAGGTCAATGCAGCGGCATGCCGGCATGGGGACTACAATCACGGCCCCACGCCGGTAACCCGCATGATCCTCACGCAGTATCGCATCGCCGCCTCGCGCATTCCCGGCGCCGGCAAAGGCCTGTTCCTGGATGCACCGGTGGCCGCCGGCAGCATCGTGGTGGCGCCGGATGCGATCGATCGCACCTACACCTTCGATGAAATCAGCACCAATCCATCCTTGTCCTGCCTGTTGCACACAAGCGTGCGCTGGTTCGAGCAGCGCTACACGCTGTCGCCCGAGTGGCCCGACGAGTGCTTCGTCAATCACAGCTTCGCGCCCAGCGGACTGTGGCATCTGGGCTTCATATTCGCCAACGGCCCGCTCGCGGCGGGCACCGAGCTGACCGTGGACTACCGCCATCTGCTGGCTCCGGGGCAAGTGGAGGAATTCACCGACGCCGACAGCGGGCAGCGCATCGTCGGTTACGACTGGCACGAGAGCATCGCCGCCTCGACGACCCGGCTCGCTGACTTGCTGGCCACAAAGCCATGAACACCATCAACGTCCGCAAACCCATACGCACCCTGCAGGACATCCCCGAGCTGCGCACGCGCCGCCTGCGCCTGACCGCCTTGCGCGAGGATCACTTCGACGCCTATGCGCGCATGCTGGCGGACGTGTCCAGCACGCGCCACGTCGGCGACGGCAGTCCGCTGGATCGGCTCAACGCCTGGCGCTCGATGGCCATGCTGCTGGGCCACTGGATGCTGCGCGGCTACGGCATGTGGGCGCTGGAGCGCCTGGGTGACGGGCACTTCGTCGGCCGCGTCGGATTGCTGCAGCCCGAAGGCTGGCCCGATCTCGAACTGGGCTGGATGATCGAGCCGGCTTCGCGCAGCCAGGGCTACGCCAGCGAGGCGGCCGGGGCGGCGCTCGACTACGCCTGGCGCGTGTTGCAGGCGCCGCGCGTGGTGAGTCTGGTGCGCCCGGCCGATGCCATCTCCGAAAAGCTGGCCGCGCACCTCGGCGGCGAGCGCGTGGACACCCTGGATTTCTGCGGCAGCCCCACCCACGTCTTCGCCTACCACCCGCCGGCAAACCTGGCGCGCAGCGCGTTGCGCTGAACACAGCCGCGCGGCACGCACGCATCTCCCGCGCCGAGCGCGATTCCGCACGCTGCCGGCACATGGCATGCTCGCCGCATGCCACACCGCCTGCCGCCCCCGCTGCTGCGCGACGAGCCTTGGCCCAACGGTGCCGGGACGACCACGGTACTGGCCGCGCATCCCGATAACGACGCATGGCGCTGGCGCATCAGCATCGCGCGCGTCGAACAAGCGGCGCCGTTCTCGGACTACCCGGGCGTGCAACGTCAACTCGCCGCGCTGGACGGCCGCCTCGACCTGCACTTCGCCGGCGCCCCCGCGCGCCACCTCGCACGCCTGCAAGTCACCCGTTTCGCGGGTGCACCCGCGCCCGCGGCAACCCTGCCCGATGGCCCCACACGCGTGTTCAACCTGATGACGCGCGCAGGCGTCGACGCGATCCTGATCGCGCGTCCGCTGGTCGGCGACATGTTGCTGCCGGCCGCGCCGCACTGGCTGGCGCACCTCGCAGCGGGCAGTGCCACCCTGCAGCAGGGCGACCAGGTCCTGCAATTGCACGCCGGCGACACCGCCATGAGCGCGGGCGGCGGGCGCCTGTACAGCCACGGCGAGGTGCTGCTGGTGCGTTTCGACAGCGAAGTCCAGCAGGCGCAGTGATCGCGCGCCAGTGCCGCGCCTGATTCAGCGGTCGTCGCGCGTGTACACCGCGCCTTCATGCACGCGCACCGGGAAGCTTGCCACCGGCATGTACGCAGGAGCACACAGCGCCGCGCCACTGCGCAGGTCGAAGCGCGCACCGTGCCGGTCGCATTCGAGCTCGAAACCGTGCAAGGCACCGCCGGCCAGTTCGCCGTCATCGTGCGTGCAGCGATCCTCGATGGCGTAGAGCGTGCCGTCGATGTTGTACACGGCGATGGGCGTGTCGCCATCCCAGACGGTGCGGAATTCGCCAGGCAGCAACTCGTCGCGCGCGCACACGCGCACCCATCCGGACAGATCGCCCGCATTCATGGGCCGGCACCCCGCAGCGGCTTGATCAGCAGCTCGAAGCGCAGATCGCCGCGCCGCGGCACGCCGAAACGCGCGTCGCCATAGGGAAAAGGCCTGTGGATGCCGGTGCGGCGGTAGCCGCGGCGCTCGTACCAGGCGATCAGCTCGGCGCGCACGTCGATCACCGTCATCGCCATCGTCGTGCAAGCCCACGTGCTCAGCGCGATGCGTTCGGCAGCATCCAGCATGCCGCGTCCGAGGCCGGCGTTCTGCAGCTCGGGGCGCACGGCGAACATGCCGAAGTAGGCGTTGTCGGCGCCTTCGCGCGCGAGGTGGCAGCATGCGGCCAGCATCCCGTCGCCGTTTGCGTGCGCCAGCAGCAGCATCGAATGCGGCGCCGTGATCAGGGCTGCCACCGATGCGGCATCGGTGCGTTGGCCATCGAGCAGATCGGCCTCGGTGGTCCAGCCGCGGCGACTGGCATCGCCCCGGTAGGCGCACTCGACCAGCGCAACGATGGCCACCACGTCATCGGCACGCGCGGGACGGTACTCGATCGCGGTCATCAGGCTTCCTCGGTGGTGGCGGTGGCGCGGCCAGCCAGCGCCGCCAGCACGGTTGCCAGCGGCAGGCGCGCGCATTTGCGCCGCGCCGGGTGCGCGGCCAGATCGACGAACACCGCCAGATCGCCCAGCGCGTCCGTGTCGCCCGCCTCGCCCTGCAGCAAGCGCTCGAAGCGCAGTGCCATAGCGTGCACGCCGGCGCGATCCAGGCCCAGCAGGCGATCACCCAGCATCGAGGCTGCCGCCCGCACCAGCACGCAGGCTTCGGCGTGGAAGGCATAGCCGCTGATGCGCTCATCCGTCAGCGCCAGTTGCACCTCGAGGTGATCGCCGCACAATGCGTTGGCGCCCGTCGCCCGCGCGTCGGCATGGTCCAGCGGCGTCGAATGACCGGGCGCACGCGCATGCGCCAGCACCTGTTCGCGATAGAGGGTTGCAGTGGCCACCGCGCTCACACCAGCAGCTTGCGCGCCTTGCGCAGCGCGGCGACCAGCACATCGGCCTCGGCCTCGGTGTTGTAGAACGAGAACGAGGCCCGGCAGGTGGCCGGCACGCCGTAGAACTGCATCAGCGGATGCGCGCAGTGGTGGCCGGAACGTACCGCCACGCCTTCCAGATCCAGCAGGGTAGCCAGATCGTGCGCATGCGCGCCTTCGACCAGGAACGAGATCACCGCGGCCTTGTGCGCGGCGCTGCCGAGGATGCGCAGACCGGGCACCTCCTGCAGGCGTGCCGTGGCGTAGTCCAGCAGCACCTGCTCGCGCGCGGCGATGCGCTGCATGTCCAGCGACTCGAGGAACGCCACCGCGGCCGCGAGCCCGACGAAACCGGCGATGTTCGGGGTGCCCGCCTCGAAGCGCGCCGGCGGATCGGCGAAGGTCGAGCCCTCGATACGCACTTCGCGGATCATCTCGCCGCCACCGAAGAACGGCGGCATGTCCGCGAGCAGCTCGCGCCGCGCCCACAGGCCGCCGGTGCCGGTCGGCCCGCACATCTTGTGCCCGGTGAAGGCGTAAAAATCGCAACCCAGCGCGCGCACGTCCACCGGCATGTGCGGCACCGCCTGCGAACCGTCGACCAGCAGCGGGATGCCGCGCTTGCGGCAGGCCGCGGCAATCTCGCGCACCGGGTTGACGGTACCCAGCACGTTGGACACATGCGCCACGCAGGCCAGCTTCACCTCGGGTGTCAGCAGCGCGATGAATTCGTCGACGCGCAGCTCGCCATTCGCTTCGAGCGCGGCGGCCTTGAGCCTGGCGCCGCGGCGTTCGCACACCAGTTGCCATGGCACGATGTTGGCGTGGTGTTCCATGCGCGTGGTCAGCACGCTGTCGCCAGGCTCGAGGCGCGGCAGCAGGTAGCTGTAGGCCACCAGGTTGGTGGCCATGGTGGTGCCGCTGGTCAGCACCAGTTCCTGCGCCGAGGGCGCGTTGATGAAACGCGCCAGCGCGGTACGCGCACCCTCGTACAGGTCGGTGGCTTCCTCGCTGAGGGCGTGCACCGCGCGCGCGACATTGGCGTTGCGTTCGCGATAGAAGCGGTCCACCGCCTCGATGACGCAGCGCGGCTTCTGCGCGGTGTTGGCGTTGTCCAGGTAGACCAGCGGCTTGCCGTCATGCACCGTGCGCGCCAACAGCGGGAACTCGGCGCGCACGCGCGCGACGTCGAAGCCGTCGTGCGTGGCCGGCGTTCCTGCGGACGCGTTCATGCTCGCCTCCACGTGCGCCCTAGCCCAACGCCGCGATGCATGATTCGAGCGCCTGCTGGGCCGCCGCGCGCAAGCCTTCGTGCGCGATGTCATCGAGCACCGCGCGGCAGTGCGCGCCGGTCAACAGGGCCCGCGCCGCGGCCTCGGGCAGACCGCGTGCGCGCAGGTAGAACAACATGGCGGAGTCGAGCTGGCCGACGCTGGCGCCATGCGCCGCGCGCACTTCATCGGCATGGATCTCCATGACCGGGCGCGCGTCGATCTCCGCCTGGTCGGACAACAGCAGGTTCTGCGTGCTCAGTGCGGCATCGCTGCCATCAGCGCCGGCGGCGATCGTGATCGCACCCTGCAGCACCGCGCGGGCGCGCCCGGTCACCACCGCGCGGCAACGGACATCGCTGCGCGTCCGGCCCACGGCATGGCGCAAGTCCAGACCGAGGTCGGCATGCTGGCGATGCGCGAGCGCCACCGCCTGACGCAACTCGGCCTGCGCCTCGATGCCGCCCAGTTCGACGACCAGGGCATGCTGCGACAGGGCCGCGCCCAGTTCCAGCATGTGCAGGCGCAACTGCGCGCGCGCAGCCAGGTTGAACACGTCGCGGCGCAGCAGGCTGAGCGCGGCTGGCGCTTCCTGCTGCTGCACCAGATCCAGCCGCGCATCCTCGTCCAGCCGCACGTGCGACTGCACGGTCGCGAGGCCCGAGCCCGTGCCCAGGTGCCATTCGCGCAGCGTCAGGCGGGCGCCCTTGCCCAGCCGGATCGCACTGCGCGCATGCCAGGCCACGGGCATGCCCAGGCTGCTTGCATAGATCACATCAAGCGGAGCCTCGACGTGCACGCCGTCGGCCACTTCGAGCAGCACGCCGGCACTGGCCAGCGCGAGGTTGAGGGGTGCCAGCGCATCGGCACCGGAGGCGACCTGCAGCAACACGGGATGCGCCGCCCAGTCGCGCGCGTCCAGTGCCTCGAGCGGCTTGCAACTGACGCCGGCCGGCAACCCGTCCAGTCGCGAGGACGCCGCATCGAAACAGCCATCGACGAATACCAGACGCGCGCCATGGGTCACGGGCAAGCAGGCCGTGTCGATGGCAGCGACCCCGCGCCGCGCGTGCGGCAAGGCCTGCGCCTCGAGCGCGCGCAGCGAGGTGTATCGCCATGCCTCGGCGCGCGCATCGACCAGGTGCTCGCGGGTGGACAGCATCGCGCGCGCCGCGGCGCGCGCGGCGTCCACCGACGCGAGCCCGGCACCGGGCAACGCGATCGCGGCCGCGTCCTGCAGTGCGCTGGCGAGCAGCGGTGCGCTCACGCGCCAGACTCCGCCGGAACCCCCGCGTAGCCTTCGGCCTCGAGCTTGAGCGCCAGCTCCGGTCCACCGCTGGCCACGATGCGACCGCCGGCCAGCACGTGCACGACATCCGGGCGGATATGATCGAGCAGGCGCTGGTAGTGCGTGATCACGATGAACGCGCGCTGCGGCGAACGCTGCGCATTCACGCCCTCGGACACCTGGCGCAACGCGTCGATGTCGAGGCCCGAGTCGGTCTCGTCGAGTATGGCCAGCCTGGGCTCGAGCAGCGCCATCTGGAAGATTTCGTTGCGCTTTTTCTCACCGCCCGAGAAACCCTCGTTGACGCCACGGTGCAGCAGCGCATCGGGCAACTGCAGCACTTTCAATTTCTCGCGCACGCGCTTGAGGAACTGCATGGAGTCGAGTTCGGCCTCGCCACGCGCCTTGCGCTGCGCGTTGAGCGCCGCGCGCAGGAAGTAGGTGTTGTTCACGCCCGGGATCTCGACCGGGTACTGGAATGCCATGAACACGCCCGCGGCGGCGCGCTCCTCCGGCGCCAGCGTCAGCAGGTCGCGACCGTCGAACTGTACCGAGCCGGCAGTGACCTCATAGCCCTCGCGCCCGGTCAGCACGTTGCCCAGCGTGGACTTGCCGGCGCCGTTCGGTCCCATGATGGCGTGCACCTCGCCGGCGTTCACCTGCAGCGAGAGACCCTTGAGGATCTCCTTGCCGGCGACGTGGACGTGCAGGTTGTCGATCTTCAGCATGATACGGATCCGGTGATCGTCTGGATGTCGCCGCGCTTGCGCAGCAGCACGTAGGTAAAGGGTTGCAGGGCTCCGGCGGCAGTACGGTGTTCCTCGCGGCTGTCGCCAAGACATTCGAGCCGTGGCGCGAAGCAGGCGGCCAGCGCAGCGGCCGCGTAACGCTGCACGGGAAGGCCACTGCACCGCGCGGGGCCGTCCGCCGCGAACGTTGCAATGATGGCGTGACCACCCGGGCGCAACGCGCGCGTGATCTGCGCGAGATAGGCCGCGCGTGCCGCCGGCTCGGCAAGAAAATGAAACACGGCGCGGTCGTGCCAGAGCGCGTAGCGCGCCGCCGGCAGATCGGCTTCGAGTATGTCCGCGCACAGCCAGTGCACACGCGCGGCATCCGCGCCCAGGCGTTGGCGCGCATCGTCCAGCGCCGCAGCAGCGAGATCGAGCACGGTTACATCGACATGCCCACGCGCCAGCAGGTCATCGACCAGCGTGGCGCGGCCGCCGCCGACATCGATCAGTGGCGCATCCGGCGGCAATGCAAGGCCGTCGACCAGGCGCAGCGAGTGATCCAGATGCGGGCGGTACCAGCTGGTCTGCGCCTCGGGCTTGCTCGCATACACCGACTGCCAGTGGGCTTGGCGTGCGTCGCTCATCCGACTGCACCCTCCAGCGAGACATCCAGCAGCTTCTTGGCTTCGACCGCGAACTCCATGGGTAGCTCGCGGAATACCTGGCGGCAGAAGCCATCGACGATCATCGACACCGCGTCTTCCTCGGCGATACCGCGCGCGCGGCAGTAGAACAATTGCTCGTCGGAGATCTTCGAGGTAGTCGCCTCGTGCTCGACGATGGCGCCCGGATTCTTCACCTCGATGCTGGGGAAGGTGTGCGCACCGCAGCGCTTGCCGATCAGCAGCGAGTCGCACTGGGTGTGGTTGCGCGCGCCGCTGGCACCGCGCTCCACGCGCACCAGGCCGCGGTAGCTGTTCTGTCCCTGCCCCGCGCTGATGCCCTTGGACACGATCTTGCTCTTGGTGTTGCGGCCGATGTGGATCATCTTGGTGCCGGTGTCGGCCTGCTGGTGGTGGTGGGTCAGCGCCACCGAGTGGAACTCGCCCACCGAATCGTCGCCGCGCAGCACGCAGGACGGGTACTTCCAGGTGATCGCCGAACCGGTTTCCACCTGCGTCCAGCTGATCTTGCTGCGCGCACCGCGGCATTCGCCGCGCTTGGTCACGAAGTTGTAGATGCCGCCAACGCCGTTCTCGTCACCCGGATACCAGTTTTGCACGGTGCTGTACTTGATGCTGGCGTCATCCAGCGCCACCAGCTCGACCACCGCGGCATGCAGCTGGTTTTCGTCGCGCATCGGCGCGGTGCAGCCTTCGAGATACGAGACCACGGCGCCTTCCTCGCACACGATCAGAGTGCGCTCGAACTGCCCGGTGTTCATGGCATTGATGCGGAAGTACGTACTCAGCTCCATCGGGCAGCGCACACCGCGCGGCACGAACACGAAGCTGCCATCGGAGAACACCGCCGAGTTCAACGCGGCGAAGTAATTGTCGCCGGTGGGAACCACACTACCCAGGTATTGACGCACCAACTCGGGATGCTCGCGCAGCGCCTCGCTCATCGAACAGAAGATCACCCCAGCACGCTTCAGCTCCTCGCGGAAGGTCGTGCCCACCGACACCGAGTCGAACACGGCGTCGACGGCGACACCAGCCAGACGCGCGCGTTCGTGCAGCGGCACGCCCAGCTTGTCGTAGGTTTCCAGCAACTTGGGGTCGACCTCGGCCAGCGACTTCGGCCGATGCTTGGGCGCGGCGTAGTAGCTGATCGCCTGGAAATCGATCGGCTCGATCCGCAACTTGGCCCAGTGCGGCACGGGCATGGTTCGCCAGTGACGGAACGCGGCCAGGCGCCAATCGGTCATCCATGCTGGCTCGTGCTTGCGCGCCGAGATCGCACGCACCACGTTTTCATCCAGCCCGGGCGGCAGGCTCTCGGTCTCGATATCGGTGACGAAGCCCGCTTCGTAGCGACGACCAAGCGCATTGGCCACGGCCTCCGGCGTTGGCGGACGGACTTCGAGCGTGGTCTCGCTCATGCAACCTCCTGTCGACGCGCCGCCGCCATGGGTCGCGCGAGGTCGGCAAGACTCATGCGCGAAAGCGTATCGGCCACCACCGCGCTGATGCGCTGCCACGGCGCGCTGACACCGCAATAGCGCACGTGCTCGCAATTGGCGCCGGCGGCGCAGTCGGTCATGCCGATGGGGCCTTCAAGTGCCTCGACGATGCTCGCCAGATTGATCTGCTCTGCAGGGCGCGCCAGGCGATAACCGCCCGCAGCGCCGCGAAACGACTCGACCACACCCGCCTGAGCCAAGCGTTTGAGCACCTTGGCCACGGTGGGATCTTCCAGGTGCAAGGCCTGGGCCAGTTCTGCCACGGGAACGATGCGCCCGGGATGCTCGGCCATCCAGCCCAGTGCGGCAGTGGCATAGTCGGTGAGGCGGCTGAGTCGCAGCATGGCTTGCCTCCAATCAAGACCAAAATGGTACTGATTAGAGCCCGCTGATGCAAGCCGCTGCCGCCGTCCGCGTGTAGTACGGCGGCATGGCGGCTTGCAACAACGGTCGCGCCGGACCCGTCGCGCTGCCGCGCGCCGGCGCAGCATCACGCTGCGGCGGGCGGCCCCTACTCCGGCACCTGGCGGAAGCGCGTGACCACGGCAGGCGATACGGCTGGCGCGTTGTTGCCCCATGCCTGACGGATGTAGCTGACCACAGCGGCGACGTCATGGTCATTCAACATCTGCGCGAACGGCGGCATCGAATACGGGCGCGGGTTGCCCTTGGTGCCGGGCTGGAAGCCACCCAGCAAAACCATGCGGATGGCATTCGTACCGGGCTGCATGGCTATGGACGGATTGCCGGCCAGCGGCGGGTACTGCTCGCCAACGCCGCGGCCATCGAGCTGATGGCACTCGGCGCAGTGGTTGACGTAAATCTGTCGGCCTTGCTGCACCAGTTGCGCGGCGAACTGCGGCGAAACCTCCATCTTCTGCACGTCGGTCGGTGACACCAGGGCGGGCTGCGCACGCAGATAGGTGGCCATGGCCTGCAAATCGGCATCCGAGAGATATTGCAGACTGTGGAACACCACGTCGGACATCGGCCCGTAGGTTGCACCATGGACCGAGACGCCGGTTTTCAGGAACGTGGCCAACTGGTCATTGCTCCAGTTGCCCAGCCCGAGTTCCGTGCCAGAGTTCAGCGCCGGCGCGTACCACCTCTGGATTGGAATCAGGCCACCGGCGAGCTGCGCGTTCTTGTCCGTGGCACCGAGCGCATTGAAACTGCTGTGGCACATGCCGCAATGACCAAGCCCCTCGACGAGATAGGCGCCACGGTTCCACTCGGCCGACTTGGCCGCATCGGGCTTGAACACGCCGGCGCGGAAAAACAGCGCGCGCCAGAACACCAGCGACGAACGCTGGTTGAACGGGAACGGCATCTCGTTGGGGTGGTTGGGCTGCGCCGCCGGTTGCAGCGAGCGCAAGTAGGCAAAGATCGCGTCCACGTCGGGTCGCGAAACCCTGGTGAAATGCGTGAACGGGAACACTGGATACAACAACTTGTTGCCGGGGGCGATGCCGTCGTGCATCGCACGCCAGAACTCCTCCTCGGTCCAGTTGCCGATGCCGTATTGCTTGTCCGGCGTGATATTGGGGGAATACAGCAGGCCGAAAGGTGTCGGCGTAGCCAAGCCGCCCGCGTAGGGCGCGCCCCCACGTCGTGTATGACAAGCGACACAGTCACCCGCACGCGCCAGGTACTCGCCGCGCGCGATGACACTGGCGAAGCGCGGCTCGGCCCAAGCTTTCTGGCTGGCTACTGCCGCCGCCGCTGGCACCGTGCTGGTGACCTGCCGCGACTCCGCTGAGGAGCGGTGCAGGATGCCGCTCATCCATACGGCCCAACCGAGAAAAGCCAGCCCAATGACGGCCAGCACGATAACTCCACGGAAAATCTTGCGACGCATCGGGTCTCTCCTCAACCATCGCCGTCGATGCTGCCGCAGCGCAGCGGAAACTTGACGCTGCCGACCGGCTGCGGCCTGGCGCCCGCGGGAACCGGCTGAGAGGACAGCCATGCCGCAACCGCGCCGATTTCGGCACCATCGAGCTTCGCAGTGACTTCGTGCATGCAATCCGGCTCCTTGGTTCTGCGGATGCCCTGCTTGAACGCGCCGAGCTGGGCACTGATGTAATCGTTGCTGAGGCCAATCAGACCAGGCACGTCCGGCTGCACCCCCATCAGATTGTTGCCGTGACAGGCCATGCACGCCGGTACGCCGCGCGCGGGATCGCCCATGGTCGCCAGCTTGCGGCCCAAGTCCAGCGTGGCAGCCGTGACCATGGGCTGCTGCGGCGTGATCTCAGGCGGCGACTGTTCGGAAAAATACTGCGCAATCTCTTTCATATAGGCATCGGGCAGGTACTGCACCATCCATGTCATCAGCGGATAGGTACGACGCCCATCGCGAAAATTCTGCAATTGGTGGTACAGGTAACCCACGGGCTTGCCGCCGATGCGCGGCGCATAACCACCACTGCCGCCGCCCTGACCATACGCCCCGTGGCAAGCGGTGCACGCAGCGATGCGTTGACGCAGGCTCGTGGAAACCTTCGTCGCCTGCCCGGGAGCCGGCTCGGGCCGCATCTCCTGCCTGCCTGTCTGGGCAAGGGCGATGCCGCTGACGCCCACGGCCAGCAATGCAAGTAAAAACACTCCACGCATGTCGATATGCCCCCACCCATTCGTTGGTACGCTGGTCACTGCGGCATTAGAGCGCAGCACCCGCGCATTGTTCCGTTTCCGCTCAGCTCGATGCCGATACCGCGCCATTTTGCCGCACGCGTTGCACGATGGTAAGCCCCAGTTCCAATGCCTGCTCGTAATTGAGCCGCGGATCGACCGTCGATCGATACGCACGGGTCAGGTCTTGCTCGCATAGCGCACGCGCACCGCCCAGACATTCGGTCACATCCTCGCCGGTCAACTCCAGATGCACCCCGCCCAGGCATGTACCCGCGGCTGCGTGAAGATCGAACGACTGCTCGATCTCGGAGCGGATATTCGAAAAGCGCCGCGTCTTCACCCCGCTGGACAAGGTTTCGCCGTTGCCGTGCATGGGATCGCACACCCACAACACGCGATGCCCTGCCACGCGCACGGCATCGAGCAAGGGCGGCAATGCATTCGCGATGCGCGCGGCACCCATGCGGTGGATCAGGGTCAGGCGCCCAGGTTCGTCATCGGGGTTGAGCAGTTCGATCAGGCGCATCAGTGCGTCCGGCTTGACCTCAGGCCCGATCTTGACTGCGATGGGGTTGCGGATGCCGCGGAAGTACTCGGCATGCGCGCCATCAATCGCGGCCGTGCGCATGCCGATCCATGGGAAATGCGTGGACAGGTTGAACCAGCCCCACTGCCGCGGCACCTGGCGCGTCAACGCCTGTTCGTAATGCAGCAGCAGCGCCTCGTGCGAGGTGTAAAACTCCGCGCGTGACAGGTTGGCCACCGGCTCACCGGCGAGTGTTTCCATGAAGCGCACCGCATCGGCAATGCGTGCGACGATGGCGCGGTATTCAGCGGCGTGGGGAGAGTGCTCGACCCAGGCCAGATCCCAATATTCGGGATGATGCAGATCCGCGAAGCCGCCCTCGGTCAGCGCGCGCACGAAATTGAGCGTCAATGCCGAATGCATGTGTCCCAGCAGTAGGCGCGCCGGATCAGCGCGACGCGCGTCTGGACTGAACTCGATGCGATTGACGTTGTCGCCTCGATAGCTGGGCAGGGTGCTGCCATCGCGGGTCTCGCTGTCGGCCGAACGCGGCTTGGCATATTGGCCGGCGAAGCGGCCTACGCGCACGACCGGCATCTGCAGCCCGTGCACCAACACCAGGCTCATCTGCAGCAGCACCTTGAGCTGATTCGAAATCAGCGGACTGGCGCAATCGGCGAAGCTTTCCGCGCAATCTCCAGCCTGCAACAGAAAGCGTTTGCCTTGCTGCGCCTCGGCAAGCTGCCGCTTGAGGCTGAGGATTTCCCAGGAAGTGACCAGCGGCGGCAAACGCCGCAACTCAGCGAGCGCGCCGTGCAATGCGTCGACATCGTCGTACTGCGGCTGCTGCATGGCACGAAGCCGCAGCCACGAGTCGGGCGCCCAGTCCTTTGCGAGTTTCATGGCCACGGGCGCTTGTGTGCGATCGGCGCGTGTCGGCTTCATGACGTCACCTCCGCGCACGCAAAGCATGCACAGCCCAGGCGCCAAGCAGCACATACCAGAGCAAGGTCCAGAACGGCATGGGCATGCCCAGAAAGCGCCAGTCGACGACCGCGCAGTCACCCGAGCCGATGAACACCTTGCGTATCACCGCGGTCAAAGGCAGATTGTCGATCATGTAGTTCAACGGCGCACCGCAGCTGCCAAATGGATTGGGGGGCTGCAGCTGCAACCACAGGTGGCGCGCCGCGACCACGGCACCGGCCAGCGCGGCTGTAACCAACAACAACACGTAAACCCAGCGGCCATGCGCGCGCGGAGCATGCAGCGCGCCAATCAGAAAGACCACGGACATCGCCATGAAGGCGATGCGCTGCAGGATGCACAGCGGACATGGCTGGATTTGCAGCCTGAATTGCACGTAGAGCGCATACGCCAGCAGCGCCACACACAGTACGAAACCAAGCCCGAAGCGGGCGCGGAATGACCATTGCAGCGGATTGAGTCCAGCGCGCACAGTTGCTCCCGTGTCATTGCCTAATGCGCAAAGTTGATCTGCCGATCGCGCCATCGTGTCCGCTTCTCACCCGCATCAGTCACAACAGACGCCGACTTTGTCAGGACGGCCACAGTAGCAGCCTTGCAGCATAGCGCCATCGTGTTGCCCAGCGTCGATCCCGAAAACGAAAAAGCCCCGGACGCTTGCGCCCGGGGCCTGATGGACGGCGGCGCGATTCAGTCGGCGTCAGCGGCAAGCTGCGGGCGATCAACCAGCTCCACGTAGGCCATCGGCGCATTGTCGCCATCGCGGAATCCGCACTTGAGGATGCGCAGATAGCCGCCCGGACGCGTGCTGTAACGCGGCCCGAGTTCGACGAAAAGCTTGCCCACGGCCTGCTTGTCGCGCAGCCGCGCGAAGGCGAGTCGGCGATTGGCAACGCCATCGATCTTGGCCATGGTGATCAGCGGCTCGGCGACGCGCCGCAGTTCCTTGGCCTTGGGCAGCGTGGTGCGGATCAGCTCGTGCCGGATCAGCGAAGCCGTCATGTTGCGAAACATGGCCTCGCGATGACTGCTGGTGCGGTTGAGTTTGCGGCCGGATTTAAGGTGACGCATGGGATTGATTCCTCAGACGGGCCGCTCAGCCCAGTTGCATGCCGTGGTTGTGTCCCGGCGGTGGCCAGTTTTCCAGTTTCATGCCCAGCGCGAGCCCACGCGCACCAAGCACATCCTTGATTTCAGTCAATGACTTCTTGCCCAGATTCGGCGTCTTCAACAACTCGACCTCAGTCTTCATCACCAGATCGCCGATGTAGTAGATGCTCTCGGCCTTGAGGCAGTTGGCCGAACGCACCGTCAGCTCCAGGTCGTCGATCGGACGCAACAGAATCGGATCGAAACCGCTCTTGTCGGCCTCGCTCTCCTCAGCGCTTCGACGCGTGAAGTCACCGAAAATCGCCAATTGCTCGGCGATGATTTCCGCGGCGCGGCGCACCGCGTCCTCGGCGTCCATCGTGCCGTTGGTCTCGATGTCCAGCACCAGCTTGTCGAGATTGGTACGCTGCTCGACGCGCGCGGCATCCACTTCATAAGCCACGCGCCGCACGGGACAGAACGAAGCATCCAGTTGCAGACGACCGATTGGCCGCGCTTCCTCGTCGGCGGCATGCCGTACGCTGGCGGGTTGATAGCCCAAGCCGCGACGCACCTTCAGGCGCATGTTCAGCGCCACGTCCTTGGTCAAATGGCAGATCACATGCTCGGGATTGACGATCTCGACCGAGTGATCGAGCGTGATGTCCGCGGCTTTGACGATACCTTTGCCCTTCTTGCTCAGGGTCAAAGTGGTTTCGTCGTGCCCGTGCATGCGAATGGCGACATCCTTGAGGTTGAGAAGCACCTCGATGACATCTTCCTGCAGGCCTTCCATCGTCGTGTACTCGTGCAAGACACCATCGATTTCGACTTCGACGATCGCACAACCCGGAATCGAGGAAAGCAACACGCGCCGCAGCGCATTGCCAAGGGTATGACCAAAGCCGCGCTCGAGCGGTTCGACCACGACCTTGGCGTGATTGGCACCAAAACGCTCGACCTGGAGGTCGCGTGGTTTCAGCACACTTGTGGACGAGACTGCCATGTATCAGGCTCCCAGTTGAATTACTTCGAATAGAGCTCGACGATCAGACTCTCGTTGATATCCGAGGGCAGATCGGCACGATCAGGCAGGGCCTTGAGCACACCAGCCAGCTTCTTGCCATCGACATCGACCCAGGCTGGACGCAAATCCATGCTATCGGCCAGCGTTGCGGCTTCCTTGACTCGCAACTGATTGCTCGCGCCCTCGGTCAGAGCCACCGTGTCACCGGGTCGCACGCAATAAGATGGCACGTTGACCTTCTTGCCGTTGACCGTGATGGCCTTGTGCGCAACCAGCTGCCGCGCCTGGGCGCGGGTAACCGCGAAGCCCATGCGATAGACGATGTTGTCCAAGCGCGTTTCCAGCAGACGCAACAGGTTTTCGCCCGTGTTGCCTTTCTGGTTGGACGCCTTGGTGTAGTAGTTGCCGAACTGGCGCTCGAGCACGCCATAGATGCGTTTGACCTTCTGTTTTTCGCGCATCTGCACGGCGAAGTCGCTCAGACGCGCGCGCTTGACCGCCACGCCGTGCTGACCGGGCTTGGTTTCAAGGTTGCACTTCGAGTCGAGCGCACGCGCCGGACTCTTCAGGCTTAGATCGGCGCCTTCACGACGCGCCAGTTTGCAGGTGGGACCGCGGTAGCGAGCCATCGATGTAATCTCCTCAGACCCGACGCTTCTTGGGCGGACGGCAGCCGTTGTGGGGAATCGGCGTCACATCGATGATGTTGATCACCTTGTAGCCGAGCGCATTGAGTGAACGCACCGCCGACTCGCGGCCAGGGCCCGGACCCTTGATGCGCACTTCAACCGACTTGACGCCGTAGTCGAGTGCGGCACGTCCGGCTTTTTCTGCCGCCACCTGCGCCGCGAACGGCGTCGATTTGCGCGATCCACGGAAACCGGAACCCCCCGCCGTTGCCCACGACAAGGCATTGCCCTGGCGATCGGTGATGGTGACGATGGTGTTGTTGAAAGATGCCTGCACGTGCGCGACCGCATCGGTCACCACGCGCTTGACTTTCTTTTTGGTCTTGCCTGCAGCAGGAGCATTGGCCATGTTGGGTCTCGTCACTTCTTGATCTGGCGGCGCGGACCCTTGCGGGTACGCGCGTTGGTGCGCGTGCGCTGGCCGCGCACCGGGAGACCGCGCCGATGGCGCAGGCCGCGATAACTGCCGATATCGATCAGACGCTTGATCGACATGCCGACCTCGCGCCGTAGATCGCCTTCGACCACATACTTGCCCACTTCACGGCGCAAGGCTTCCACTTCGGCCTCGGTCAGCGAGCGGATCTGAGTGGTTGGATTCACCCCGGCATCCACGCATACCTTGCGCGAGCGACTACGGCCAATTCCAAAAATTCCCTGCAACCCGACCCAGACATGCTTCTGGACAGGCAGATTGACACCTGCAATGCGCGCCATGTGTATGCTCCGAAATGCTTGATTCGCGCGGAAAACGCGAGATTATAACCGCAAACTCACTGAATACAAAGCCCCACGGCACCCCTGGGCACCGTGGCGGTGTTGCCCACCCTGCTCAGCTGCGCCGAAGGTTGGCTTTCTTCAACAGACTCTCGTACTGGTGACTGACCAGATGCGCGCGAACCTGGGCGCTGAAATCCATCACCACCACAACCACGATCAGCAGCGACGTGCCGCCGAAGTAAAAAGGCACGTTCCACGCCGTCTGCAGAAAGGTCGGCACCAAGCACACGAGGACCAGATAGATCGCGCCGACGCCGGTCAGGCGGGTCAGCACGGCGTCGATGTAATCCGATGTCGCCTTGCCCGGGCGGATACCCGGAATCAGCGCGCCGGAACGCTTGAGGTTGTCCGCCGTCTCGGGGGCGTTGAACACGATCGCCGTATAGAAGAAGGCGAAGAGAATGATGAGCACGCCGAACACGATCTCGTAGATCGGCTCGCCTGGCGTCAGCGCTGTGGTCAGCGCTTGCAGCCAAGCGAAATGCTGCGCACTGCTGAACCAAGTTGCCGCGGTTGCCGGAAACATGATCAAACTGGACGCGAAGATCGGCGGAATCACGCCGGACATGTTGATCTTCAGCGGCAGATGCGAAGTCTGGTTCTGATAGGCGCGCCCGCCGCCGCCCTGACGCCGCGCGTAGTTCACGGGAATGCGCCGCTGCGCGCTTTCCATGTACACCACGAATGCGGTCACCGCCACGATGATCGCGATCACCAGAATCACCTTCAGCACCGACAGCTCGCCACTCTGGGCCATGCTCAGGGTATGCACGATCGCGCCAGGCAAACCGGAGACGATGCCTGCAAAGATGATCAGCGAAATGCCATTGCCGACGCCGCGCTCGGTGATCTGCTCGCCCAACCACATCAGGAACATCGAGCCGGCGGTCAAGCCGACCACCGAAGCGAAGATGAAGCCGAAGCCGGGCGAATACACCACTGGTATGCCGCCCGAAATACCCTGCTTTTGCAGCGCAAACGAAATACCGAATGCCTGGAATGCCGCCAGACCCACGGTACCCCAGCGCGTGTATTTGGTCATGATGCGCTGGCCGCTGGCACCTTCCTTGCGCAGTTGCTGCCAGGACGGCAGGATCGAGCCGAGCATCTGCACGACGATGCTGGCCGAGATATAGGGCATCACACCCAGCGCAAACACCGAAAAGCGCGCCAGCGCTCCGCCCGAGAACATGTTGAACATGTTCAACAGGCCGCCGCCCTGCTCGATCATGCGCGTCATCGCCTCCGGATTCACTCCCGGGATCGGAATGAAGGAGCCAAGCCGGAACACGACCATCGCACCCAGCGTGAACAGCAGGCGCTGCTTGAGTTCGGTGAACTTGCCGAAGCCGGCAAGTCCGCTGCCCTGTTTAGCCACGTGCTTACTCCACGCTGCCGCCGGCCGCTTCGATGGCCGCCTTGGCGCCGGCCGTTGCAAGCACGCCGGAAAGCTTGACCGCGCGGGTGATTTCGCCCTTTTTGACGATCTTGACGCGTTTGGCCTTGAGGTTGACGAAGCCCGCTTCCTGCAGCGCGGCGACATCGATCACATCGCGCTTCATCGCTGCGATCTGATAGAGAAAAACTTCCTGCGCGGCAGCGGCCATCTTGGAACGGAAGCCGACCTTGGGCAGACGCCGCTGCAAGGGCATTTGACCGCCCTCGAAACCCGGCTTGACCTTGCCCTTACCGGTGCGCGCATGCTGACCCTTGTGGCCACGGCCGGCAGTCTTGCCCAGACCGGAGCCGATGCCGCGACCGACGCGTACACGCTCGCGCCGCGAACCTTCAGCTGCCTTGATTGAATTCAAACGCATAAGTAATTCCCAATCCGCTGATTACAGCTCGACACGCACGAGATAATTGACCGTCTGGATCAGACCACGCACTTGCGGGCTGTCCTTCAGTTCGCGCATGTCATTGATCTTGTTCAATCCGAGAGCGCGCACGCTCAAACGATGCCGGTGCTGCACGCCGCGCAGACCCTTGACCAAACGTACCTTGACGGTCTTCTCACTCATGGCCAAGCACCTCGGCAACGGTCTTGCCACGCTTGGCGGCGATGTATTCAGGCGTGCTCAATGCCTGCAACCCTTTGATGGTCGCGCGCACCAGGTTGATGGGGTTGCGCGAGCCTACCGCCTTCGCCAGCACGTTTTTCACACCGACCACTTCCAGCACGGCGCGCATGGCGCCGCCCGCGATCACACCCGTGCCTTCCGATGCCGGCTGCATATAGACGCGCGCGGCACCATGATTCGCCTTGATCGCGTAATGCAGTGTTCCATTGTTGAGCTTGACCTTGACCATGTTCCGGCGCGCTCGGTCCATGGCCTTGGCGATGGCAGCCGGCACCTCGCGCGCCTTGCCATAACCAAGACCCACGCGACCATCACCATCACCGACCACGGTCAGTGCGGTGAAGCTCATCTGCCGACCGCCCTTGACGGTCTTCGCAACGCGATTGACGGCAATGAGCTTTTCCAGCATGCCATCGGAATTTTCTCGATCGTTCGTGGACATGAATCACCTTGTTTCGTGGCCCGCTAGGCGGGCGCTTGCTTACGGCATGAGCCGCTTGGAGTTGTAATGAACGCTCTTAGAACTTGAGGCCAGCCTCGCGCGCGGCATCGGCCAGAGCCTTGACACGGCCGTGGTACTTGAAGCCGGAGCGATCGAAAGCCACCGTGCTGATTCCGGCAGCAAGGCAACGCTCGGCGACAGCCTTTCCGACCGCAGCCGCTGCGACACGATTCTTGCTGCCTTTGATATTGACCTTGATCGATTCCTGCAACGTCGAGGCAGCAGCGATCACGCGATCTCCATCTGCGCTGAACACCTGGGCATACAGATGCTGATTGCTGCGATGAACGCTGAGGCGCGCAACTGCGAGTTTGCGAATATGCGCGCGCGTCGATTTGGCGCGGCGCAGTCGAGCGATGTTCTTTTCCACGTCTTCGGTCTCCGAAAGCGGATAGGCCAATCAGGCCTTCTTGGCTTCCTTAAGGGTGATCTGCTCGCCGGCATAACGCACGCCCTTGCCCTTGTAAGGCTCCGGCGGGCGGTAGGCACGGATCTTCGCGGCAACTTGGCCAACGCGCTGCTTGTCGACACCCTTGATCAGGATCTCGGTAGCAGTCGGCGTCTCGAGGGTGATGCCATCAGGCGAGACAAAACTGACGGGGTGCGAGAAACCTAATGTCAGATTCAAGGTCTTGCCCTGCATCGAGGCTTTGTAGCCCACGCCGACCAATTCCAGCTTGCGCTCGAAGCCATCGGCGACGCCCTTGACCATGTTGGCCAGCAGCGCACGCGCAGTGCCCACGAATTTCGTATCGGTCTCGCCCTTTGCCTCGCAAAGTACCTGGCCTGCATCGATGCGCAAACTGACGCCTGCCGGAGAATTCACGCTCACCGCGCCCTTCGGGCCCTTCACGGTGATCGTCGTGTCGTCGAACTTGCATTCGACACCATTGGGCAGGATCACAGGTTTTTTAGCCACACGTGACATGTCGGCACTCCTTAGGCCACTACGCCGATAACTTCGCCACCCACGCCCTTGGCACGAGCTTGGGCGTCGGTCATCAACCCGGAAGATGTCGAAACAATGGAGATGCCCAAGCCGTTCAGGACCTTGGGCAACTCACCTTTGCCACGATACACGCGCAGACCGGATCGACTGACTCGCTCGATCCGCTCGATCGCGGGACGGCCCTCGAAGTACTTCAGGCGGATTTCCAGATTGGCCTTGGCGCCTTCTTTGGCCACCTGCGCATCCAGAATGTAGCCCTCGGCCTTGAGCAGGTCGGCAATCGCCGCCTTGGCTTTGGACGCCGGCATCTTCACCGCCACCTTGCCCACTGCCTGGGCATTGCGGATGCGGGTGAACATGTCGGCAATGGGATCAGTCATGCTCATGTATTGATTCCTGGTTGATCTTGCACCGATATCCGTTGTTGACTCACCAACTGGCCTTGCGCAGGCCGGGCACGTCGCCGCGCATGGTTGCTTCGCGCAGCTTGTTGCGGCCAAGGCCGAACTTGCGATAGACGCCATGCGAACGCCCGGTAAGCGCGCAGCGCGTGGTCTGCCGACTGGAACTGGAGTCCCGCGGCAGCTGTTGCAACCGGGTTACCGCGGCCTGTTTGTCCTCGAACGAAGCCTGCGGGCTGGCGATGAGCTTCTTCAGCTCAGCGCGCTTGGCCGCATACTTCTTGACCAGCTTGGCCCGCTTGACCTCGCGGTTGATCATGCACTGCTTTGCCATGGTGAATCCTGGATCAGTTGCGGAACGGAAAATTGAACGCTTCGAACAAGGCCTTGGCCTCGGCGTCGCTGCGCGCGTTGGTGGCGATGGAAATATCCATGCCGCGCAGAGCATCAACCTGATCGAAATCGATCTCGGGGAAGATGATCTGCTCCTTGATGCCCATATTGTAGTTGCCACGGCCGTCGAACGAACGTCCCGGCACACCACGGAAGTCGCGCACGCGCGGCAGCGCAACGCTGATCAGACGATCAAGGAACTCGTACATGTTGTGACGACGCAAGGTCACCTTGCAGCCGATGGGCCAACCATCGCGGATCTTGAACGAGGCCACGGATACGCGCGCCTTGGTCGCCACCGGCTTCTGGCCCGCGATTTTGGCCATGTCGGCCAGTGCATTCTCCAGCACTTTCTTGTTGGCCGCCGCTTCACCCACACCCATGTTCAGCGTGATCTTGGTGATGCGCGGAACCTGCATGACGTTGGTGTAGCCAAAGCGTTCAATCAGCTTCGGCACGACCTGCTCTTTGTAGATTTTTTCGAGGCGAGTCACGATGGGCTCCTTAGGCGTCCACGACCTCGCCGGTGCCGCGGAATACGCGGACCTTGCGGCCATCGTCGAGCGTTTTGAAACCGACGCGCGAGCCCTGGCCACTGGCGGAGTTGAACAGCATGACATTGGAAAGGTGGATCGGGGCTTCACGCTCGATGATGCCGCCGGGTTGATTGACCTGCGGATTGGGCTTGGTGTGACGCTTGACCATGTTGATGTTGGCCACGAACACGCGGTCACCGACCACGCGCGTGACTTCACCACGCTGACCCTTGTCCTTGCCGGCGATCACGATTACCTGATCGCCCTTGCGAATACGATTCATCAGACTTCTCCGCTCAGAGCACTTCGGGTGCGAGCGAGACGATCTTCATGAAGCGCTCGCTGCGCAGCTCGCGGGTGACCGGCCCGAAAATGCGGGTACCGATCGGCTCGAGCTTGTTGTTGAGGAGTACGGCGGCATTGCCGTCGAAGCGGATCAACGACCCGTCCGGACGACGCACACCCTTGGCGGTACGAACCACGACGGCATCGTAGACTTCGCCTTTTTTCACCTTGCCGCGCGGAATGGCATCCTTGACGGTCACCTTGATGACGTCACCGATGCCGGCATAACGGCGCTTGGAGCCACCCAGCACCTTGATGCACATGAGCTCGCGCGCACCGCTATTGTCCGCTGCGGCCAATCTGGATTGCATCTGGATCATGGCTCTACCCTCACTCGCCGGCGCGCTGCAGGACTTCGACCACCCGATGGTGCTTGGTCTTGGACAGTGGACGGCATTCGACGATGCGCACCAGATCGCCCTCGCGGCAATCACCCGACTCGTCGTGGGCATGCAGCTTGGTCGAACGGCGCAAGATCTTGCCGTAAACAGCGTGCTGGATCTGACGCTCGATCAGAACCGTCACGGTGTGGTTCATCTTGTTGCTCACCACGCGCCCTTGCAGGCTTCGGGTGGCTGAAGTCGTTTCGCTCATGGCTTGTCTCACTTGTTCTCGCCCTGCACCATCTTGGTTCGGGCGATATCGCGACGCACGCGCTTGAGCTGGTGCGTCTGCTTGAACTCGCCCGCGCTGCGCTGCATGCGCAGATTGAACTGCTCTTTGCGCAAATCGAGCACGTGTTTGGCCAGATCAACGGCCGACTGATTACGCAGATCCTTGATATCCATCACAGCACCGCCCGGGTGACAAAGGTGGTCTGCACCGACAGCTTCGCGGCCGCAAGGCGGAACGCCTCGCGCGCGGTCACTTCGTCGACGCCTTCGATTTCATACAGCATGCGACCAGGCTGTACGGGTGCAACCCAGAACTCGACGCCGCCCTTGCCCGCGCCCATGCGCACCTCGATTGGCTTGCGCGTGATCGGTTTGTCGGGGAAGACGCGAATCCACAGCTTGCCGCCACGCTTGACATGACGCGAAATGCTGCGGCGCGCGGCCTCGATCTGACGCGAGGTCAGATGCCCATGCGTGATCGCCTTCAGGCCATATTCGCCGAAGCTGACCACGTTGGCGCTGTAACTCAGGCCTTCGTTGCGGCCCTTGAACATCTTGCGGTATTTGGTGCGCTTGGGTTGTAGCATGAGAGTGCTCCTTACTTCGCCGCCGTCTGGCGTTCACCGCCACGACGTGGCTCGCGCTCGGCTTCCTTCGCCTCTTGCTGCTGGCTGGCAGCCAGGTCGAAGACTTCGCCCTTGTAGATCCACACCTTGACGCCAATGATGCCGTAGGTGGTCTTGGCTTCCGCAAAGCCATAATCGATGTCCGCGCGCAGGGTATGCAGCGGCACGCGGCCTTCGCGGTACCACTCCGAACGCGCGATTTCCGCACCGTTGAGGCGGCCGCCGACGTTGACCTTGATGCCGAGCGCGCCAAGGCGCATCGAGTTGCCCACCGCGCGCTTCATCGCGCGGCGGAACATGATGCGACGCTCGAGTTGCTGCGCGATGCTCTCGGCAACGAGCTGAGCGTCCAGTTCAGGCTTGCGCACCTCGGCCACGTTGATGTGCGTGGGAACACCCATCAGTGCAGTCACGTCATGCCGCAATTTCTCGATGTCCTCGCCTTTCTTGCCGATCACCACACCCGGACGCGCCGTATGGATGGTGACACGCGCATTCTTGGCGGGGCGTTCGATCAGGATCTTGGAAATACCCGCCGCCGCCAGACGCTTCTTGAGCATCTCGCGCACCTTGATATCGGCAACAAGATATTGGGCAAACTCACGCTTGCCGGCGAACCACTTCGAGTTCCAGTCTTTGGCAATGCCCAGGCGGAAACCAGTGGGATGAACTTTATGACCCATTTCTCGTTGCCCCGTCAGTTGCCAACGACCACAGTGATGTGGCTGCTGCGCTTGAGAATGCGTGCGCCGCGACCCTTGGCGCGTGCGTGCATGCGCTTCATCACCGGGCCCTCGTCCACGAAAATTCGCGTAACTTTGAGCTCGTCGACATCGGCGCCCAGGTTGTTCTCGGCATTGGCAACGGCCGAGAGCAGCAGCTTGCGCACGATGTGCGCCGCTTTCTTCTCGGTGTGCTCGAGCAGACCGCTGGCTCGGTCGACGGGCATGCCGCGTACAAGATCGGCCACAAGGCGCGCCTTTTGCGCCGAAATCCGAGCTCCGCGCAGGATTGCCTTCGCTTCCATCTCAGTCTCCATCACTTCTTCTTGGCTGCAGCAGGTGCCGCGGCCTTCTTGTCGCCGGAGTGACCCTTGAACGTGCGCGTTGCCGCGAATTCGCCAAGCTTGTGCCCGACCATGTTTTCGTTCACCAGCACCGGAACGTGCTGTTTGCCGTTATGCACGGCAATGGTCATGCCAACCATATCCGGCACGATCATCGAGCGACGCGACCAGGTCTTGATCGGACGCTTGCTGTTGGTCGTGGCCGCAGCCTCGACTTTCTTCATCAGATGCAGGTCGATGAAGGGACCTTTCTTGAGCGAACGCGGCATGTCGATTTCCTGTTACTTGCGACGACGCACGATCATGTTCTGCGTGCGTTTGTTGTTTCGCGTCTTGTAGCCCTTGGTCGGCAAACCCCATGGACTGACGGGATGACGGCCACCCGAGGTGCGGCCTTCGCCGCCGCCATGTGGATGATCGACTGGATTCATGACCACGCCACGCACGGTCGGGCGGATGCCTTTCCATCGCTGCGCACCGGCCTTGCCGATCTTGCGCAGGTTGTGCTCGGTGTTGCCCACCTCGCCAATCACTGCACGACACTCGACCGGCACCTTGCGCATTTCGCCAGAACGCAAGCGCAAGGTAGCGAAACCCAACTCGCGCGCCACCAGCTGCACTGAGGCGCCAGCACTGCGCGCCAACTGTGCGCCCTTGCCGGGTTTCATCTCGATGCAATGCACGGTCGAACCAATCGGTACATTGCGCAAAGGCAGGCAATTGCCAGGCTTGATTGGTGCGTCGCGCCCGGCCACCAGCTGATCGCCGATCGCCAGACCGCGCGGCGCGATGATGTAGCGGCGCTCACCGTCGGCGTACAACACCAGCGCGATGTGCGCGGTGCGGTTGGGATCATATTCCAGACGCTCGACACGGCAGGCAATGCCTTCCTTGTCGCGCTTGAAGTCGATCAGGCGATAATGCTGCTTGTGTCCACCACCACGGTGGCGCGTGGTGATGCGCCCGTAGTGATTGCGGCCCCCGGTGTTGCTCTGCGCCTCGACCAGCGGAGCATGGGGTGCACCCTTGTGCAGACCTGGCGTCGACACGCGCACCATGGCGCGGCGTCCTGGCGAGGTCGGCTTGAATGTCATCAATGTCATTGTGGCGACTCCTGACTCAGGCCTTGGCCATCACGTCGATGGACTGGCCTTCAGCAAGGCGTATGTACGCCTTGCGCATGCCGGCACGGCGGCCCTGGCGATAACGGAAGGACTTCGTTTTGCCCTTGACGTTGACCAGATTGACCGCTTCCACCTTCACTTCGAACAATTGTTCGACCGCCGCCTTCACGTCGGCCTTGGTGGCCTCGGGCGCGACTTCGAACACGTATTGGTTGTGCTCGGCCAGACGCGCTGCCTTCTCGGAGACCAGCGGTGCACGCAGCACGGATAGAATCAATTCGTTGTTCATGCCAACCACGCCTCGATCTTCTTAACGGACTCGACCGTCATCACCACACGGTCGGCGCCCACCAGCGATACCGGATTCATTGCCGCGACATCGACAACGTGCACATGCGGCAGATTGCGCGCTGCCAGATACAGCGCGTCGGCCGCGTTGTCATCGACCAGCAACACATGGCCCGCAGCGCCAAGCTGTGACAGCTTGCTCGCCAGCCCTTGGGTCTTTGGCTGCTCGATGCCGAAACCCGGAACGACTTGCAACCGCCCCTGCCGATTGAGTTCGGCAAGAATGCTGCGCATGGCGCCGCGATACATTTTGCGATTGACCTTCTGCTCGAAGCTGCGCGGCTTGGCTGCAAAAGCTCTGCCGCCACCGACAAAAATCGGGGCCCGGTAGTCGCCGTGACGCGCGCCACCGCCCTTCTGCTTCTTGAATTTCTTGGTAGTACCTGACATCTCGCTGCGCGTGAGTTGTGCCTTGGTGCCAGCACGACCAGCAGCCCGATAAGCCACTACCACCTGGTGCACGAGGTTCTCATTGAATTCGGCACCGAATACGACCTCGGCGACCTGCAATGGCGCGGCGTCGGTAACGTTGATTTCCATGACCTGACTCCTCAGCCCTTGCTTGTCGGGCGAATGATCACGTTGCCGCCGGTGGCGCCAGGAACGGCGCCCTTGATGGCGATAACATGGCGCTCACTGTCGATCTGCATCACCTCGAGGCCTTGCGCAGAACGATGCACATTGCCCATCTGCCCCGACATGCGCTTGCCGGGAAACACGCGCCCCGGAGTCTGGCGCTGACCGATGGATCCCGGTGCGCGATGCGACAGCGAGTTGCCGTGCGTCGCGTCACCCATCTTGAAGTGATGGCGCTTGATCGTGCCTTGGAAGCCCTTGCCCTTGGACACACCTGCAACATCGACGCTTTGACCAAGCTTGAACACGTCATCAAGCTTGATTTCGCTGCCCACGATATAACTGGCCACATCGGCAGCAGCGACGCGGAATTCCCACAGACCACGGCCAGGCTCGACCTTGGCCTTGGCGAAATGCCCTTTCGCGGCCTTGCTCAGCAAATTGGGGCGCTTGGCACCCGCAGTCACCTGCACTGCGGCATAGCCATCGGTGTCATCCGACTTCACCTGGGTCACGCGATTGGGTGTCGCCTCGATCAGCGTCACCGGCACCGAACGACCATCCTCGGTGAAGATTCGACTCATGCCGCATTTGCGGCCTACCAGTCCGATACTCATGTCTGTGTCCTGATCCAGCGCCTTAACCGAGCTTGATCTGCACGTCCACGCCAGCGGCGAGGTCGAGCTTCATCAATGCGTCCACGGTCTTGTCATTGGGGTCGATGATGTCGAGCACCCGCTTGTGTGTGCGCGTTTCGTATTGATCCCGCGCATCCTTGTCGACGTGCGGAGACGTCAGCACCGTGTAACGCTCGATCTTGGTCGGCAAGGGAATCGGTCCGAGCACTGTGGCGCCTGTGCGTTTGGCCGTCTCGACGATCTCGCTCGCAGAGCGGTCGATCAGTCGGTGGTCATAAGCCTTGAGCCGAATGCGAATTTTTTGGTTCGCCATAACCGTGTCCTGTCAAAAGAGCCGTTACGCACGGCGGCTTTTGCCGCCGCGCACGCATGCTGCAGTTACTCGAAAATCTTGG
>DZBX01000278.1 GCA_022730075.1 Rhodanobacter sp. | reverse complement strand
TGCATGGGCATTCGGATAAGACTGCCATCGAGCGCAGATTTGCATGGAACGAAGGCCACCGCGCTGCGTCCAACGGGCTGCGCAGCCAACTCGGAGGCAGACGATGGCCCAGTCCCAGCTTGTACCCGTTCGCGAGACGTTGCACAACCTGTTCCCCGCGGAGTTCCTGATCGCGCTGGCGAAGGCGACTGCGGCCGTCAAGCGCGTCCGCAAGGTCAGCCCTGTGGACCTGTTCTGGACCGTCGTGCTGGGCTTTGGCGTGGGCCGGCAGCGGACGCTCGCCGGACTTCGACGTGCCTACGAGAAGACGACGGGCCAGACGATCGAGGAGAGCAGCTTCTACGACAGGTTCACGCCTGGCTTTGCGAAGATGCTCAAACAAGCAGCTCTTCGGGCCCTTGAGCACGTGGGCGCTGCGCGGGCCCTGCAGGGGCACTTGGTCGGCTTCCGGGACGTGCTTCTCACCGACTCGACCGTCGTGCGACTGCACGACCTGCTGAAGACGGCCTACCCCGGGTCTCGGACCAACCACAGCCAGTCCGCGCTCAAGGCCCACTGGATCATGAGCGTTACGGGTGCCGGCAAGCACAGCGTGCGGATCACCCCGGGCCGCAGGCATGACGGGCCGGTGCTTCAGGTCGGCAAGTGGGTGGCCGGCAAGCTGTTCATGTTCGACCTCGGATACTTCCGCTACCAGCTGTTCGACTGCATCGCGCGCAACAACGGCTACTTCCTGTCGCGTCTCAAGGCCAACGCCAACCCGGTCATCGTCGCTCAGAACGGAACCCACCGCGGTCGTGCTCGAAATCTGGTGGGCAAGCGCATTGGGCAGGCGATCGAGGGGCTCGAGCGCGAGACGATCGACGTGATGGTTCAGGTCGAGTTCAAGCGGCGAAGCTATGCGGGCCGAACCAGCCACGGGACGAGGCTTCTGCGGGTGGTGGGCATGCGCGACGACAGGACCGGCGAATACCACCTGTACATCACCAACATTGCGCCGGAGCGCCTGCCCGCGCAGGACGTGCAGACAACGTATGCTCTGCGGTGGCAGATCGAACTGCTCTTCAAGGAGTTGAAGCGGCATTACCACCTGGAGGAGATGCCGAGCTCGAAGGCCGAGGTTGTGGAAGCGCTGTTGCACGCAGCCATCGTCACGCTCGTGGTCAGCCGGGCGCTTCTGGAGGCGGTGCGCAAGCGGCTCGGGGCGCTGGCGGACCGGACGCCCGCGCTGCGGTGGGCTGCGGTGCTCGAGTCGGTCTCCGCCGACTTGCTCGCCATCGTGTTGGGCCCCGCGCGTCAAGTCCACGAGCTGGTCGTGAGGATCAGCAGAACGATCTTGCACGAGGCGGTCGACCCGAACGCAAGTCGTCTGCATCTGCTGGAGGCGGTCGAAACGGGCAAACACGCCTATCGAGTCCGACTGCCGAGACCGAATCATGCATAATTCATTGGAGAAAACGGCCTAACCGATCACGTATGCA
>DZBX01000277.1 GCA_022730075.1 Rhodanobacter sp. | reverse complement strand
TTCATCAAAAACATTTCGGGCCAACTCGAAGAGGAAAGGAGCGTGTCGCGCGACCCGTTTGCGCCGTTGCAGGCGGTGCTGTCGCTGCGCAACCCGCTCGACGCCGTTGCCGATGCTGTGGCGCGGATGGACGCGGTGCACCCGAGCAGCGGCGGCGCGACCGAAGCGGTGTGGGCGCGTGACCGCTTACTCCTCAAGCTGCTGGCCTCAAATCCGCTGCGTGCAAAGAACATCAAACTGCTGACCTACCGCAGCGACAACACCGGACATTTGCGCCAGGACCCCGACGGAGCTTGGCGCATCAACATCCCGCGTCAGGAGTTTACTCAGCAGTCGAGAATATAGGCGACAGAAGGGGCTCTGAAGAATGAGCGGATCATGTGGGGCATTTGCTGCAGTTTGGCGAGTTGCTCTTCGATTTTGTCGCGGAGTTTTTCGCCCCTACGCAAGGGGTTCCGTGCTGTGCCTGTGCGCTTGACGTGGCTCCAGACCAACTCGTCGGGATTCAACTCTGGCGCATAACCTGGCAAGAAGTGCAGGGTCAGGCGGCCTTGGGTCGAGGCCACAAATTGTTTGACCAGCGCCGTCTTGTGCGCAGGCAGACCATCGACCACCAGATGCACCGGTCTTTGTCGATCCTGCATCAGGCCTTTGAGCAGATCGACGAACAGCGCGGCACTGAGCGCACCTTCATAGGTGCAGAACCAGAAGGCCCCATGGGCATTGACGGCGGAGGCCGCACTGATGGACTGGCGCTGCCCCGGGCGTTGCACCACCGGGGTGTGGCCGCGCAGTCCCCAGGTTTTGCCCTGCACGGTGTCGGCACGAAAGCCCGACTCGTCCCAGAAGAAGATGTCGGCTCCCTCTTTGCGGGCCTGTCTGGACAGCGCGGGGAAGACCTCGCGCTGCCAGCGTCGGATGGCTTCGGGGTCGCGCTGGTAGGCGCGTTGCAGCGGCTTCTGGGACGTGAGCCCCAGCCGGGCCAGCAAGGCGCCGATGGCGCTCAGCCCCAGCGTGATGCCGAACTTCTGCGCGATGAGGTCGGCCACCACGGCACGGGTCCACAGCCCAAAGTCCAGGCCGTATTGCCGCGGATCGCGCCCGTTGACCCACCGGAACACCTGCGCCTCCTGCCGGGGCGTCAAGGTGCGCGGCCTGCCCGCAGCGGGCGTGGAGCGCAGGGCGCGCATGCCCAGGCCGGGTTGCATCGCCGCGCGCAGCCATTTGTAGATCGTCGTGCGGTTGAATCCATAGGCCGCAATGACCTTCGCCGCAGGCTCGCCTTCGCGCACGCGTTCGACCGCCATGCGCCGGATGGCCTCCAGCGTCTTGTGGTCCAAAGTCCGTCCATCTCGTTTCATGTCCATGAGATGCACTGGCCCTCGATGAGTTCCCTGTTTGTTGTCGACTTATTTATCGACTGCTGAGTAAAAGCCCCCTTCTGGCGACGGCTGAACGTCAGGCCTGGACAGACTCTAAAGAATTCTTG
>DZBX01000276.1 GCA_022730075.1 Rhodanobacter sp. | reverse complement strand
GGTCTGAGCGCCCCCGGCCATCCACGGCAAGGTCGGCCTGCGCGCCAGCATCACCGGCGAGATCGTCATGGACGAAGTCTTCTGCCCCGAGGAAAACGCCTTGCCCGAAGTGCGCGGCCTCAAAGGCCCGTTTACCTGCCTGAACAGCGCGCGCTACGGCATCGCCTGGGGTGCCCTGGGTGCCGCCGAGGACTGCTTCCATCGCGCGCGCCAGTACGTGCTCGACCGCAAACAGTTCGGCCGGCCGCTCGCGGCCAACCAACTCGTGCAAAAGAAGCTCGCCGACATGCTGACCGACATCGCGCTGGGCCTGCAAGGGTGCCTGCGTCTGGGGCGCATGAAGGATGAAGGCACGGCGGCGGTGGAGATCACCAGCATCATGAAGCGCAATTCCTGCGGCAAGGCGCTTGACATCGCACGCGCCGCGCGCGACATGCTGGGCGGCAACGGCATCAGCGACGAATTCGGTATCGCGCGCCATCTGGTCAACCTCGAAGTGGTCAACACTTACGAAGGCACCCACGACATCCATGCGCTGATCCTCGGCCGGGCCATCACCGACATTGCGGCGTTCTAAACATGATCGACACCGCGCCGCTTTTGCTCGAAAGCCGCCACGAGGTCGGTGTGCACCTGGTGCGCATCAACCGGCCCGCCAAGCGCAATGCGCTCAACCTCGCACTGCGCCAGGCGCTTGCGGCAACCTTTGAGCGCCTGGCCGACGAGGCGGAGGTGCGCTGCGTCGTCATCACCGGCGAAGGGTCGTGTTTCGTCGGCGGCGCCGATGTGCGCGAGATGCAAGGGCTGGGGCCGTACGAAGTGATGGAGCGCGACATCCCGCGCTATTGGCGGCCCATCCTGCGCTTCCCAAAGCCTCTGATCGCCGCGGTCAACGGGCCAGCGCTTGGCGGTGGCATGGAGTTGGCGCTACAGGCTGACATCATCCTCGCCAGTGAGGCCGCGACTTTCGGTCAGCCCGAAATCAGACTCGGCCTGATGCCGGGCGCGGGCGGCACCCAGCAGCTCGTGCGCGCGCTTGGGCGCCACCGCGCGATGCGCATGTTGTTCACCGGCGAAGCAATCGACGCCCGGACCGCGCACGAGTCCGGGCTGGTGAGCGAAATCGTCGCAGCCGACCAGTTGCTCGACCGTGCGCTCGGGCTCGGCCGTCAGATCGCGGCCATGCCGCGTGTGGCGGTCAATCTCATCAAGGAAGTGGCGCTCGCCGGTCTGGATCTGCCACTCGATGCCGCGCTGTCGCTCGAGCGCAAGGCGCACATGCTGCTGTATGCGAGCCCCGACCTACGTGAAGGGCTGGCGGCGTTTATCGAAAAGCGGGCGGCGAGGTTCGAGTAATGGACCGCGACGTTGGCCATCCCTCATGCTCCGCAGCCGATAACTACTCACCAGTCGATAAATAAGTCGACAAACTGGGAGCTCTCAAGAAACAAAACGGTTGAGGCGTGTTTCAAGCGGACACTGAGGTCGGA
>DZBX01000022.1 GCA_022730075.1 Rhodanobacter sp. | reverse complement strand
CCACGGGCGATCTCGCCGTGGGTGCGGTGCTCTCGGGCAACCGCAACTTCGAGGGTCGCGTGCACCCCGAGGTCAAGCTCAACTATCTCGCCTCGCCACCGCTGGTCGTGGCCTATGCCCTGGCGGGCTCGCTCGACATCGATCTTGCCCATGAGCCCCTCGGCGCGGGCAGCGACGGCAAGCCGGTGTACCTGAAGGAAATCTGGCCGAGCAACCAGGAAATCTCCGATCTGATCGCCAGCACCATCGCCCCGCAGATGTTCACCCACAGCTATGCCAATGTGTTCGCCGGCGACAGCCGCTGGAACAGCATCGACGCGCCCGCGGGCGAGCTTTACCGCTGGGGCGACTCCACCTACATCAAGAACCCGCCTTATTTCACCGGCATGCAGATGCAGCCCGCCGCGCTGGCCAGCATCCAGGGTGCGCGCTGTCTGGGTCTGTTCGGCGATTCCATCACCACCGACCACATCTCGCCGGCCGGCAACATCAAGCAGGACTCTCCGGCCGGGCGCTACCTGATCGAACACGGCGTGCAACCCAGGGACTTCAATTCCTACGGGTCACGACGCGGCAACGACGACGTGATGGTGCGCGGCACCTTTGCCAATATCCGCATCAGGAACCTGATGCTGGACGGCGTGGAGGGTGGCTACACCCTGCACGTGCCCGGTGGCAAGCAGATGGCGATCTACGACGCGGCAATGCAATACCAGGCCGAGAAGACGCCACTCATCGTGCTCGCCGGCAAGGAATACGGCACCGGTTCCTCGCGCGACTGGGCCGCCAAGGGCACGCTGCTGCTGGGCGTGAAGGCGGTGATCGCGGAAAGTTTCGAGCGCATCCATCGCTCCAATCTGGTCGGCATGGGCGTGTTGCCGCTGCAGTTTCTGCCCGGCGAAAGCGCGCAGACGCATGGCCTGACGGGACGCGAGAGCTTCGCCATCGTCGGTTTCGATGCACCCGAGGCGCGCGAAGCCACGGTGATCGCGCAGGGCGAGGGCGGCGAAAAGCGCTTCCAGGTGCGGGTGATGCTGCTGACTCCGAAGGAACGCGAGTTCTATCGCCACGGCGGCATCCTGCCCTACGTGCTGCGCCAACTGGCAGCGCGCAAGGCGGGCTGATCCCGGCGCACCGAGCGGACTGCCTGCTTCATGGCCGCGGCACAAGGATGTGCCGCCATCACGACAGCCGCGCGCCGGCGCGCATGACGACCTGCGTGGACGGGCCGCACGCGCGGTTCCGCAGGGTTACCGCCCTGCCGTGTCGAAATGCACCAGGCTAGCCGCTTTTGCCAGTGCCGCAATCCGCACGGAACTGCGCACCGGCCGCGCTGATCTGCTGTCGTGCATGGTCGTAATCGCACAGCGCGGTTTCGATCCACGCGCGCGTCTCCGGGCCGAACAGGCGCTCGTATTTACGCTCGGGTGTGCTGATGCGCCCGCTGATCTCGCGCTTGCGCCATGGTTCGTGATCGACGCTGCTGACGCGACTGCCGGGCCGCGCCAGCAAGGTGCGATCGGCCGCAAGATCGAGAAACCCGCGCAGCGCATGCCATGTGCCCTCGAAGTCGCGCGTCAGATCCTCCAGGCACAGCAGGAAATGCCGCGGGTCATCCTGCCGCGCCAGGGACAAGTCCACGGCGCGGTTCCAGCGGCGTGCCCAGGTCACCACGCCGCCGGTGAAATCCGGCCATGGCTGGTGCAGATCGGCATCAGCGATCGAAGCCAGCACATCGCGGCCGGCACGGATCACATGCACGAAGCGCGCGTCCGGCACCGCAGCCGCGATCTCGTCCAGATACAGCAGGTGCTGCGGGGTTTTTTCGATCCACGCATTGCACTCGGCGCGGGTCGCGGTGCGATCGAGCAGGCGCACGAAGCGCCGGATGCAGGCAGTGTCGCGCCACGGTGCCGGCAGATGTCGCGGCAGGCCTGTGCCTTGCTCCAGCTCACGCAGGCGTCGGCGCCCGCGCGACTGCGCCAGATGCAGACGGCGGTGATACCAGCGCCGCGCATCGCGCGCGTAGGGATCGCCCCAGCGCGCCTGGGTGCCGCCGTAGATGGCTTCGAAAAAACCGGTTTCTGGCAAGGTATGCACATCGGGGTGACGCGCGATCAGCGCCTGCACCACGGTGGTGCCCGAACGCGGACAGCCCACGACAAAGATTCTTTTCAAGGCAAGCTCCAGAAGCCCCCTCCTGGATAACGCGCCCCATTCGCCGAGGTTGACCGCGCGGGCATCACACCCGCGCGGTCAATGGCCGTATTACTGCTTGTCGCCGGCAGCGTCAACCGCCAGCGTGCTGCGATAGAACCGGTCGAGGTCCGCGTGATACGCGGCCAGTGCCTGCGGATTGAGGTAAATCATGTGACCCGAGTCGTAAAAGGTGAACTCGACGTGGCTGCGCAACTGCGGCTCCAGCATCATGTGGTCGAGGTCGTACTCGGTGGCGAAATACGGCGTGGCCAGGTCGAAGTAACCGTTGGCCGACATCACGCGCAGGTACGGGTTCTTGCGCAGCGCCGCGCCGAGATCACCCGCCACATAGGGCAGTGGCAGCTTCCAGCCCGAGCCCGGCACGGCATGGTGCCAGTCCCATTCGCCGATGACCTTGTCGTTCATCACCTTGTACGGGCGTTCGGAGTGGTACTTCAGCACGTTGCCCAAATACCAGTTGAAGGCCGTGGTAAAGCCCGGCGAGACGAACTGGTCGGATGGGTCGAAATCCGGCGTGGAGCCGATCGCGTTGATATCCAGTCCGGCGTAGCGTCCGTCATAGCGGCCGATGCTCTCGCGCTCGGGCAGCATCAGCTCCTTGCGGAAATTGCTGGCCTCGATGCGCAGCTTGGCGCGCTTGATGTACTCCAGCGGCAACCCGGTGTATTCGTGCAGCTTGGCGGCCACCGCGTCGCGTTCGGCGACAGGAAGGTTTTCACCCTGCGCCAGCGCGTGCGCATACTCGCCCAGCGCGAACTGCTGCACCCTGGCCAGTAGCGCCGGCAGATCGCTGCCTGGATTGCCCGGCAGCTTGTGGTGGTACCAGGCCAGCGCGGTGTAGGTGGGCAGGTACAGTTCGTACTTCGTGTCCGACCCCGGCATCAGCAAACCGTAGTTGAGGATGGACGACTGCAGCACCACGCCGTTCATGCTGATGCCCTGATCCTGCATGTACTCAACCAGTGCGGCCGAGCGCGTGGTGCCGTAGCTTTCGCCAAGCAGGAACTTGGGCGAATTCCAGCGATTGAACTGGGTCAGATAGCGCTGGATGAACTGGCTGAAGGATTTCACATCCTGATCCACGCCCCAGAACATCTTGTCGGTGCCCTTGCCGACCACATGGCTGTAACCGGTGCCGACCGCGTCGATGAACACCAGATCGCTGGCATTGAGCAGACTGTCGCGGTTGGGCACGATGTCATACGGTGCGGGCGGCGTGGCGCCAGCATTGTTGAGCGCGACTTTCATCGGGCCGAGGCCACCCATGTGCAGCCAGATCGAAGAAGATCCGGGTCCGCCGTTGTACAGAAACGTGATCGGGCGCCTGGCCTCATTGCGCACGCCGTCCTTGGTGTAGGCCACGTAGAACATGGTCGCCACCGGTTCATTCTTGTCATTGCGCAGGATGATGGTTCCTGCGGTGGCGGTGTAGCGCACGTCCTCATTGCCGATGCGCACGCTGCCGTGGGTCACGACCTCGCGCTGCTGCGGCACCGTTGCGGCAGCTGCGGTCTTGGCGGGCTCGGCATGGGCGGCGTCGGCGGCATGGGCGCCCATGGGCAGCAGCGTCGCGGCCAGCAGCAGGGGCAGTATCTTGCGTTGCAGTTTCAAGGCGTTCTCCCGGGATTGGTAACAGGCGCTGAATGGCGCGAGCGAGGCATTAGAGCAGTCTTCCAGGCTACGGTTCCGTATCCCTGCCATTAGTCATGGGTGGCCGGCGCCCAGCCAAAGCCAGGAGAGACGGCCCCGATGATGGCAACGCGGCATTGCAGCGCGTCTTGCCGCTCCATGGGGGCTATGTTGCAATCCGGACCATGCGTGTGCGCATGCGCACGCTCTACCCGGCGTTCGATGAGGTCGACACATGGGCGTTGAACGTCCCTGGCTTGCGCACTACCCGAAAAACGTCCCTGCCGAAATCGATCTGAGTCGCTATGCCTCGGTCGTTGCGGTCATCGACGAAGCTTGTCAGCGTTTTGCCCAGCGTCCGGCTTACGGCAATTACGGTCGCACACTGGACTATGCGGCGATCGATCGGCTCAGCGCGCGCTTCGCGGCGTATCTGGGCGGCACCTTGGGACTGGCCAAGGGCGATCGCATCGCGATCATGCTGCCCAACATCCTGCAGTACCCGATCGTCCTGTTCGGCGCGCTGCGCGCCGGGCTGGTCGTGGTCAACACCAATCCGCTGTACACCGCGCGCGAATTGCAGCACCAGCTCAAGGACTCGGGCGCCAAGGCCATCGTGGTGCTGGAGAACTTCGCCAGCGTGTTGCAAGGCGTGATCACGCATACCGACGTACGTCACGTGGTGGTGACCAGCCTGGGCGAGATGCTGGGCACACTCAAGGGCACACTGATCAACTTCGCAGTGCGTCATGTCAGGAAAATGGTGCCGCCATGGCAATTGCCTGGAGCCGTCAGCCTGCATCAGGCGCTGGCGCTGGGCGCGGGTCAGGCACGCCCGCAGGTGGCGCTGGGCCACGATGATCTGGCGTTCCTGCAATACACCGGCGGGACCACCGGCGTGGCCAAGGGCGCGATGCTCAGCCACGGCAACATGGTCGCCAACATGCTGCAGGCCTCGGTCTGGATCCAGTCGGTGCTGCATGAGGGCGAGGAAGTCATCGTCACTGCCCTGCCGCTCTATCACATCTTTTCGCTCACGGCCAATTGCTTCACTTTCCTGAAAACCGGCGGTTATGCCTATCTGATCACCAATCCGCGCGACATGCCGGGTTTCGTCAAGGAGCTGCGCAAATTGCGCTTCACCGCGATGACCGGCGTCAACACCTTGTTCAACGGCCTGCTCAACACGCCCGGCTTCAACGATCTGGATTTTTCGCACCTGCGCATGACCCTCGGTGGCGGCATGGCGGTGCAGCGTGCCGTGGCCGAACGCTGGAAGCAGGTGACCGGCTGCACGCTGGTGGAAGCTTACGGCCTCACCGAGACCAGCCCGGCGGTGTGCATCAACCCGCTGGACCTGGCCGCCTACAACGGCTCGATCGGCCTGCCGGTGCCTTCCACCGAGGTCTGCGTGCAGGACGACAGCGGCAAGTTGCTGCCCACTGGTGAGATCGGTGAATTGTGTGTCAAGGGTCCGCAGGTGATGCAGGGCTACTGGAACCGCCCCGATGAAACCGCCAAGGTCATGGACAGCGGCGGCTGGCTGCACACCGGCGACATCGCGCGCATGGACAGCAACGGGTTTTTCTACATCGTCGATCGCAAGAAAGACATGATTCTCGTATCCGGCTTCAATGTGTATCCCAATGAAGTCGAAGACGTCATGGCCGCCTGCCCCGGCGTGCTCGAAGTGGCCGCCATCGGCGTACCCGACGATAAATCCGGTGAAGCGGTGAAGCTGTTCGTGGTGCGCAAGAACCCCGCGCTGACCGAGGCCGAGGTACGCGATTATGCGAAAGCCAACCTCACCGGTTACAAGCGTCCGCATTTCATCGAATTCCGCGACAGCCTGCCCAAGACCAACGTCGGCAAGATCCTGCGCCGCGAACTGCGCGCCACCGCCACGGCTTGAAGTCGGTGCGCGGCAAACCGGGCAGAGTCAAACGCTGAACGCCTCCACGCGATCGGCGTAACCGCCAAGCAGGTTCCACAAGGGAATCTGGCGATCCTCGGGTATGCGCGTGAACTCGAAGCACAGCTTGTGTTCGGTCTCGCGCACGCAGGTTGCTTCCAGGTTGACGTGGGCATCGCCTTCCAGCAGCAGATCGAGCGTCCACAGTTGTCCGGGCACACCTTGCCACTGTTCTGGGCGCCGTACGCACAATCCGGTCGCGGAAATGTCGACCATTTCGCTTGGTGCGCTCTCGGCGCCACGGCTCAGCAATACCGCGCTGACCGCATGCAGGCGGGCGTGACGATAAAACAGGTTTTGTGCGCTCATGTTGGTGTCCGGTTCCGGCCCTTGCGCCGGGTCATGCGGACATCCAAGCAGGATTCAGGCCAACCGCGCAGGCCGCGAAATTACTGGCGCGGCACTGCGCAGGGCGCCCGTCGTTGTCACCTGACTGACACGCCAGGTCGCCTGCGTGCGCCTGGTGTTCCGTTGCAGTGCACAGGTGCCGCAGCCCTCGTGCAATGCGCGTTGACCCCCTGCGGGGCGCATGCTACAAGCCCTGCCACCCATCCAGTCACGTCCGCCATGGCCGATCTCGATCAACAATTTCTCGCCGCCAGCGAGGCAATCAAAAAACTGGGCGAGCGCCCCGACAACGACACGCTGCTGAAGCTCTATGCGCTGTACAAGCAAGGCTCCGCAGGCGACGTCGATGGCCCCAAGCCAGGCTTTTTCGATTTCGTCGGCACCGCCAAGTACGAGGCATGGGCCAAGCTCAAGGGCACCGCGCGCGATGCAGCGCAGCGCAAGTACATCGAACTGGTGCGCGGTCTGGGCGCCTGAGCGCGGGTCATACGCCCGCATGTAACCACTGAGCCTCGCCATGCACATGCAGCTCGATTGCCCGCACTGCGCGCACCGCGCCATGCCGGCTGCGATCAAGGCACTCACCTCACCGTGGCAGGTGCGCGAGTGCCGCCGCTGTGCTTGTCGCATCGGCGTGCCGTGGTGGGGCCACGTTCTGACCGTGCTGCCGATGATGCTGGTGTTGCTGTTTGGTTTGGTCACGCAGGACGGCTGGTGGCTGCCAATCGGCCTTGCCATCGCGTTCGTCGCGTATTTCATGCTGCGCCTGGTCGCGGTGCCGCTCGTATCGCGCGAACCGGATGGACAGCGCCGGTTTTGAGCGCAACTCAGCGCCAGCGCAAGCCGATTTCTTCGCCCTCGTGGTGCCGGTCCCAGTTGCGCAGCTCGTCGCGCATGTGCTGGATGCCCTGCCGCCCCAGGCCATTGCGCTCGGAATCCAGCAACATGCCATCGAGCAATTCGGCCATGCGCTGCGCTGCGGGCAACATGGCCTCCCAGGCATCCAGCGCATTGAGCGGACCTGGCAGCGTCATGAAAAACCCGAGGCCCGGCGTCGCCAACGCATCGATGTGCGCCAGATCGAAATTGCCCGGCTTGACCATGTTGGCCACGCTGAACACCGGGCCCATCGCCGCGCTGCGCTCGTCGAGGCGGTGAAAGATGTTCATGTCGCCGAACTCAAGGCCCACCTTTTCGGCGGCCACCACCAGATCGACACCACGGAACAGCCGCCCTTCGCGCGCGGTGACGAACAGACTGATGATGCGCTCGATGTTCGTCTCCTGACGCTTGCCGATGGTCCTGGCAGATGCCGCGGGCACGGGTGTGGCCGCCGCGCTGGCCGCTGCTGCGGACTCGCGCAACAGCGGAGTGGGTGCGGGCGCCGGCGCGGCGCCGGCATTGTCCGCCGCACGGGTCAGCACGCGCTCGACATCGGCAAACGGCTCCGTTGCCGCATCATCAAAACGCGGCTCGATGCGCGCACCCTCGCCGCGCTCGGGCTCATTGCGCGTGGCCGCGGGTGGACGCTTGCGACCTGTGAAGTAGATCACCAGCAACGCAACCAAGCTCAAAATCAGCAACGGCAGGCCGATCGCAGGATCCCAATGCATCGTGATCTCCGGGTTCCGCGCCGATCGGCGCGGCGAATGGTCAGGCAACGCCGGCGAGTTTAGCGGCTTCTTCGAGATCCACCTGCACCAGTCGCGATACGCCGGGCTCGCGCATCGCCACGCCGCACAGGTGTTGCGCCGATTCCATGCTGGTCTTGTTGTGCGTCACGTACAGGAATTGCACGCGGTCGCTCATCTCCCTGACCAGATCGGTGAAGCGGCCGACATTGGCCTCGTCCAGTGGCGCATCGACTTCATCGAGAATGCAGAACGGCGCCGGGTTGAGGCGGAAAATGGCAAACACCAGCGCCACCGCGATCAGTGCCTTCTCGCCACCGGAGAGCTGCCCGATGTTGCTGATGCGCTTGCCAGGTGGCCGCGCCATGATCGCCACGCCGGCATCGAGCAAATCCTCGCCGGTCAGTTCGAGATAGGCGGTGCCGCCGCCGAACAGGCGTGGGAACAGTTCCTGCAGACCAGCATTGACCTTGTCGAAGGTGTCGCGGAACATCTGCCGCGTTTCGCGATCGATCTTGCGGATCGCGGTCTCCAGCGTCTCCAGCGCCTCGGTCAGATCAGCCAGCTGCGCATCGAGATAGGTCTTGCGCTCGGCCTGTTCGGCATGTTCCTGGATCGCGGCAAGATTCACCGGCTCGAGGCGCCGGATCTTCTGCTCGATCTCGATCAGCCCAACACGAAAATTGTCGATGTCGATGTCTTCGGCGAGACCCGCCAGCACTTCATCCAGTCCCAGGCCGCTGGCGTCGATGGCTTCGACGATCTGCGCGGCACGCAGGCGCTGCGCCTGTTCCGCAAGGCGGCGCTCGGTGCCCTGTTCGCGCTGTTGCAGCAGCCGTTGTTCGGCGTACTGACGTTCGTTCTCCAGCGCGCGCAGGCCGGACTCGGCTTCCGCCAGCGCGTTGCGCGCGTCGACCAGCGCGCGATCGGCCAGCAGGCGCTGTTCGAGGTACACGGCGCGTTCGGCATCGAGTTCGGCCAGTGGCGCGGCACCGGTGGTGAGCTGCTCCGCCAAGGCCTCGCGACGCGCAAGCAGCTGCGCATGCTGGGCCTGCGTGCGCGCGATCGCCTGCTCCAATGCGGCCAGCGCGCTGCGCCGCGACTCCAGACCCAGCGCCAATTGCCGCTGTCGTTCGCTGGCCTCACGCAGATTCAGACGTGCCTCCTCGCGCGTTTCCAGCAGGCTGCGTCGCGCGGCATCCAGCGCAAGGCGTTTGGCTTCATCGGCGGCCATGCGCGTCAGCGCGGTCTCCAGTTTCGCGCGTGCGCCGCGCGTGTCGGATTCCAGCGCGGCCAGGCGTTGCCCGACGCTGCCGAGTTCCTCGTCCAGTCGCGCCAGACGATTGCGCGCCAGCTCGAGCTTGCCGGACTGGCTTTGACGCTGGCCGGACAATTCAGACAACTGTCGATGCGCCTGATACAGCTCGCGTTGCGTGTCCTCGCGCAGGCGTTCGTGCTCGGCGCGCGCGGTGGCGGCTCCCTCCGCGGCGACGCCTGCCGCCCGCGCCGCGTCCTCGGCTGCGGCCAGCATGCTTTGCACCGACGCGATTTCGCGCGCGCGCGCCAACACGCCAGCCTGCGGGTCGCCGCCACGCAGCACACGCAGGAAATCGCGTCCCAGCCATTCGCCGCTGGCGGCGATGACGCTCTGCCCGGGCGCCAGATCCGCCGCCAGCGCATGTGCGCTGGCCAGATCACTGGCGGTCTGCACACGCGCCAACAGGGCCAGCGCCGCGGTCGGACCACGGACGTGCGCGGCCAGCGTGCCCGCGGTCCCGGCCGCGTGCGCAGGGTCTGCTCCAAGCAGGGTCAGATCGAAATCGTCGTCCGCCTGCAGGTGCGCCACGGCATCCAGTGGTTGCGCGGTGACTACGGCGTCGAGCCACCCGGAGAGCACGGTTTCGACTGCGCGCTCCCAGCCGGCATCGACCTCGAGTTGCGCACCCAAACGCACGGCATGCTGAATGCCCAGACGCTGCAGCCCGTCACGTAGCCGCGCATCGTCTTCGCCCAGAGCTGCGTGCTGCAGGGCTTCGAGCGAGGCCAGTCGTCCACGCAGCGTCTGCACGTCCTGCCGCGCCCGGTCAAGCACCGCCTGCTGCTCGCGCTCATGCGTCTGTGCGCCGGCCAGGTCCGCCTTGCGCTGTTCCAGCGCGGCGTTGAGGTGCTCGACCTGGCGCTGCTGCTCGGCATGGCGCTGCTCAAGCGTGTCGAGTTCGGCAGTCAGCACGGCGAGGTCGGTGCCACCGCGTTCGCGTTGCAGCGTTTCGCGGCGGCGCGCCAACTCCATGCTCTCGCGATCGAGGTGGCTCAGGTGTGTGCGCTCGACCTCGGCCTCTCGCGAAACGTCGGCCGCCTCGCGGACGTGGGTATCCCAGTCCCGCTGCCAAGCGGTCAATTGCGCTTCGGCTTGCTGCAGCGCCTGCTCATGACGCTGTTCATCGCCGCGCAGCGTGTCCAACTGTGGCGCCGCTTCTTCCTGGGCGCGGCGCTGCTCGCTCTGGCGTGCCTGATCGTCCTCGAGTTGGCGTTCGACCTGGTGCAATTGCGTGGCGGTCTCGGCCTGCTCGCGCTGCAGACGCTCGCCCAGCTCGCGGCTGTGCCGCAGCTGTTGCTCGACACGCGCGACCTCGCTGCCGATCTTGTAGGTTTCGGCTTGCGCCGCATTGAATTGCGTGCCGGCTTCGCCGTGCGCGGTACGCGCGTGCTCGAGACGGTTCTCGATCGCGGCCAGCGCGGCCTGTTCGCGTTCGATGGCCAGCTCGCTGTCATGCAGCGCCTGCTGCTGCGACGCCAGTTCGGCGCTCAACGCGCGGTATTCGAGCGCGCGCAATTCGGCTTCGCGGCGCGTCTGCTCGGTTTTCAGCGCTTGCCAGCGCTCGGCTGCGCGCGCCTGACGGTGCAGATGATCGAGCTGTTTGTCGACCTCGTCGCGCACATCGCGGATGCGATCCAGATTTTCGCGCGTGGCCTTGATGCGGCTCTCGGTCTCCTTGCGCCGCTCCTTGTATTTGGAAATACCGGCGGCTTCCTCCAGGTGCACCCGCAGGTGCTCGGGCTCCGACTCGACGATATCGGAGATCACGCCCTGTTCGATGATCGCGTAGCTGCGCGCGCCAAGACCAGTGCCGAGGAACAGGTCGGTGATGTCGCGACGTCGACAGCGCGTGCCATTGATGTAGTAGTTCGACTGGCCATCGTGGCTGACCAGGCGCCGCACCGAGATCTCGGCGAAATTGGCCCACTCGCCGCCCAGCTTGCCCTCGCTGTTGTCGAACACCAGCTCGACGGTGGCCTGGCCCGCGGGTTTGCGCGCGCTGGAACCCGCGAAGATCACATCGGTGATGTTCTCGCTGCGCAGGCGGCTGGCCGCGCTCTCGCCCAACACCCAGCGCACCGCGTCGATGATGTTGGACTTGCCGCTGCCGTTGGGGCCCACCACGCAGGTGATGTTGCTCGGCAAAGACAGCGTGGTCGGGTCGACGAAGGACTTGAAGCCGGCCAGCTTGATCGAGGTCAGGCGCATGCGCGTGCAGGAATCCGGTGAGCGCCGCGCTGCCCGCTGCGGCCAAGCGCGGAACTGTAGCCAATGCCGGCTCCGCGATGCAACGCGAGCAGCATCGAATCAAGGTTTCTTTTGCTTTCAGACAAGTTGAATTTATTGAACAACGTCATGATTTACCGTCCGATTCGGCAGCCGTCGCGGCGATCGCCTCGATCTGCAGGGCGTGTATGTCGCTGCTCATCAGCGCGCCCAGCGCGGCATACACGGCGCGGTGACGGGCCAGCGGCGGCATGCCATCGAACGCGGCGCTGACGATGCGCACGCGGAAATGCCCGCGCCCATCGCGCGCACCGGCATGACCGGCGTGCCGGGCGCTGTCATCGACCACCTCGAGCTGCAATGGCGCGAACGCAGCCTCGAGGCGCGCACGGATCAGTTGCACGCGCGCTTCGCTCACGGCAACACCTTGCGCAATGGCTTGACCTCGACCTGACGGTAGACGCCCGCGCCGCGGTAGGGATCGGCCTCGGCCCAGGCTCGCGCCGCGTCGAGATCGACGAACTCCGCCACGATCAGGCTGCCGCTGAAACCCGCAGGACCGGGGTCTTCGGCATCGACCGCCGGGAACGGCCCCGCCAGCAGGATGCGTCCCTGCTCATGCAGTGCCTGCAGGCGCGCCAGGTGCGCCGGGCGCGCGGCCGTGCGCGCGGCCAGCGAGTCGGGATGATCCGTGGCGATGATGGCGTACCACATGGGCTTGCTCAGTCGTCGGCGGCAAGGTGGCCTTGCGGCCGCATATAGGGAAACAACAGCACGTCGCGGATCGAGGGCGCGTCGGCCAGCAGCATCACCAGACGGTCGATGCCGATGCCGAGGCCACCGGTGGGTGGCAGGCCGTGTTCCAGCGCGCGGATGTAGTCGGCGTCGTAGTGCATCGCCTCGTCGTCGCCGGCGTCCTTGGCGTCGACCTGGGCCTGGAAGCGCGCGGCCTGGTCTTCCGGGTCGTTGAGCTCGGAAAAACCATTCGCGATCTCCTTGCCGTTGACGAACAGCTCGAAGCGGTCGGTGATGCCCTTGTCGCTGTCGCTCTCGCGCGCCAATGGCGACACCTCGACCGGGTGCTGGGTGATGAAGGTCGGCTGGATCAGCGTGTGCTCCACCGTCTTCTCGAAGATCTCCAGCAGCAGCTTGCCCCAGCCGTAACCGTCCTTGACCTGCACGCCGAGGCGCCTGGCGTGCGCCGCCAACGCTGCACGGTCGCGCAGTTCCTCGCGCTTGATGTGCGGGTTGTGCTCCAGCACCGCGTCCGCCATCGTCCAGCGACGAAACGCCGGGCCGAGGTCGATGCTGGCGCCGTCCCAGTGCAGCTCGGTGCTGCCGATCACCTGCTGCGCGGTGTCGCGGATCAGGCTTTCGGTGAGGTCCATGATCTCGTTGTACGTGGCATAGGCCTGGTACAGCTCGAGCATGGTGAACTCGGGGTTGTGGCGCGTGGACACGCCCTCGTTGCGGAAGTTGCGATTGATCTCGTACACGCGCTCGAAACCGCCCACGACCAACCGCTTGAGGTACAGCTCGGGCGCCACGCGCAGGTACAACTGCAGATCCAGCGCATTGTGGTGGGTGATGAACGGCCGCGCCGTGGCGCCACCCGGGATCACGTGCATCATCGGCGTTTCCACTTCCATGAAACGCCGCGGCGCATCCTCCAGCCAGCGCCGGATAAAGCCGATCACCTGCGATCGCAGGCGGAACGTGGCGCGCGCCTCGGGCGTGACGATCAGGTCGACATAGCGCTGCCGATAACGCTGCTCGATGTCGCTGAGACCGTGCCATTTGTCCGGCAATGGACGCAGCGCCTTGACCAGCAGCCGGACGGCGCAGACCGCCACGGACAGCTCGCCGGTCTTGGTGCGCGTCAACGTGCCTTCGACGCCGAGGATGTCGCCGATGTCCCAGCCCTTGAACGCCGCGTAAGCCTCGCCCAGTTCGGCGCGCAGAAACAACTGGATCGCGCCGGTGCCGTCCTGCAGCCGCGCGAAGCTGGCCTTGCCCATCACGCGCTTGGCCAGCAGGCGTCCGCCGAGGCGCACACGACGCACGCTGGCGGCCAGTGCCTCGGCCGTCCAGTGCACGGCATCGGCGTAATCCGCCGCCAGATCACCAGCGAAGGCATCGGGCTGGAAATCGTTGGGATAGGCGATGCCGGCAGCGCGCAGCGCCTTGAGTTTTTCGCGGCGTTCGGCGATCAGCTTGTTCTCGTCCGGCGCGCTGTCAGTGGCCGGGGGCGTGGCTTCGCTCATGGGCAGGTTTTCCATCATTGCAGCATCGAGGATAGTCAGGCATCCGCGCGCCTGGAGCCGACTTCAAGGCCAGCCTTCAGGCTGCCCTCGACGAACGCGTCGAGATCGCCATCCAGCACTTTTTGCGTGTCCGTGCGTTCGATGCCGGTGCGCAGGTCCTTGATGCGCGACTGGTCGAGCACGTAATTGCGGATCTGGCTGCCCCAGCCGATGTCGGACTTGGTGGCCTCGACCGCGGCTTTTTCGACATTGCGCTTGTGCAGCTCCAGCTCGTACAGCTTGGCCTTGAGCATCTTCATCGCGCGGTCGCGGTTGGCGTGCTGGCTGCGCTCGGTCTGGCAGGCGACCACGGTGTTGGTCGGCACGTGGGTGATGCGCACCGCGGACTCGGTCTTGTTGACGTGCTGGCCGCCCGCGCCGGAAGAACGGTACACATCGGTCTTCAGATCGGCCGGATTGATCTCGATGTCGATGTCGTCGTCCACCTCGGGCGCGACGAACACGCTGCCGAAACTGGTGTGGCGGCGGTTGTCCGAGTCGAACGGACTCTTGCGCACCAACCGGTGCACACCAGTCTCGGTCTTCAGCCAGCCGTAGGCGTAGTCGCCCTCGACGCGGAAGGTCGCACTCTTGATGCCGGCCACCTCGCCGGCGCTGGCTTCCAGCAGTTCGGTCTTCCAGCCGCGTGACTCGGCCCAGCGCAGATACATGCGCAACAGCATTTCGGCCCAGTCCTGCGCCTCGGTGCCGCCGGCACCGGCCTGGATATCGACAAACGCATTGCTGCTGTCCATCTTGCCGGCGAACATGCGCCGGAACTCCAGCGTGCCGACGCGACCGGCCAGCGCATCGACATCGGCGGCGATGGCCTTGATCGAAGCCTCGTCGCCATCGGCGATGGCGAGATCGAGCAGTTCGGCGGCGTCGCTCAGCCCGCTTCCGATCGCATCCAGACCCTCGACCACCTGGGCCAGCCGCGCACGTTCGCGGCCCAGCTCCTGCGCGTGCGCCGGATCGTCCCAGATCGTGGGCAACTCCAGCTCGCGGTTGACCTCTTCCAGACGCTCGCGTTTGCCCGCGTAGTCAAAGATACCCCCTGAGCGCGGCAACGCGCCCACGCAGGCCTGCGATCAGGTTGTGGATGGGGTTGGTCTCGATCATGGACGACACGCCGTGTAAAGCATCCGAGGATAGCAGAGCACCGCGCAATTCTTCAGGCCGCCACCTTGCCGGAATCACGTGCGGATCGGCGCGCGGGCACATGGGCGACCTCGCCTTTTACAGATGCACGGCTTCGACGTGCTGCAGGAGCAATTGCAGGCGCTCGCGGTCTTGCCAGGTGTCCAGCTGCAGGCGATAGGCCGCGCGCATGCGGGTGGGCGGACGCTCGCCGGGCGCCTGAAAATACACCGCGTCGAGTTCGGGGCCGTGCGGCAGCGCCTGCAGACGCAGACGCCAGTGACCACCGCTGAGCGGGCGCCAGTGCAGGCAAGCGAAATCACCCTCGAACAGCGGCTCGGGGAAACCCTGCCCCCACGGACCACCGTCGCGCAACGCGCGCGCCAGATCGAGGGTGAACTCATCGGCCTGCAGTTCGCCATCGGTCCACAGCACCGGCTGCAGCGCCCCGGGCGCGAGGCGCGCGCGCACGGCGTCATCGAACGCGCTGGCGAAGCGCGCGTAGTCGGCGCTGCGCAGGCTGAGGCCCGCCGCCATGGCGTGCCCGCCAAAGCGCAGCAGCAGACCCGGGTGCGCGGCAGCGACATCGGCCAGCGCATCGCGAATGTGCAGGCCGGGAATCGATCGCGCCGAGCCACGCAGTTCGCCGGGTGCGCCGGCAGCAGGCGCGAACGCCACCACCGGGCGATGCAATTGCTCCTTGATGCGCGCGGCCACCAGGCCGACCACGCCCTCGTGCCAGCCCGGCTGCAACAGGCACACGCCGCAGACATCGGCAACGTGATCGGCGTCGGCCAGCGCCAGCGCCTGCTCAAGCATGCCGGCCTGCACCTCGCGGCGCTCGGCATTGATGGCATGCAGTTGCGCGGCCAGCACCGTGGCGCGCGTGGCGTCATCGGCGAGCAGGCATTCGATGCCGATACGCATGTCGTCCAGCCTGCCCGCGGCATTGATGCGCGGCGCCAGCGCGAAGCCCAGATCAGCGGCTGAGGCAACGCGCGCATCGCGACCGCCGACCGCGAACAGCGCGGCGATGCCTGGCGTGGCGCGGCCGCTGCGCATGCGCGCCAGCCCGGCGCGCACCAGTGCGCGGTTGTTGACATCCAGCGGCACCAGATCGGCGACCGTTCCCAGCGCGACCAGATCCAGCAGCGGCGCCAGATCGGGCTCGGCGACATCACGGTAGCGCCCTTGCGCACGCAGCGCGGCACGCAGGCCCAGCAACAGGTAGAACATCACGCCGACGCCAGCCAGCGCGCGGCTGGCAAAGCGCTCGCCAGGCAGGTTCGGATTGAGGATGACATCGGCCGCGGGCAGCGCCGCGCCGGGCAGATGATGGTCGGTGACCAGCACGCGACAACCGCGCGCGCGCGCCGCGGCCACGCCATCCAGCGCGGCGATGCCGTTGTCCACGGTAATCAGCAGATCGGGTGCCTGCGCCAGCGTGGCAACCAATGCCGGACTCAGGCCATAACCGTGCACCAGGCGATTGGGCACGGCGTAATCAACGTGACGCGCGCCGAGCAGGCGCAGTCCGCGCAGGCCCACGGCGATGCCGGTGGCACCGTCGCAATCGTAATCGCCGACGATCAAAATGCGACCATCACGCGCCAGCACATCCAGCAGCAGCGCGGTCGCGGCAGGCATGGCGGAAAAATCCTGCGGCGCGAGCAACGCGGCCAGACGCGGCGTGATGCTGGCGGCATCCAGTGCGCCGCGCGCGGCATACACGCGCGCCAGCGCCGGGTGCAGGGCTTGCGGCAGTGGTGTGGCGGCATCCAGCACGCGCTGGCGCAGGCGCATCATGGCCGCCATGCACGCCGCCAGAAACGCCAGCGCTGCGCTGCACGGATGCGCCAGCGCGCGCCATCGATGAAGGCCAGGCGCAAGATTTCATCGCGACGCAGCGCGCGCGCGGCCTGCGCGATGGCAGCGCGTGCCGACTGCGGATCAAGCGCGGCAAGATCGCTGCAGCGATCGCCGCTAGCGCGCGCCGGCAGCAACCCGTCGACGATGCTGATGCCGGCATGCTGCGCCAGCGCACGCAGCAGCATATCGTCCGAGCGCAGCTGCGTCAGCGCGGTGCGCGGTCGCGCCGGCAAGGCGCCGCCGCCCCATAACCACAGCGCGTTGACCGGCGCCAGTCCCCGCTGCGCGCGCGCGCGATTGCGCGGATGCTGGTGCAGCAGCACCTGCAGTTCGGTGAACAGTGCGCGCCAGCGGCGACCTTCAACGCCTTGCGGCAGATGCGGCAGCAGCTGTTCGCCTAGCACCGCCTCGGGCGCCGCGAACGTCGGCAACGGGCTGCCCGTGGGCAGGCGCAATTGCCAGCGGTCCGGGCTGGTGATCTCCAGCAGCATGCCCGCATCGCCCAAGAGCGGGCGCAACGGGCGCGCCAGATCGTCCGCCTCGGCGCGCGTCAGGCCCAAGGTGCCGCAGGCCAGCAGCCGCGCCCCGGACATCTCGGCCTGTACCCAGGCCGGGTCGGCGCACAGCCACACGCTCTCGCCGGCATCATGCGCGGCTGCTTCGCGCAGCAGCGCCGCCACCGGCAAGCCCGTACCGGGCAGTGCGAACAGCTCGCCCAGCGCGGCGAGCCGCCCCGGCGCCTGCATGGGCGCGCGATCGCCGCGGCCGAGCAAGCGCCGCAGCGCCGGATCCTCGGCGAGCCTCGCCAACGGCGGCAGCAGCAGCGTGTGCGTGGTCATGCGCGCAGCCTAAACCCGCTGGCCGCCAGCCTGATCATCCGCGCTCACGCGGCTGCGTTCGGATCGAGCTGGGCATAGATGTCCAGCCATTCCTGCTCGAGCTGCGCGTGCTCGGCGTGCAACCCGGCCTGCTGCTGCAGCAGGCGCGTCAACTCGACGTCGGCGGCAGCGTAGAGTTGCGGATCGGCGAGCTGTTGTGCCAGCGCGGCCAGCGCGTCGGCCAGCGTCTGCAAGCGGCTTTCGACCTTCTGCAACCGTTGCCGCAAGGGCTTCTCGCGCTCGCGTTGCTGCGCTGCCTGACGGCGCCGTTCGCGTGCGTTGATCTCGGGCGCGGTCGCCTTGCCGGTGCCGCCCCGTGCACTGCGCGTCGAGGTGGACTGCAACGCGGCGTAGTCGTCCAGATCGCCATCGAAGATCTGCACGTCGCCGTCGTGCACGCGCCAGAAGCGCTCGCACACCAGACCCAGCAGGTGGCGGTCATGCGCTACCAACAGCAGCGCGCCGGGATAATCGTTGAGTGCCTCGGCCAGCGCCTCGCGCATCTCCAGATCGAGGTGGTTGGTGGGCTCGTCCAGCACCAGCAGATTGGGTTTGCTCCACGCGATCAACGCCAGTGCCAGACGCGCGCGCTCGCCACCCGAGAACGCCTCCACCGGCTCGAAGGCGCGCTCGCCGGCGAACTGCCACTGGCCCAGCCAATCGCGCAAAGCCTGCGGTGCGGCGCGCGGCGCCAGTTCGGACAGGTGCGCGTAGGCGCTGTGCCCGGCGCGCAGGCTTTCCACGGTGTGCTGCGCGAAGTAGCCGATGACCAGATCCTTGTGCGCCTGCCGCGTGCCGCCCTGCAGGGGCAACTCGCCGACCAGCGCCCTGACCAAAGTGGACTTGCCGGCGCCGTTGCGCCCGAGCAGGCCGATGCGGTCGCCAGCCTGCACGCTGCAGCGCACGTTTTCCAGGATTTCGCGACCGGGGTAGCCGATCGCGGCATCATCCAGTGCCAGCAGCGACTCGGGCTGGCGCGCGGGCACGGGAAACGTGAAGCGGAACGCCTCGGCCGCGCGCAGCACCGCGGTGTCGCCCAGCTTCTCCAGGCGTTTCATGCGCGACTGCGCCTGCTTGGCCTTGGTCGCCTGGGCCTTGAAGCGATCGATGAAGGATTGCAAATGCGCGCGTTCGGCCTGTTCGCGCGCGCGCATCGCCTGCTGTTGCTTCAGCTGTTCGCTGCGTTGACGTTCGAAGGCGCCGTAATTGCCGGCATAGGCGCGCGCCGCACCGGACTCGATATGCAGGATCTGCGTGCACACCGCATCCAGAAATTCGCGGTCATGCGAAATCAGCAGCAACGTGCCCGGATAGCGCTGCAGCCAGGTCTCCAGCCACAGCACGGCATCCAGATCGAGATGGTTGGTGGGCTCGTCGAGCAGCAGCAGATCGGATGGTGTCATCAGCGCGCGCGCCAGATTCAGGCGTGCGCGCCAGCCTCCGGAGAAACTCGCAACCGCGTGCTGGTGTGTCTCCGGCGCGAAACCGAGTCCGTACAGCAGGCGCGCGGCGCGCGCCTCGGCATCGTAACCGTGCAGGGCCTCGATGCGCAGGTGCGCCTGCGCTGCGGCCTCGTGATCCCCCGCTTGCGCGGCCAGCGTGGCCGCCCGGTGCGCGGCGTGCAGCTCGGCATCGCCACCGAGCACGAAGTCCAGCGCGGTTTCCGGCAATGGCGGGGTTTCCTGGTCGACCGCCGCCATGCGCAGGTCGGAGGGCATGTCGAGGCTGCCGGCATCCGGCTCCAGCTCGCCCTTGAGCGCGGCGAACAGGCTCGATTTACCGCTGCCGTTGCGCCCGACCACGCCGACCCGCCAGCCCGTGTGCACGATCAGGTCGAGGCCGGACAGCAGCAGTCTGCCGCCGCGGCGCAGCGCGACACCACGAAACGCAATCACTCGTAGCGCACGCCGATGATCTCGAAACAGCGCATCCCGGCGGGCGCGTTGAAATCGATCGTGTCGCCGCACGACTTGCCGATCAGGTTGCGTGCGAACGGGCTGCTGACCGAGATCAATCCAGCCTTGATGTCGGCTTCAAGGTCGCCGACGATCTGGTAGGTGATGGTCTCGCCGCTGTCCGTGTCCTCGAGTTGCACGCAAGCGCCGAACACGATGCGCGGTGCCGCGTTGAGGCGCGCCACGTCGATGACCTCGGCGAAGGACAGCGCGGCTTCCAGCTCGTTGATGCGGCCCTCGATGAAGCCCTGCTGTTCGCGCGCGGCGTGGTATTCGGCGTTTTCCTTGAGGTCGCCGTGCGCGCGCGCCTCGGCGATGGCGTGGATCACGCGCGGGCGCTCGACGGATTTCAGGCGTTCCAGTTCGGCGCGCAGGCGCTCCGAACCCTTGCGTGTCATGGGGGCGCGCTTCATGCGTGCAGCTCCTGATGCAGTTCCTGCAGGCTCAGCACCTCGCCCTGGCCACGGAAGTCCAGTGAGTGCAGCAGCGCGCGCGCGCCTGCGATGGTGGTGGAATACGTGACGCGCAATTGCAGCGCCTCGCGACGGATCGAGAACGAGTCGGCGATCGCCTGCTTGCCCTCGGTGGTATTGACGATGAACACGATCTCGCCGTTCTTGATCAGATCGACGATGTGCGGCCGACCTTCGAGCACCTTGTTGATGCGCTCGCAGATTACACCGTGGCCGGCGAGGAACGCAGCGGTGCCGCCAGTCGCGACCAGGCCATAGCCACGCCGCAGCAGATCCAGCGCCACCGGCAGCAGGCGCTCCTTGTCGGCGTCGCGCACCGACAGGAACGCCTTGCCCAGCGGCGGCGCCTTGATCCCGGCGGCTTCGTGCGCGCGCGCGAAGGCCGCGCCGAAGCTGCGCCCCACACCCATCACCTCGCCGGTGGAACGCATTTCCGGGCCAAGGATCGGGTCGACGTTCTGGAACTTGGCAAAGGGGAAAATCGCCTCCTTCACCGAGTAGTACTCCGGTACGACCTCGCGCGTGGCGCCCTGCTCGACCAGCGAACGACCCGCCATGCAGCGCGCCGCGATCTTGGCCAGCGCCACGCCGCTGGCCTTGGACACGAACGGCACCGTGCGCGAGGCGCGCGGATTGACCTCGAGGATGTAGATGGTTTCGCCCTGCACCGCGAACTGCGTGTTCATCAGGCCGTTGACCCGCAGCGCGCGTGCCAGTTGCGCGACCTGCGTGCGCAACTGCGCCTGCACCGCGGGCGACAGCGAATACGGCGGCAACGAACAGGATGAATCGCCGGAATGCACGCCGGCCTCCTCGATGTGCTCCATGATGCCGCCGAGCAGCACGTTGCCATCGGCGTCGGCGACGACATCGACATCCACCTCGATGGCGTTGTCCAGAAAGCGGTCGAGCAGCACCGGCGAGCGCTCGGACACGCGCACCGCGTCGCGGATGTAGCGCGCCAGATCGGCATCGGAATACACCACCTCCATGGCGCGCCCGCCGAGCACGTAACTGGGCCGCACCACCAGCGGGTAGCCAATCTCGCGCGCCAGCAGCAGCGCTTCGTCGGCGTTGCGCGCGGTGCGGTTGCGCGGCTGCAGCAGGCCCAGTTCGCTGACCAGCTTCTGGAAACGCTCGCGGTCCTCGGCCAGATCGATCGAATCGGGACTGGTGCCGATCACCGGCGCACCGTTGGCTTCCAGCGCCTGTGCCAGTTTCAGCGGGGTTTGTCCGCCGTACTGCACGATCACGCCGACGGGCTTTTCCAGCTCGACGATCTCCAGCACGTCTTCCAGCGTCAGTGGCTCGAAATACAGGCGATCGGAGGTGTCGTAATCGGTTGACACGGTCTCCGGGTTGCAGTTGACCATGATGGTCTCGAAGCCGTCCTCGCGCAGCGCCAGCGCGGCGTGTACGCAGCAGTAGTCGAACTCGATGCCCTGGCCGATGCGGTTGGGGCCGCCACCGAGCACCATGATCTTTCTGCGATCCGTGGGTGCGGCCTCGCATTCGTCCTCGTAAGTCGAGTACATGTAGGCGGTGCTGGTGGCGAACTCGGACGCGCACGAATCCACGCGCTTGTATACCGGACGCACGCCCAGTGCATGGCGCAAGTGGCGCAGTGCTGCCTCGTCGGTGCCAACCAGCGCGGCCAGGCGCGCATCGGCGAAGCCCAGACGCTTGAGCGCACGCAGGCGCGCGGCGTCCAGAGCCTTCAGGCCACCCTCGCGCACGCGTGCTTCTTCCAGCACCAGATCCTCGATCACCGCCAGAAACCACGGATCGATGTGCGTCAGCGTGTGGATTTCCTGCAGCACCAGACCGGCGCGGAAGGCATCGGCCACATAGAACAGGCGCTCCGGGCTGGGTTCGCGCAACTCGCGCTTCAGGCGCAGCAGATCGTCGGGCAGCGACAGATCAAGCTCGGTCGGATCCAGTCCGTTCTTGCCGATCTCCAGCCCGCGCAGCGCTTTTTGCAGGGACTCGTGCATGCTGCGCCCGATCGCCATGACCTCGCCGACCGATTTCATCTGCGTGGTCAGACGCGCGTCGGCGGCCGGGAATTTCTCGAAGGCGAAGCGCGGAATCTTGGTGACCACGTAATCGATGCTGGGCTCGAAGCTGGCCGGGGTCTTGCCGCCGGTGATCTCGTTGCGCAGCTCGTCCAGCGTATAGCCCACGGCCAGCTTGGCGGCGACCTTGGCGATCGGGAACCCGGTGGCCTTGGACGCCAGCGCCGAGGAGCGCGACACACGCGGGTTCATCTCGATGACCACCACGCGGCCATCCTCGGCGTTGACGCCGAACTGCACATTGCTGCCGCCGGTGTCCACGCCGATCTTGCGCAGGATGGCGATGCTGGCGTCGCGCAGGCGCTGGAATTCCTTGTCGGTCAACGTCTGCGCCGGCGCCACGGTGATGCTGTCGCCGGTGTGCACGCCCATCGGGTCGAGGTTTTCGATCGAGCACACGATGATGCAGTTGTCCGCCTTGTCGCGGACCACTTCCATCTCGAACTCCTTCCAGCCCAGCACCGATTCCTCGACCAGCACTTCGTGCACCGGCGAGAGTTCCAGGCCGCGCCTGGCGATGTCCTCGAACTCCTCGCGGTTGTAGGCGATGCCGCCGCCGCTGCCGCCAAGTGTGAAACTGGGACGGATGATGGTCGGGTAGCCCACCAGCGTCTGCACCTCCAGTGCCTGCTCGAAGTTGCGCGCCACCGCGGCCTTGGGACAAGCCAGGCCGATCTCCTGCATGGCCACGCGGAACAGCTCGCGGTCCTCGGCCATGCGAATGGCGTCGCGGCTGGCGCCGATCATCTCGACGCCGTATTGTTCGAGCACGCCGTGATCGGCCAGATCCAGCGCGCAGTTCAACGCGGTCTGCCCGCCCATGGTCGGCAGCAGCGCGTCGGGCTTTTCCTTGGCGATGATGCGTTCCAGTGACTGCCAGGTGAGCGGCTCGATGTACACCGCGTCGGCCATGTCCGGGTCGGTCATGATCGTCGCCGGGTTGGAGTTGACCAGCACCACGCGGTAACCCTCCTCGCGCAGCGCCTTGCACGCCTGCGCGCCGGAGTAATCGAACTCGCAGGCCTGGCCGATGACGATCGGGCCGGCACCGATCAGCAGGATGGTTTTGAGGTCGGTGCGTTTGGGCATGTCAGCGCGCCTCCATCAGCGCGACGAAGCGGTCGAACAGGCCGGAGACATCGTGCGGCCCGGGGCTGGCCTCGGGATGCCCCTGGAAGGAGAACGCCGGCGCATCGCCCAGTTCGATGCCTTGGTTGGAACCATCGAACAGCGAGCGGTGCGTGACGCGCGCGTTGGCTGGCAGCGTGGTTTCATCCACCGCGAAACCGTGGTTCTGGCTGGTGATCAGCACGCGCCCGGAAGCCAGTTCCTGCACCGGGTGATTGGCGCCGTGGTGGCCGAATTTCATCTTCAGCGTCTTGCCACCGACGGCGAGGCCGAGCAACTGGTGGCCAAGGCAGATGCCGAACAGCGGCGTCCTGCGCGCCAGGAACTCGCGAATCGCGGCGATGGCGTAAGCGCAGGGCTCGGGATCACCGGGACCGTTGGACAGGAACACGCCGTCGGGCTTGAGCGCCAGCGCGACGCTGGCCGGCGTCTGCGCGGGTACCACGGTCACGTCGCAGCCGCGATCCGCCAGCAGGCGCAGGATGTTGTGTTTGACGCCGAAGTCGTAGGCCACCACGTGCCGGCGCGGCGCAGCGTGCGCGCAGCCGCCGCGGTCGAGATCGATGCTGCCATCCTGCCAGCGATACGCTGCCTTGGTGCTGACCACGCGCGCCAGGTCCATGCCGGCAAGGCCGGGGAAACCGCGCGCGGCGGTCACGGCGCGCACGCCGGCATCGGCGTGTGCGGCCTCGGGGCCGGCTAGGATGCAGCCGGACTGCGCCCCCTTGTCGCGCAGGATGCGCGTGAGCTTGCGCGTGTCCAGTCCGGCGATGGCGACCACACCATGGCGCGCGAGGTAATCCGGCAGGCTCTCGCGGTTGCGCCAGTTGCTGGGCAGGCGCGGCACGTCGCGCACGATCAAACCGGCGGCATGCACCTGCGCGGACTCGTCATCGTCCGCGTTGCAGCCGGTGTTGCCGATGTGCGGATACGTCAGCGTGACGATCTGCCGGGCATAGGACGGATCGCTGAGGATTTCCTGGTAGCCGGTCATGGCGGTGTTGAACACCACCTCGCCCACGGTGGAACCGGGGGCGCCAACGCTCATCCCCGCGAAAAGGGTGCCGTCTTCGAGGGCGAGCAGGGCTGGATCATGCATGGGGGTACGCCTTCCGGATGCGACAAGACCCGCGATCCAGCGCGCGGCGGGACCGAGGTGTGGGAGGGACAACAGGCGAGGCGCAATTCTAGGCGCGGCGCGGCATGAAGTCACGCGCCGCGAGCCGCGCTCTCGCTAGAATGCGCTGGTCAACCCCCGGAGCGCACCGGATGAACGCCGCTGCCCTGCCCGCTTTCGACACCGACTGGCTGCCCGCCGCCACGCACCTGCTCAGTCCGGCGCGCACGCTGCGCCACGAGCCCTTCGATTTCATCGTCGTGCCGGACCTGCTGCCCGCCGCGTCGGCGCCCGCGCTGCTGCCCGACTACCCGCATTTCAACGAGGCCGGGTTCTTCCCCTACACGCCGCAGCAATGCGGGCCGCGCTTCAACGCGCTGGTTGCGGCACTGACCGCGCCGGCATTCGCCGATGCGCTGGGCGCGCAAGTGAATATCGAGCGGCTCAGCCAGTACCCCACCCTGGTCACGCTGTGCGGGCGCATGAACATGCGCCACGGCACCATCCATACCGACAGTCGTTCCAAAGTGGCCACGGCGCTGCTTTACCTCAACACCAGTTGGCCGGACACCAGCGCGGGTTGCCTGCGTTTTCTGGCCGACGCGCATGACATCGACGCCGTGCTGGTGCCCGAGATCAGACCGCTGTTCGGCACGCTGGCGATGTTCAAGCGCGCGGACAACTCCTTCCACGGTCATCTGCCCTGCGAGGGCGAGCGCAAGGTGCTGCAGATCGCCTGGGTGGTCAGCGAGGAAGCCAAGGCGCGCAAGACGCGGCGTGGACGCTTTTCGCGACTGATGAAGCAACTGTTCGGTGGACTCGACCGCAAACTCGGCGCGGGGCGCGACCGCAACGCGGGGCACCTGGACTGAGCTCGCCGCGCCAGGATCCCGCTCACGGGATCGTGATATGCAGCGCGGCAAACGATGCCGTCACTTGGCGTAGCATGCCTACACTGAATTGATACGCGCTGCGCTTGGCCCGGCATGGCTGCGTGTCGCATCGCGCAGACCAACCACAGGTGCGCATGAACGGCAGGAAGATAGCGCCCGTCTGGATCCTTGCCCTGCCCTGGCTCACCTTCGGCATGGTCAGCGGTTTCGTGCTGGTGACGCTACCCAACGTGCTGGGCGCGCAGGGCATCCCCGGCGCGCGCCTGGGCGTGGCGGTAGCTGTGATCGGTTCGCCGATGTTCTGGAATTTCATTTTCGCGCCGCTGCTGGACGTGCGCTTCAATCGCCGCACCTACGCGCTGGTGTTCGGCATCCTCGGCGTGGCGGCCACGGCCTTCACCGTGTTGCACATGCACCAGTTGGTCGTGGTCGAGATCGTCATGCTCATCGGCTTTCTGTCCGTGTGCATGTACCAGTCTGCAGTGGGCGGATGGGTAGGCAGCCTGATTGGCGAGAACCAGGACAGCAAGCTCGGCGCATGGAGCACGGTGTACAACCTCTCCGGCGGCGGCATCGGCACGATGGTCTCCGGTTATGCCATCGAGCATTGGAACATCACCACGGCGGCAACGCTGTGCTTTGCGGTTTTCCTCGCGCCATTACTGGCGTTCATCTGGATTCCATCCGTCCCGGTCGGCACGGTGCGCCTGGGCGAGAACTTCAGCCGCTTCGTGCGCGAGATCGGTGCCCTGATCAGGCGTCCGCAGGTGCTGATGGCGTTGGCGATGTTCATCCTGCCTTCGGCCTCGTTCGCGCTGACCAACGTGCTCAGCGGCTGGAGCGGTGATTTCCGCGCCAGTGAACAATTCGTCAGCCTGATCGGTGGCGGCGGCATCATCGCCGGGGGCATCATCGGCAGTCTGCTGGTGCCGATACTGGCGCGGCGCATCCCGCTGCGGGCGCTGTATCTGTCCATTGGCCTGGTCGGGGCGAGCTTCACCCTGTGCATGCTGCTGCTGCCACGCACCGAGGCAGTGTTCGGTCTGGTCTTCCTCGGCGAGAACACGATGCAGTCGGCAGCCATCGCTGCTGCGGCTGCAATCACCTTCGAGGTCATCGGTACCGGCAACCCGCTGGCTGCAACGACCTATGCGCTACTGATCGCTGCCGGCAATCTGCCCATCGACTACATGGCCGCCGTGGATGCGCGCGGCTATGCCTGGCATGGCATCAGCGGAGCCTTGCTCACCGACGCGCTGCTCAGCGCCGGCGCCTGCCTGTTGCTGGTGCTGCTGTTTCGGCGCCGCCTCCTCGCGCAACCGCAGCGCGGCGCGGCTCAGGTCGGCGATCTGTCACGCGGAACATCCAGCACCTGTTCGAGCGTGTAATGGCCCGGCGGGCGCCCCGCCAACCAGCAGGCTGCCTCGAGGGCTCCGCGCGCGAAGATGACGCGGCTGCCCGCCCGGTGCGTGAGCTCGATGCGCTCGCCCGCGCCCAGCAGCCACACGCCGTGTTCGCCCACCACGTCGCCACCGCGCAACACGGCGAAGCCGATCGCGCCCGGTGCGCGCGGCCCGGTCTGCCCGTGGCGCGCGGTCTGCATCACATCGGCGAGGCGCCGCCCGCGCGCGGCGGCAGCGGCTTCGCCCAGCGCCAGCGCGGTGCCGGAAGGCGCGTCTTCCTTGCGCGCGTGGTGTGCCTCGAGAATCTCGATGTCCCAATCCGGCAACGCGGCGGCAGCCGCGCGCAACAGGCGCGTCAGCAGGCTGATGCCGAGGCTGAAATTGGCCGCGTGCAGCACCGCGATGTGCGCGGCAGCGGCATCCAGCGCAGCCCACTGCGCCGCGCTCAATCCGGTCGTGCCGCTGACCAGCGCCATGCCGCGCTCCACGCACAGCGCCAGCGCACGATCAAACCCCCCGGCGCTGCTGAAATCCACCAGCACCTGCGCACCGACGTCGCCCAGACGCGTGCCATAGGTCAGCGCGCCGGGCACGGCCGGACTGACCAGCGGCGTGCCCTCCAGCGTCGAGCCCGGCGCCACCAGCGCGGCGGCAAGTTTCAGGCGCGCATCCTGTCGCGTCAGCTCGATCAGGCTGCGCCCCATGCGCCCGGCGGCGCCGTGGATGGCAATGCGTATGGCTTCGCTCATGGGAACCTCGAAAAACCACGGTCATCCCCGCGAAGGCGGGGATCCGGCATTTGTAATCGATTGAAATGCCGAGTCACTGGATTCCCGCTTCCGCGGGAATGACGAGGCAATGCAGATTATTCGAGATGTCCTCATGTGACTTTCTGGCAGTGTCGTGATGCGAGCTTAGCGCGGCGGACCCGACCA
>DZBX01000117.1 GCA_022730075.1 Rhodanobacter sp. | reverse complement strand
TCAGCCGGCGGGGAAGTAGCTGAGTTCCTTGCTGGCGCGCCAGACGCCGTCCCACTGCTCGGCGATGGCGTCCATGAATTGCTTGCGGATGGCGGCGGCCTGTTCCTTGCCGTAGGCCTTTTCCATCATCGCCTTCAGCGTCGGGTTGGAATCCGCGCCGATCTCGGCCCAGGATGCGTTCGGCCAGATCAGGGTGAAGTCGGACGCGCCATGCCCGCCGCCGCTGTTCTGGCGCACGAACCATTGCCCTGGCCACTTGCTGTCGCGCGCGGCGTCGGCGTATTTCTCCAGTGCCTCCATCAGCGCCGGGCCGTGTCCGGGCTTGATGCGCACGCTGTACACGTAGGCGAGGGCTGGCATGTCCTTGCGGTCGCTGGTGAGGTGGCTGAGCTTGGGCATGCGTTCGGTGACCCAGCTGGTCCAGGTGGCGGTGTGCGGCATGACGCTGGCATTGAACACCGGGTCGCAGTCCTTGTCGGCCGGGTCCGTGATGTCGAGGCCGGCCCAGGTCTTGGCGTCCACCTCGAAGGCATAGCGGCCGACATCACCGGTCGCCGCGCTCCATGCCCACACGGTTTGCTTGAAGCCGTGCTGATGCAGGCATTGCACGTAGGTCTTCATGCCTTCGCGGAAGGCCTGATCCTGCGCGGGCGTGACCTCGGCCATCCACATCCGCGACACCGTTCCGCTGTCCGCGGCCTGCGCGGCGCCGGCCGCCGCCGTTAGCGCCAGACCCAGCACGAGCAAGCATCGACACGCTGCATTGTTCTTGTTCATGGTGCGACTCCCCACACACGCGGCGCGCCCGGACGCGGAATTGCGGCCGGATCAGCCGTCGCGAGCACGCACAGCTACTCCGGGCTTGTTCAGGCCGCAAAAGAATGGGGCGAATTTCGGGCTTGTGTCGCCAAAACGAAACAATGCGCTACGCGTGGCGCGCACCGCAGTGCTGGCGCATGCCGCAAGCGCGCGGCCGCCGCCCGCGTCGGTGCAGGGCCTTGGGCCAGGTGGGCGTGGCGGCAGCGGCGGCCCGGCCGGTGAGATCAACAGGGCCAGTCAGATCTGGCCCAGTGCGTGCTGCACCAGCAGACTGCTGACGGCCACCGCGGCCCATACGCCGGTGCCGAGCAGGATCGGTCTGGCGCCGGTGGCGGCCATGCGGCGCAGGTCGGCGGACAGGCCGATCGAGGTCAGCGCCATGACGATCATGAAAGTCGCCAGTTCGGCCACATAGGGCTGCCAGTCGTTGGGGATCAGCCCCGCCGTGCGCACGCCCGAGGCCACCAGAAACCACACGATGAACCACGGAAAGATGCGCGCCAGACTGAATCCCTGCGCGCCGCTCTGCTTCTGCCGCCAGGCTTCGACCACGGCCAGGACCAGGCACACCGGAATGATCAGCGTCGAGCGCGTCAGCTTGACGATGGTGGCGTAGTCACCGGCCGCGTGGGAGTAGCTGTACGCCGCGGCGACCACCGAAGAGGTGTCGTTGATCGCCGTGCCGGCCCACATGCCGAAGCCGAAATCGGACAGATGCATCAGGTGGCCGAGGAACGGGAACAGCAACACCGCGACCAGGTTGAACAGGAAGATCGTGGAGATGGCGAACGCGGTTTCGTGTTCGTCGGCACGCACGATCGGGGTGACCGCGGCGATCGCCGAGCCGCCGCAAATCGCGGTGCCGACGCCGATCAGCGTCTTCAGATTGCCCGACACGCCCAGCAGCTTGCCGAGGCCCCACGCGGTGAGAAATGCCGCGGTCATGGTCACCAGCGTGACCGACAGCGAAGCCATTCCGGTGTGCGCCACCGTGCCTAGGCTGAGGCCGAAGCCCAGCACCACCACCGACCACTGCAGCACCTGGCGCGCGGCGAAGCGTATGCCAGTGTGGAACACCGCGCCTGGCGCGCGCAGGTTGCGCACGATGATGCCCAGCACGATGCCGATCACCGGGCCGCCGACCAGCGGCGCCAGATGCCCCAGCCACCACGCCAGCAGCGCCATCACGAAGACCAGGCCGAGGCCGGGCAGCAGCGCGACCAGCGGGTGCGGCGCCAATGGCTCGGGCGCGGTGAGCTCGATCTCGTCAGCCGGAAGTATGTGCTCGATCACGTCCTCGACCGGATCGATATGCTCGGGCTGGGGGCTGGACATTACGCGGACTCCACGAATAGGGGCCACGACTGTATATAAGCAAATAACGGGCAGGCACAGTCCGGTTTATTAATGGGCTTGATCAGCGCGAATGATGGATCAGGCCCGCGTCCGCGAGGATCGCGCGCGCTCCGGGCAGGACGTGGCCTGCCCGGAGCGTCACGCGGGTGTTCAGTCGAATGGCCGGATCACATCGTCGCCCGTCGACTCGGTGCCATCGCTCTTGTCGCCGGTGAGGCGGCGCACGACGACATAGAACACCGGAATCAGCAGCAGGCCGATGATCGTGGCGCCGAGCATGCCGCCGATGACGCCGGTGCCGAGCGAGTGGCGGCTGTTGGCGCCGGCGCCGGTGCTGATCGCCAGCGGCAGCACGCCGAGGATGAAGGCGATCGAAGTCATCAGGATCGGGCGCAGGCGCAATCGCGCGGCCTCCTGGGTGGCCGCGATCAGGCCCATGCCCTTTTGCTGCAGCTCGTGCGCGAACTGGATGATCAGGATCGCGTTCTTGGCCGACAGACCGATGACCGCGATCAATCCCACCTTGAAGTAGATGTCATCGGGCAGGCCGCGCAGCCAGGTCAGCAACAGGGAACCCAGCACGCCCATGGGCACCACCAGCAACACGGCGATGGGGATCGTCCAGCTTTCGTACAGCGCGGCCAGGGCCAGGAACACCACGAGCATCGACAGGGTGTAGAGGATCGGCGCCTGTTGTCCGGACAGGACTTCCTGGTAGGACTGCCCGGTCCATTCATACCCGATGCCCTTGGGTAAATCGTGGTCGACGATGTTCTGCATCGCCGTCATGGCCTGGCCGGAACTGTAGCCGGGCGCGGCGTTGCCGACGATTTCCACCGAGCCGTAGCCGTTGTAACGCGTCAGCGATGGCGAGCCCATCTCCCATTGGGTGTGCACCACGGTCGACAGGGGCACCATGCTGCCGTTGCTGCCGGCGGTATAGAAGTCGTTCAGATCCTGCGGGCCCATGCGGAACGGCGCCTCGGCCTCGATCAGCACGCGCAGCACGCGGCCCTGATAGTTGAAATCGTTGACGAACACCGGCGCCAGCATCAGCTGCAGCGCTTTGTAGACATCGCTGACCGACAGCCCCATCGAAGCCGCCTGCACGCGATCCACGGTCAGCTTCAATTGCGGCGCGGGGGGCAGACCATTGGGGCGCACGCCCATCAGCGCTGGCGTCTTGGCCGCCCTGGCCAGCAGCATGCCTTGCGCCTGCATCAGCTTGGTGTGGCCGAGTCCGGCGCGGTCTTCCAATTCCATGTCGAAGCCGCCGAACTGGCTGAGTCCGCGGATGGTGGGCAGATTGACCACGAAGATCTGCGCGCCCTTGATGCCGCTCAATGCGCGATTGGCCCAGGCCATGAAGGGGCCGATCTGTTCGTCCGGCTTGGTGCGCTCGCCCCATGGCTTGAGGCGGATGAAGCCCATGCCGGTGTTCTCGCCCGAGCCGACGAAACTGAAACCGGCGATTTCCATCATGCCGGTCACCGCCGGATTCTTGACCACGATGTTCTTGATCTGGTCCATGACGCTGATGGTGCGGTCGATGGTGGCGCCCGGCGGCAACTGCACGATGGCCAGCGCGAAGCCCTGGTCTTCCTCGGGCAGGAAGCTGGAAGGCAGGCGCGTGAACAACCACGCGGCGCCGAGGATCAGCACCAGGTACAGCAGCATCCAGCGCGGGGTATGGCGTATGGACTGGTGCACACGTGAGATGTAGGCGCGCTGCGTGCGATCGAACAAACGGTTGAACCAGCCCAGCAAACGGTTCTCGTGCTGGTTGGATTTGATGATGCTGGCGCACAGCGCCGGCGTGAAGCTCAGCGCCATCGTGGCCGAGAGCAGCATGGCGATGGCGATGGTCAGCGAGAACTGGCGGTAGATCACGCCCACGCTGCCGCTGAGCATGGCGGCCGGAATGAACACCGCGAACAGCACCAGGGTGATGGCGATGATCGCGCCGGTGATTTGCTCCATGGCGACGATGGTCGCCTCGCGCGGGGCAAGACCTTCCTCGGAGATGTGTCGCTCGACGTTTTCCACCACCACGATGGCATCGTCCACCACCAGTCCGATGGCCAGCACCATGGCGAACAGGGTGAGGATGTTGATCGAGAAACCGGCGACATACAGCCCGGCGAAGGTGCCCAGCAGTGCCACCGGCACGACCAGCGAGGGAATCAGCGTGGCGCGCAGGTTCTGCAGGAACAGGTAAATCACCAGGAACACCAGCACCATCGCCTCGAACAGCGTTTTCACCACTTCGTCGATGGAAACCCTGACGAAGGTCGTGCTGTCGTAGGGTTTGAACCAGGTGACGCCCTTGGGAAAGGTCTGTTGCAGTTGCACCATCCTGGCGTCGACGGCCTTGGCCACCTGCAGCGCGTTGGCGCCGGGCAGCAGTTGCAGGCCGATGCCGGCCACCGGCTTGCCGTTGTACAGGCTCATGAAGCCGTAGCTGTACGGCGCCAGCTGCACCTTGGCGACATCCTTCAGGCGCACGGTGGTGCCATTGCTGTTGGTGCGCAGGATGATGTTCTCGAACTGCTGCGGCGTGCTGAAGCGGCTCTCGCCGTTCACCGTCACCGTCAGCGCCTGCCCCTTCACCGCGGGCGCCGCGCCCAGCGAACCGGCGGCGGTCTGGATGTTCTGGCCGGAGACGGCGTTGAGGACATCCGTGGCGGACAGGTCATAGCCGCGCAGCTTGAGCGGGTTCAGCCAGATGCGCATGGCGTATTCGGAGCCGAACTGGTTGGCGCTGCCGATGCCGGGGATGCGCTCCAGTGGATCCAGCACCTGCGATGCCACCAGGTTGTTCAGCGCATAGGTGTCGATGTCGGGGTTGCTCGAGCGCAAGGCCACCACTGCGAGGAATCCGGAGTTGGCCTTGTTCACCCGCACGCCCAGCGCCTGCACCTGCGATGGCAGTTGTGGCTCGGCCACGGCGACGCGGTTCTGCACTTGCACCGCGGCGATGTCGAGGTTGGTGCCGCTCTGGAAGGTGACGGTGATGTTGGCGCTGCCGTTGGCGCTGGAACTGGAGCTGAAATACAGCAGGTTGTCCAGGCCGGTGAGCTGCTGCTCGATCACCTGCGTCACCGCCTGCTGCACGACCTGCGCGCTGGCGCCGGGATAGCTGGCGCTGATCACCACGCTGGGCGGCGCGATGTCGGGATAGGCCTCGATCGGCAACTTGAAGATCGCGGCGATGCCGGCGAGGCAGATCAGGATGGCGATCACCCAGGCGAAGATCGGGCGGTCGATGAAGAACTTGGGCATGGCGCGGGCTCCTCAGCGCGCCGCGCCGGGCGCGACCCCGGCTTGCGGCGGCGCCACTTCGGCGATGCCGCCCGGATGCACCTTCTGGATGCCGTTGACGATCACGCGTTCGCCGTTGGCCAGGCCGTGGGTGACGACCCAGTCGCTGCCGTGCATCTCGCCCAGGGTGACCGGGCGCTGCTCGACCTTGTTGCCGGCACCCACCACGAACACGTAGGCGCCCTGCGGGTCACGCTGCACCGCCGCCTGCGGAATCAGGAACACATTGTGCATGACCCCGGCGCTGAGCTTGACGGTGACGAACAGGCCGGGCAGCAGCAGGCGCTGCGGGTTGGGGAAAACCGCGCGCAACTGCACCGCGCCGGTCTGCGGGTCGACCGCCATGTCGGCGAAATCGAGCCGGCCCGTCTCGGCATAGGTGCTGCCATCCGGCAGGACGATGCGCACGCTGGGCGCGGCGCCGGGTGTCTTGAACGCGCCGGAGGCCTCGGCCTGCAGCAAGGGCGCGACCTGCGCATACGGCGCGCTGAACAGGACATAGATCGGATCGAGACGCTCGATCGTGGTCATCGGCGTGGCCGAAGTGGCGCTGACCAGCGCGCCGACGGTGACGTTGGCGATGCCGGCGCGGCCGCTGATCGGCGCGGTGACGCGGGCGTAGGACAGGTTGAGCCGCGCGGCCTCGACGTTGGCGATCGCCTGCCGCACTGCGGCGGCCGTGGTGCGTGCCGTGGCCGCGTCGGTGTCATAGGTCTGTCTGGCGATCAGGCCGCGGCCCACGAGGGTTTTGTCGCGCGCGGCGATCAACTGCGCGTTGGTGGCGCTGGCGCGCGCCTGGGCCAGCGCGGCGAGTTGCGCATCGAGCGCGGCCTTGAGCGGCGCCGGATCGATCTGGAACAGCAACTGGCCGGCCTTGACCTCGCCGCCCTCCTTGTAATCCTTGCTCAGCACATTGCCGGTCACGCGCGCGTTGACCTGGGCGGTGAGCGTGGGTGCGAGGCGCCCGACCATGGTCTGCACCACGGGCAGATCGACCGCCTTGGCGCTGATCACATCCACTTGCGGTGGTGGTGGGGTCGGGGCAGGGGCCTTGCTGCAGGCGGCGAGCAGGACGATGACGGCCAGTGGCGCGGCAAGGCGCGCGGCGGTGAACTTCATGCAGGAACTCCTGGGCCGCGTCGGGGCAGTCGCGGCAATTGCACTGGTGAGTTTAGTTATTCGACGCGGCCGCGGTCAATCGCCGCGTGCGCACTGACGCATCGGTGCAACCGTCATGCCGCGACGAAGGGCGTCAGCAGGTGAGCGGTTTGCAAAACCGCTCCGGCACATGGATGTGCCGCCGCGACGAGCACGC
>DZBX01000116.1 GCA_022730075.1 Rhodanobacter sp. | reverse complement strand
GCGTGGTTTCCGCCGGCTCAATCCGGCGCCGGCAGCAGCGCGCGCAGGCGGTACAGCGCTTCCAGCGCGGCGCGCGGACTGAGCGCGTCGGGGTCGGCCTCGCGCAGCGCGGCGAGCAGTTCGTCGATTGGCGGCGTGGGCGGCGCGGTGTCGGGCGCGGCAAACAGATCGGGCTGCGCGGGAGCCGCGCCGCCGCGCCGGATGCCGCGCTCCAGGTCCAGCAGGGTGCGCCGCGCCTCGGCCAGCACTGGTTTGGGGATGCCGGCCAGCGCGGCCACGGCCAGGCCGTAGCTGCGGTCGGCGGGGCCGTCCTTGACCGCGTGCAGGAACACCAGTTGCTCGCCGTATTCGACGGCGTCCAGATGCACGTTGGCGATGCCGTCCTCGGCGCTGGCCAGTTCGGTCAGCTCGAAGTAGTGCGTGGCGAACAGCGTGTAGCTGCGGTTGACGCGCGCCAGGTGCAGCGCGCTGGCGCGCGCCAGCGCGAGGCCGTCATAGGTGGAGGTGCCGCGGCCGATCTCGTCCATCAGCACCAGGCTGTGCGGCGTGGCGTGGTGCAGGATGTTGGCGGTCTCGCTCATCTCGACCATGAAGGTCGATTGCCCGCGCGCCAGGTCGTCGCCGGCGCCGATGCGGGTGAAGATGCGGTCGATCGGGCCGAGGCGCGCATTGCTGGCGGGCACGTAGCTGCCGATGTGCGCCAGCAGCACGATCAGCGCGGCCTGGCGCATGTAGGTGCTCTTGCCGCCCATGTTGGGGCCGGTGATCACCAGCATGCGCCGTGCCGCGTCCAGGCGCAGGTCATTCGGCTCGAATGGTTCGCTGCGCGCGGCCTCGACCACCGGATGGCGTCCGCGCTCGATGTGCAGGCCGGGCTCATCGACCAGTTCCGGACAGCACCAGTCCAGTGCCTCGGCGCGTTCGGCCAGCGCCGCCAGCACGTCCAGTTCGGCCAGCGCGGCGGCGGCGGATTGCAGCGCCGCGAGCCGCGCGTTGAGCGTGTCCAGCAGTAGTTCGTACAGCGCGCGCTCGCGCATCAGCGCGCGCTCGCGCGCCGACAGCACCTTGTCCTCGAAGGACTTCAGCTCGGGCGTGATGTAGCGCTCGGCGCCCTTCACCGTCTGCCGGCGCGTGTAGTGCATGGGCGCCTTGTCGGCCTGGGCCTTGCTGATCTCGATGTAGTAGCCGTGCACGCGGTTGTAGGCCACGCGCAGGGTGGCGATGCCGGTGATTTCGCGCTCGCGCGCTTCCAGATCGGAGAGGAAACGGTCGGCGTCGGTGCTGAGCAGGCGCAGTTCGTCCAGCTCGGCATCGAAGCCGGATGCGATCACGCCGCCCTCGCGCAGCAGCGCGGGCGGCTGTGCGTGCAGCGCGGCCTGCAGCAGCGCGGCGCTGTCCGTGTGCTCGCCGAGGGCATCGAGCAGGCTGGCAAGCTGCGGGCTGTCCAGCGCGGCCAGCAGCGCGCGCAGCGCCGGCGCGGCCAGCAGCCCGTCGCGCAGGGTGGCCAGATCGCGCGGTCGCGCCGAGCGCAGCGCCACGCGCGCGAGGATGCGCTCGAGATCGCCGATCGCGCGCAACGCCTCGCGCAGCGGCAAGTGCTGGCCGCTGTCGAGCAGCGCGCCGATGGCCTGCTGACGCAGCCGCAGCGGGTCGCGCGCGCGCAGCGGACGCTGCAGCCAGCGCCACAGCAGGCGTCCGCCCATCGGCGTGATGGTCGTGTCGAGCACGCCGAGCAGGCTGGCGCCAGCGCGCGCCTGATCCAGCTCCAGATGACGACGTGTGGCGGCATCCAGCAGCACCGTGTCGGCGGGCGATTCCTGCGCCAGCGCGGCAAAGTGCGGCAAGTGCGTGCGTTGCGTGTCCTGCAGGTAGGCCAGCAGCGCGCCGGCCGCGCCCAGCGCCAGGGTCAGCGCGGCGCAGCCGAAACCGGACAGATCGCGCACGCCGAAGAAACGCAGCAGCGCATCGCGCCCGCTGGCACTGTCGAAATGCCAGGGTGGTCGCGCGCGCAGGCCGGCGGCCGCGCCGCCGAGCGCGGCGGGCAGGGTGAAATTCTCGGGCAACAGGATCTCGGCCGGCTGCAGACGCGCCAGCTCGGCGGCCAGCGCCTCGGCATCGGCGACTTCGTTGACGCGCAGGCGTCCGGCGGCGACATCGGCCCAGGCCAGACCGAATCCCGATTTGCCGGGCGCGATGGCCAGCAGCAGGGTGTCGCGACGCGCGTCCAGCAGCGCCTCGTCGCTGACCGTGCCGGGGGTGACCACGCGCACCACCTTGCGCTCGACCAGGCCCTTGGCCAGCGCCGGGTCGCCGATCTGCTCGCAGATCGCCACCGATTCGCCCTGGCGCAGCAGTTTGGCCAGATAGCTTTCCAGCGCATGCACCGGCACGCCGGCCATCGGAATCGGCGCACCGGCCGACTGGCCGCGCTGGGTCAGGGTGATGTCGAGCAGGCGCGCGGCCTTGCGCGCATCGTCATAGAACAGCTCGTAGAAGTCGCCCATGCGGAACAGCAGCAGCGTGTCCGCATAGTCCGCCTTGGCGCCGAGGTATTGGCGCATCAGCGGGGTGTGGTGCTGGAGTTCATCCGCGGTCATTGCGGTGTGCAGGACAGGAATGGGGCGCGCAGTGTCGCATGCCGGCGCGCGGCACCGGCATGTAGGTCGGTGCGCTCAGAGCTTGTGAAAAATTCCGCGTCGTGCGGAATTTTTCATCGGCGCGTCCGGCCATCCATGGCCGGGCTGAGAGGCTGAAAATTCACAGCCTCTCAGCGTGCCGCGCGACCGCCGCCGTTGCCGCCACGGCCGCCGCGCTTGCGGCGATGCGGTGTCGCGGGTGCTGCGGCATGCGCCGCATGCTTGGCATGGCTGGCCTGGTTGCCGCGCGCGTGGCCGGGCTGGGCGTGGCGCCGCGCGGGCGCGGGCGCGACGGGCTCGGCGCGCGCCGGGGTTTCGAAGCCGGGGATCAGCACGCGCTCGATGCCACGCCCGAGCAGGCGCTCGATGTCGCGCAGGTAAGCGTTTTCCTCGCTGCACACCAGCGAGACCGCGCGACCGCTCAGACCCGCGCGACCGGTGCGGCCGATGCGGTGCACATAATCCTCGGGCACGTTCGGCAGTTCGTAATTGACCACCACGGGCAATTCGCTGATGTCGATGCCGCGCGCGGCGATGTCGGTGGCGACCAGCACCTGCAGTTTGCCGGATTTGAAATCGGCCAGGGCCTTGGTGCGCGCGTTCTGGCTCTTGTTGCCGTGGATCGCCAGCGTCTGGATGCCGGCGGCATCGAGCTGCGTGACCAGGCGATTGGCACCGTGCTTGGTGCGCGTGAACACCAGCGCCTGCGTCCAGCGCTGGTCTTCGATCAGGTGCACCAGCAGGTCGCGTTTGCGCGATTGCGGCACCGGGTGCATGGTGTGGCTCACCGTCGCGGCGGTGGCGTTGCGCGGCGCGACATCGATGCGCTGCGGATTTTTCAGCAGCTTGTCGGTGAGCGCGCGGATGGCATCGGAGAACGTCGCCGAGAACAGCAGCGTCTGCCGTGCCTTGGGCAGCAGCGCGAAGATCTTTTTCATGTCATTGATGAAGCCCATGTCGAGCATGCGGTCGGCTTCGTCAAGCACCAGGATCTCGATCGCGGACAGATCGAGACTGCGCCGTGCCAGGTGATCGAGCAGGCGCCCCGGCGTGGCCACCACGATGTCCACGCCGCGCGCCAGTGCATCGAGCTGCGGCTGCATGCCGACACCGCCGAACATGGCCATGGCGCGGACCGCGGTGTGCGTGCCGTAGCGGCGCACGCTGTCGGCGACCTGCGCGGCCAGTTCGCGCGTGGGCGCGAGCACCAGCACGCGCGGCAGCACGCGACCATTGCGGCGCGGCGCTTCCGTGCCCTGCAGGCGTTGCAGGATCGGCAAGGTGAATGCAGCGGTCTTGCCGGTGCCGGTTTGCGCGGCGGCCAGCAGATCGCCGCCGGCCAGCACCACCGGAATGGCCTGCGCCTGGATCGGCGTGGGCACGGTGTAGCCGGATTCGCGCACGGCGCGCGCCAGGGCTTCGGTGAGCCCGAATTGTTCAAACGTCATGGATGAATGCCTTCGTCGCCCGCACCAGCGGGCATGGGTCCGCGGCCGTCGCACGAGGCGACTCCAGTCCGCAGCGGAGGCGAGTCGGCGTGGCCGACACGGGGAGATCAGAATGAGCGCGAATCGAAGACTGGAACACCGATCCGGCCCGCGCAGCATAGCAGGGCGGGGCTCCAGTCGGCAGCGCGCCCTGTTCAGCGGCGCGTCCGCGGAGTAGAAAGCTCGCTTTTTGGCAGGAGTTGCGCATGGGTGCCGTGCTGGCTGTTCCGGATGATGCGCAGCTGCGGCGTTCCGCCGCGGCCGTAGCCGAACTGCTGCAGGCGCGCGGCCAGATGCTGATCACCGCGGAATCCTGCACCGGTGGCTGGATCGCCAAGACGCTGACCGATCTGGCCGGCAGCTCGGCATGGTTCGAGGCCGGCGTGGTGGCCTACAGCTACGAAGCCAAGGAGGCGCTGCTGGGGGTCAACCCGCGCACCCTGGAGCGCACCGGCGCGGTCAGCCAGGAAACGGTGATGGAGATGGTCTCCGGCGCGCTGGCGCGTTTTGGCGCCGGTGTCGCGGTGGCGGTGACCGGGATCGCCGGTCCCGGCGGTGGCACCGCGGACAAACCCGTGGGTACGGTGTGGATAGGCTGGAAGCGGCGCGGCGGTTACGCCCATGCACAGTTGTTCCAGTTTGCCGGCGACCGCGAGGCGGTGCGCCGCCAGACCGTGGCCGAGGCCCTCGCCGGGATTCGGAAAATCCTGACATGAGCGCGCGCGCGGGGCCGGCAGCACGGTGCGGCCGGCGTGGGATAATGAATCGTCGCAGTCGCTGAGACGGTGACCCGGCAAGCTCGCTCCACTTCCACAGCAGAGGCCATCCCGATGGACGACAACAAGCGCCGCGCGCTCACATCCGCGCTCAGCCAGATCGAAAAGCAATTTGGCAAGGGCGCGGTCATGCGCATGGGTGATCGCACCGACGACGTCATCGAGGCCGTCTCCACCGGCTCGCTGGGGCTGGATGTCGCGCTGGGCATCGGCGGTTTGCCGCGCGGGCGCGTGGTCGAGATCTACGGCCCCGAATCCTCGGGCAAGACCACGCTGACCCTGCAGGTGATCGCCAACGTGCAGCGCGCCGGCGGCACCGCGGCCTTCGTCGATGCCGAGCACGCGCTCGATCCAGGTTATGCCGAAAAACTCGGCGTCAACGTCGACGACCTGCTGGTCAGCCAGCCCGACACCGGCGAGCAGGCGCTGGAAATCGCCGACATGCTGGTGCGCTCCAACGCGGTCGATATCGTGGTGGTCGATTCGGTGGCCGCGCTCACGCCCAAGGCCGAGATCGAAGGCGAGATGGGCGATTCCCACGTCGGCCTGCATGCGCGCCTGATGTCGCAGGCGCTGCGCAAGCTCACCGCCAACATCAAGCGTTCCAATTGCCTGGTGATCTTCATCAACCAGATCCGCATGAAGATCGGGGTGATGTTCGGCAGCCCCGAGACCACCACTGGCGGCAATGCACTGAAGTTTTATGCCTCGGTGCGCCTGGACATCCGCCGCATCGGCGCGGTCAAGCGCGGCGAGGAAGTGATCGGCTCGGAGACGCGCGTCAAGGTGGTCAAGAACAAGGTCGCGCCGCCGTTCCGCCAGGCCGAGTTCGAGATCCTCTACGGCGAGGGCATCTCTCGCGCGGGCGAAATCATCGAGATGGGCGTGACCGCCAATCTCATCGAGAAATCCGGCGCCTGGTACAGCTACAAGGGCGAGCGCATCGGCCAGGGCAAGGACAACGCGCGCCTGTATCTCAAGGAGCATCCGGAAATCGCCGCCGAGCTCGAGGCCGAGTTGCGCGTGCGCCTGCTGCCGCAGCCCGCCGCCAAGGGCAACACCGAGACCGCCGAGGCCTGAGCCGATCGCCCGCGCCCGGTTTCGCTGCCGGGCGCGGCATGGGCGGCGCCCTGTCGATGCGCAAGAAAGACCCCGCCACGCCGCGCAGCGCCTACCAGCGCGGCATCGATCTGCTGGCGCGGCGCGAGTATTCGCAGCGCGAGCTGCGCCAGCGCCTGGCCGCGCGCGGCCACGACTCCGGCGAGGCCGAGGCGGCGCTTGGCGCACTGGCCGCGCACAACTATCAATCCGACGCGCGCTACGCCGAGATGCTGGCGCGCGGCCGCGTCGCGCAAGGCTACGGCCCGCGCCGCATCCGCATGGAGCTGGCCGCGCAAGGCATCACGCGTGCGTGCGCGCAGGCGGTGATGGATGCCATGGATCACGACTGGGCGCAGGCCGCCGCCGATCTGCTGCGGCGTCGTTACGGCGCCGCCCTGCACACAGCGGACGGCCGCGCGCGCGCCGCGCAGTTCCTGCTGCGGCGCGGATTCGACGCGGCCACGGTAAGATCGGCGACCCGCACCGAACTCGATGAGGCGGCCGACGGCGACGATTGAATCCCCGGCGCCGGGCCGCATCCTCGCAGCGTGCCCCAGCAGCCCACAGCCCGCGCATGAAAACCGCCGAAATCCGCAGCCGCTTCCTCGAATTCTTCCGTCAGCGCGGGCACAGCATCGTGCCCTCGGCCACGCTGGTGCCGGCCAACGACCCGACGCTGCTGTTCACCAACTCGGGCATGGTGCAGTTCAAGAACGTGTTCCTCGGCAGCGAGAAGCCCGGTTACGCGCGCGCCGCCGATGTGCAGCGCTGCCTGCGCGCCGGCGGCAAGCACAACGACCTCGACCAGGTCGGCTACACCGCGCGCCACCACACCTT
>DZBX01000115.1 GCA_022730075.1 Rhodanobacter sp. | reverse complement strand
TGAACGCGACGTTGCCGCTGGCGAGCACGGTTTTGACGTCGGTGAAGCCTGCCGCCTCGAAGCAGCGCTTCAGCTCGGACATTTTCGCGTTCATCGGGCTCACGCCGCGAAGGAAGGCAAGGTAACGCGGCATGGAGGCTCCTTGATCCGCTTATGCGACGGACTTTGCAGTGTTCGCTATCTCAGCCGCTCCAGCAATCCTTCCTTTGCGGCGGACGATGTTCTTGTAGTCCCACTGGATTTGCCGCGCTTTCGCAAGCCAGCGCTGCAAATCCTCTACACCGATGATGCATGCACTGCGCAGCCGGGTGCTGTTGCGCGCCGTCGAGGCGATGGTTCACGGTCGGCGTCTGACGCTGATGGACCTGGCCCGCGCATGGCCGGACGGAGCGGATTCGTACCCTCACCCCCACCCTCCCGCAGGGCGAGGGCGGTCGTTCACTCCGCCGGCTGTGGCGGCGGCAAGATCTCGGGGTCTTCATCACCCTCGCTGCGTTCGGCCTTGTGGCTTTCGCCCAGCACCAGATACACCGCCGGCACCACGAACAGGGTGAACAGGGTGCCGATGGCAAGACCGGTGAAGATCACCAGGCCCATGTCGTGGCGTCCGGCGGCGCCGGCACCGCCGGCGAACACCAGCGGCACCACACCCAGCACCATGGCCAGGGTCGTCATCAGGATCGGGCGCAGGCGCACGGTCGCGGCTTCCTCGATCGCCTCGCGCTTGGACAGGCCGTGCTCGCGCTGCAGCTGGTTGGCGAACTCCACCATCAGGATGCCGTGTTTGCTGATCAGGCCGACCAGCGTGACCAGGCCGACCTCGGTGTAGATGTTGAGCGTGGACAGGCCGAGGTTGATGAACAGCAGCGCGCCGAAGGTCGCCATCGGCACCGCCACCAGGATCACCAGCGGGTCGCGGAAGCTCTCGAACTGCGCGGACAACGCCAGGAACACGATCACGATCGCGAACAGCAGCGTGAACAGGAAGCCGCCGGATTCCTGCTGGAACTGGCGCGACTCGCCCGCATAATCGGCCGTGTAGCCGGTAGGCGCGACCTGCTTCAGCGTGTCCTGCATGAAGGCAAGCGCGCTGCCCAGCGATACTCCCGGCACGATCACGCCCGAGATCGTCGCCGAATTGAGCTGCTGGAAGTGGTTGATCGACTCCGGCACCGTCTGGTAGGTCAGGTGCGCAACGGTGGATGCCGGGATCATGCCGCCCGCAGGCGTCTTGATGTAGTAGTTCTCGAGCTGCGCGGGATTCAGGCGGTCGACCTGCGCGACCTGCGAGATCACGCGATAGGCGCGCCCCGAGATCGAGAAATAATTGACGTAGTTGCCGCCCAGCGCCGCCGACAGCGCCGCACCGACGCTCTGCTGGGTCAGGCCCAACGCCGCGACCTTGTCGCGGTCGAGCGTCACGGTTGCCTGCGGCTGGTCGATCTTGAGGTCGGAATCGACGAAGAAGAACATGCCTGAGGCCTGGGCCTTGGCCAGCACCTGCTGCGCCACGTCGTCGAGGTTCTGCAGCGGCTCGGTGGTCTTGATCACGAACTGCACCGGCAGGCCGAACGCGCCCGGCAGCGACGGGAACTGGAACACCGCCATGCGCGCGCCGGCGATGCCGTCGAGCTTGGGCTGGATGGCTTGCTGGATCTCGGTCGCGCTGCGGCTGCGCTCGCCCCACGGCTTCAGCATGATGCCGGAGAATCCCGAGTTCACCGCACCCATGCCGGTGAACTGGAAGGTGTGGGTGTATTCGGGCAGCGACTTGGCGACGTCGAAAATCTGCCTGGTGTACAGGTCCATCTGGGTGATGGTGGCGTCGGGCGGACCCTGGGTCTGCGCCAGCACGATGCCCTGGTCTTCCTGCGGTGCCAACTCCGAACTGGCGGTCCTGAACAGGTACACGTTGCCGGCAAGGATCAGGGCACCGAACACGAGTGCGACCAGCCAGGTATCCAGCGAGGAATGCAACGTGCGCCGGTAGCGGTCGCGCACCCAGTTGGAAACCTTGTCGATGCGCTTGACGAAGGGTTTCCGGTGGTCGGATTCGCGCAGCACCTTCGAGCACAGCATCGGCGACAGCGTCAAGGCCACGATCGCCGAAATCACCACCGCGCCGGCGAGGGTGAACGCGAACTCGGTGAACAGCGCGCCGGTCAGTCCACCCTGGAAACCGACCGGCACGTACACCGCGATCAGCACGATGGTCATCGCGATGATCGGCGAGGCCAGTTCGCGCGCCGCCAGCAGCGCCGCCTTGAACGGCGAGTGCGCGTCCTTCATGTGGCGGTCGACGTTCTCGACCACGATGATCGCGTCGTCCACCACCAGGCCGATCGCCAGCACCAGCGCAAGCAGGGTCAGCAGGTTGATCGAATAGCCCAGGATCAGCATCACCACGAACGCGCCGATCAGCGACAGCGGCATCGCCAGCACCGGGATCAGCACCGAACGCAGGGTGCCGAGGAACAGGAAGATCACCACGGTGACGATGATCAGGGTCTCGGCGAGGGTCTTCACCACCTCGTCGATCGAGGAGCGGATGAAGTCGGTGCCGTCGTAGGCGATGCGACCGCTGAGCCCGGTCGGCAGCTGCGACTGGATCTGCGGAAACAACCTGCGCACCCGCCCGATCACGTCCAGCACGTTGGCGTCCGGCGCGGCCTTGATGCCGATCGCGACCGTTGGCTGGCCGTCGAAGGAGAAGTCGGAGTTGTAGCTCTCGGCGCCCAGGGTGACGTCGGCGACATCCCGCAGGCGCACGATGTCGGCGCCATCGGCCTTCACCACCAGGTTCTTGAACTCGTCGACCGTGTGCAGGTCGGTGGCAGCGGTCAGGTTGACGCTGACCATCTGGCCCTTGGTGGTGCCGATCGCCGAGAGGAAATTGTTGGCTGCCAGCGCCTGGTTGACGTCGGTCGCGGTGACGCCGTGCGCGGCCATCTTGACCGGGTCCAGCCACGCGCGCAGCGCGAAGGTGCGCGCGCCGATGATCTCGGCGCTCTGCACGCCCTCGACCGCGCTCAGCTGTGGCTGCACCACGCGGGTCAGGTAGTCGGTGATCTTGTTGGAAGGCAGCGTCTTCGACGAGAAGCCGAGATACATCGAGGCGACCTGCTCGCCGGTCTGCAGCGTGATCACGGGCTGCTGCGCCTGTTGCGGCAGCTGGTTCTTCACCGAGTTGACCAGTGCCGAGATTTCGGTGAGCGCCTTGTTGCCATCGTAGTTCAGGCGCAGCGTCGCCGTGATCAGCGACACGCCCGGCGTCGACGACGAGGTCATGTAATCGATGCCCTGCGCCTGCGCGATGGCCTGCTCCAGCGGCTGGGTGATGAAGCCCGCCATGGTCTGCGCATTGGCGCCGTAGTAGACCGTCTGCACCACGATGGTGGCGCTTTCCGTCTGCGGATACTGGCGGATCGGCAAGGACGTCACCGCGCGCAGCCCCAGCACCAGGATCAGCAGGCTGACCGTTGCGGCGAGGACCGGGCGCTTGATGAAGAGATCGGTGAATTTCATGTCGGCAATCTGCGTATAGGGTTTGTGATGTGTGGCAGGAGCCGGCCGGCCGGCGACCGCTGCATCGATCGCGCGCAGGCGCGCTCCTACTGCTCCACCGGATGCGGATTCGGGTCGAAGGCCGGCTGCACCTTGTTGTTGATGTCCACCGGGGTGTCGTTCCTGAGTTTCAACTGGCCGCTGGTGACGATGACATCGCCCTGCTTGATGCCCGACAGGATCGCGACCTGGTCGCCACGGCGCGGACCCAGCGTGACCACCGCCAGGGTCGCGTAGTGCGACGGGCCGTGCTCGCCTTTGGCCGCATCCGAAGGCGCAGGTGCCTTCGCCATGACCGGATTGCCGTTGGCATCGCGCTCGGGCGGCGTGCCTTCGTGGACCACGAACACGGTGTCGCCGTATGGCGCGTACGCGACCGCGGTCTGCGGCAGCGTCAAATAACGTTGCGTAGCGCCCGCGTTCGCCGCGATCCTGGCGAACATGCCGGGCACCAGCAGTTTGTCCGGATTGTCCACGATCGCCTCGGCCGCAGCGTTGCGGGTGGAGAGATCGACCTTGGGCGCAGTCGCCGAAATCTTGCCGTTGAACGTCTTGTCCTTGAAGGCATCCACGCTGACCTCGACCTTGCCGCCGACCTTCAGCGTGTCCAGCGAGGACTGCGGCACGGTGAAGTCGACGTACACCGGATCGAGCTGTTGCAGCGTCACGACCGCGGTGCCGACCTTGATGTAGTCGCCGGGATTCACGGTGATGATGCCGATGCGGCCGGAAAACGGCGCGCGCAGGGTCTTCTTGTCGACCAGCGCCTGTTGCGCGGCGACGTTGGCCTGCGCACCTTTCAGGTTGGCCATGTCGGTGTCGTACTGGGCCTTGCTGATCGCCTGCACCGCCAGTTGTTGCCGGGCGCGCCCGGCGGTCAGCTTCGCCAGCTGCGCGGTGGCCTGCAGCGAGGCGAGCTTGCCGCGATCGTCGGCATCCACCAGCCTGACCAGCACCTGGCCTTTGCCCACGTCGGCGCCGGATTTCACGTCCACGCTCTCGACCAGACCGGCGACGTCGAAGGCGAGGTCCGCGCCGTGCACGGCGCGCACGTTGCCGACCGCCTCGACGTGCGGTTGCCACGCCTGGTACTCGGCAACCATGGTGCTGACCGTCTGCGGCGGGTTGGCCATGGACACCATGAATTTGCCCATCATGATGCCCTTGAAGGTGTTGAAGCCGATCAGCAGCGCGAACAGGATCAGCACCGCCAGGATCACGATGATCAGGCGCTTGCGCTGCTTGGGCTGGGCGGAGATTGCGTATGCGTTCATGGGGTCATCTCTTTTGCGATCGTCCCTGATCGCGGCGAGCAGGGAACATGTCGTTGGCTGAAACCAGGGGCTACTTTTTCGTTGAAGCCACGGCCTTGCCGTCCTGCCAAGCCGCCGCCCAGCGCGGCGTACAACGCGGCGGTGTCGGCAAGACGCGCGCTGCGCGCGGCGATCGCGGCGATGCGGGCCTGCTGGTACTGGCGCTCGGCCGACAGCAGTGTCAGGTAATCGACGGCGCCGACCCGGTACTGGGCGCGGCTCAGCGACAGCAGCTTTTCGGCATCCCGCTCGGCGCTGGCCTGCGCCCGCAGCGACTGCGCGTCGTATTCGAGCGCCTGCAGGGTGTCGGCGACGTTCTGGAACGCCAGCAGCACGGTCTGCTGCCAGTCGGCCAGCGCCACCTGCATGCCGGCCCGCGAAGCGCGTTGCTCGTGCAGCAGCTCGCCGCCGTGGAACAACGGTTGCAGCAGGTTCAGTCCGATCGACCACGCACCGCTGCCGGCAGAAAACAGATCGCCCGCATGCAGCGCGGCGGAGCCGCCGCTGCCGGACAGGGTGATCTGCGGCAGCATGTTCGCGATCGCGACGCCGACCTTGGCGGTCGCCGCGTGCAGCGACGCCGAGGCCGCGCGGATGTCCGGACGCTGCGCGACCATGGCCGAGGGCAGGCTGACCGGAATGTCGGTGGGAAGGGTCACTTGCGCCAGCGACAGCGTTTGCAGCTTCAGTTGCGCCGGCGTGACGCCGAGATAAGTCGCGAGCTGGTTCCGGGTTGCCGCGAGCCGTTGTTCCAGCGGCGGCAGCGTCGCCATGGTCGCGGACAACTGCGCGCGCACTGCCAGCGTGTCGGACAGCGACTTGGCGCCGATCGCCTGCTGCTTGCGGGTAATGTCGAGTTGTTTCTCGAGCGAGTCGAGGATGTCGCGGGTCGCCTGGATCTGCTCGCTCAGCGAGGCTTCTTGCAGCGATGCGGTGACCACGTTCGCCGCCAGCGTCAGGTAGGTCGCGTCGAGCAGGGCGCGCTGATAGTCGGCCTGGGCCTTTTGCGCTTCGATGCCGCGGCGCACGCCGCCGAACAAGTCGAACGTGTAGCTCACGTTCACCGAGGCGTTGTAGACGGTCAACGGCGGAAACTGGAAAGCGCCGCCGAACGACGCCCCGGATTGCTTCTGCCGTGTCACGCCCGCTTTCGCGTCCAGCGCCGGGAACAACGCACCGTCCGCGGCCCTGGCGTTTTCCTCGGCCTGCTTGAGCGAGGCCTCGGCGGCAGCGATGCTCGGGCTGTGCCGGAACGCCTGTTGCACGCGGCGATCCAGTTCGGCATTGCCGAACGTCGACCACCAGTGCCGCGGCACCGATTCGCCTTGCAGGAAGCGCTGCGCATCGCCGCCGGCGGTGTTGGTCGCAACCGTCGATTTCGGCAGCGGCGCCGTCGTGTAACGCTCGACGTGCGGCGCGGTCGGCTCGCGGAAATTCGGTCCGACGGCGCAGCCGGCCAGCGCAAGCGCAGTCATCGCCACCGCGGCCCGCCGGATGGCGGTCTCCAATTGGATCATGGGATACGTCATTTTTCGGCTTCCGGCAGATTGTTGTCGATCTCGCGGGCGAGCAGTTCGCATACCTGCCGATGATCGGGCGCGTGGTGTTCGTTGTAACTCCGGATGTCGGGATGCATCGTGTTCCTCCTTCACTGGAATCAACCGCGCCGTCTGCAACACAGCGCCAGACAGCAACACAGGCATGACTAAGGTTTGTCCTGATCGGCATCCCTGGGTGCGCAGAACGCCTTGCTGTAATACCCCGACGGGTCGAAACAGCACACCCGCCGCTTGCCGGATGCCAGCATCTCGCAGGCGCTCGCGATGCGCTGCGCGCGGGTTTTGGCCTGCTTGGCCGAGGTGACCCAGTGGATCCAGTCGACGCGCGCGATCGTCGTGGTCTGCGCCCAGACGGCCCGCGCTGCGGGCGCTGCATCCAGCGCGGCTTGCAAATCCGGCGGAATCGCGGGCTCCGGTTCCTGCTCGACCGGGCTGATCTCGAATGTGACGATTTCGC
>DZBX01000021.1:24901-27939 GCA_022730075.1 Rhodanobacter sp. | reverse complement strand
TCCCTGAACTGCTTGAGCGCCCAGTCGGTGATGTTGTCGACGCGCTGACCGTCTTCGTCATAGCACCACATCGGCAGGCATTGATTCGCGTCAAGGGAGAGCACCGTCAACGATGGAATCGCGTCGGTAGAGAAGGCAAAAAAATCGAGCCTGCCGCCAGTGGTGAAGCAGATCACAGCGTTCTGCGTATCACGTGTCGGGAAGATCGTCGGCATTTGATAGCGAAATTCGTTGAGCTCATACGAGAAGTAAAGCTCTTGCTTGACGAACGGACGGTACAAAGCAGTGCGCAGGTTTTCAGATTCGAAGTGCAGTGGATGACCCTTGCGCGCAAGGCTTTTCAAGTGTCGTGTCCACTTCACAGTTTGCGTAAACGATTCATCCGGAATGTCGCGGCTTTTGCCGCCAAGAGCAGTCACGAACTCGTTGTACTGCTCTACCTGGTAGTCGACTTTTTCGCGGAGGACGCGCTGCGAATAGTCGTAAACCCAGTCATCGCGATTGGTCACAACCCCCAACGAGTACAACTTGAAGATCGCCTTCTCCTGCCCCGGCTTCGTCGCGGCCTTCACCGCCTTCGACGCAATCGGCAACAGTTCATCAAAATCATTGCTGGTCAGGTTGATCCAGTTGCCCTTCGCATCCGGCCTGACCTCCTCCGTTGCCAGCTCGCGCAGGCGCGACTGTCCCAGCCACGATAATTTCTCCTCTGCGGTCTCGAACTCCGGCCGGCGCGTGTAGAAGATGCGGCAGACGTGCTCGCCCTTGGTGCCCCTGGCGCCTTTGACGCTGCGCGCGGCGCTGCGGCGCTTGACCAGGAAGCTGATCGCCACGCCGGTCTGGATGCCGAACACGTTGTGCTTGCTGCCGGACAGTTTCGGGTTGGCACGCACGTCGCCGCCGAGATCGACGATGCGGATCTCGTTGAACTCCTGCGCCACGATCTGGCGGAAGCCGTCGAAGGTGCGCGAGTCGATGAAGCTGCGGTTGGTGATCAGCGCCAGCACGCCGTCGTCGTGCAGACGGTCCGATGCCCAGCGGAAGAAGCGCGCGTACATGTCGTACAGCTTGGTTTTCTGCGCGGTGCTGGCCTTGATGTAGCTGTCCTTGATGCGGCGGTCGATCTCCGGGTATTCGCGGTTCTTGTTATTGTCGTTCTCGTTGAGCTGGTTGGCGTTGTACGGCGGGTTGCCGATGATGACGCTGATCTTGCGCCGGTTCTGCCGCTTGATGCGCTCGATGTTGGCCTCGCCCATGCCGAACAGGTCGGCAATCTGGTCGCCGGTTTTCCTGCCGAGGCCGGCCACGTTGTCCAGCGTGTCAACCAGACACAGGCCGGGAAACTCGTGGTACTCGCCGACGATGGCGGCGTAGGTCGCCTCGATGTTGAGGTTGGCCACGTAGTACGGCAGGATCGCCACCTCGTTGGCGTGCAGCTCCTCCAGGTATTTGTGCTTCAGCTTGGCCGGCTGGCCGCGGAAGTGCTCGATCAGCTCGGCGACGAAGGTGCCGGTGCCGCAGGCGGGGTCGAGGATCTCCACGTCGCGGTCGATCAGGTTGCGGACGAAGTGCTGCTCGCACAGCCAGTCGGCCGACTCGATCATGAAACGCACGATTTCGTTCGGGGTGTAGACCACGCCGAGGCGGTCGGCAGCCTTGGGGTTGTAGACCTTGTAGAAGTTCTCGTAGACCAGCTTGAGGAAGGTCTGCTTTTCGTGGTGGCCGCCGATCTGCGCGGCGCCAGAGCGGATCGCCCGGTAGTAGATTTCCAGGCTCTTCAGCAGCTGGAAGCGGGTGTTGCCGGTGAAGAAGGTGTCCTCCAGCTTGTGCAGCTCGCGGGCGACGTTGTTGTCCTTGTGGAACGGCTGGCCGGGAAACACCTGATCGAAAATTTCATCGGTGAGGATGTGCTGGATCAGGATCTCGCGCACGTCCTCCTCGACCAGGTTGGGGTTGATGGTTTCGCGCGCGTGGTCGAGAAAATGCCGTGCGGCCTTGCGGAAGGCGGCGTTGGTCTCGTGCGCGGCGTCGATCATCTCGCGCAGCGCCTTGAGCACCGCCGGCAGGTCGGTGGTGAACTGGCTGACCGCCTTGCGGAACTCGGTGATTTCCGGCCGCTGGTAGCCGAAGAACAGGGTGAGCAGGCGTTCGAGCTGGGCCACGTCGTCGATCGGGCAGCGCATCGCCTCGCGCGCGTTCTGGATCAGCACGGCCTGGGTGCTGTCCTCGAAGATGATGTTGTCCTTCGGGTAGCCGCGCTTGAACTTCAGCTCGATCTCGGCGTCGAGGTCGTCGCGGTCGTCCTTCGCCTCCCAGTAGCCGAACGGCATGCGCAGCGCGTGCAGCAGCGCGCCGTCGACGTAGCGGCGCTCCTTTGCCGGCGACTCGATCTCGTACTCGGGCACGAACACCAGCTCGTGGCTGCGCGCGTAACCCTTGAGCAGGTCCTTGAAGGCCTCGCGTACTACCGATTCGCGATGAGTGCCGCTGACCTGTCGTAAGCGTGACAGGTCATTCAAATATTGCGCGATCAGCATCCTGGACATTCATCACTCCCCTGCAACACTTTTTCGTACCGCGATTGACATGACATGGTACGCGACCGGAAACGACCGTCGTTAGGCGCCATGACGAGGGAATCTCATGACAAGGGCCTCAGGACCAGCTGTTATTTGCCAGTCATCTGGGCTAGAGCCCTCACTGTGCGCCCGGGGACCTCAGGGCCAGAGTGCACTTTTCAGTGACCGCTGCTGGCCGGAGATAAACGTAGGGATGGTCCTGCCCCAATTCGCGGAGGCTTTGACCTCGGCGATGTGCCAGTCAATGAGTTCTTTCAACGTATGGCGCACGCCCGATAGCTCGCCTCGGGCGCGCTGCTGATCGAGTTCTGATTCGCGCCACCGCAGCCACTCGACCGCCAGCGCGCGGCGCGCGAACGTCGCTGAGTCGGACAGCACCTGCTTGCCGCCCTGTTTGATCCGCACCGTGGCGGTGTATCGTGTGCCGTCTGCGCGACGGCGCTGCTGGATCGTGCCCAT
>DZBX01000021.1:20983-24801 GCA_022730075.1 Rhodanobacter sp. | reverse complement strand
CCGTGGCGGTGTATCGTGTGCCGTCTGCGCGACGGCGCTGCTGGATCGTGCCCATAAGTGCAACCGCGGCTGTTTGGTTGCACTTAATGGTTGCACCGCCACCGCGAAAACGTCAGAAAACCCGCAGAAATGCCACCGAATACGCCGCGAGTGCAACCGCAGAAACAGGCCGCAAACCCAGCAACGGCGCGGATTTCAAGCCCCTGGCGCCTATGCGTGGCGCCGATGATGGATTGGACCGACCGCCATTGCCGCGCCTTCCATCGCGTGCTGGCGCCCGGCGCGCGCCTGTATACCGAGATGCTGCACGCGCAGGCGCTGTTGCATGGCGATGTCGCGCACCTGCTGGCGCAGGCGCCCGGCGAGCGCCCCACCGCGCTGCAACTGGGCGGCAGCGAGCCGCAGGCGCTGGCTGCGGCCGCACGCATCGGCGCGCGTGCCGGCTATGACGAGATCAACCTCAACGTCGGCTGCCCGTCCGCGCGCGTGCAGGCCGGACGCTTCGGCGCCTGCCTGATGCTGGAACCCGCGCTGGTCGCCGATTGCGTGCGCGCCATGCAGGATGCCGTCAGCGTGCCGGTGACGGTGAAGTGCCGCATCGGCGTCGACGACCAGGACGACGAGGCCGACCTCGACCGCTTCGTCGACGGCCTTGTGCATGCCACGGATCTTGGTGTGCTGGTGGTGCACGCGCGCAAGGCGTGGCTGAACGGTCTGTCGCCGCACGAGAACCGCACGCTGCCGCCGCTTGATTACGCCCGCGTGCATCGGCTGAAGCGGCGCCACCCGTCGTTGACCGTCGTGCTCAACGGCGGGCTGCTGGATGTGGCGACGGCGCGGGCGCAGTTCGCGCACGTCGACGGCGTGATGCTGGGCCGCGCCGCTTACCACGATCCCTGGGTGCTGGCCTGCCTGGATGCCGAACTGCGCGGCGTGCAGCCACCCGCGCGCGCCACTGCATTGCGCGCGCTCAAGCCCTACGTTGAATCCGAACTGGCGCGTGGCACGCCGCTCAGGCATATCACCCGCCACGTGCTGGGCCTGTACCTCGGGCAACCCGGTGCGCGCCGTTTCCGCCGCGTGCTGACCGAAGGTGCGCCGCACGCCGATGCCGGCTGGGGGCTGATCGAGCAGGCTTTGACCGTGGTCGAAACGACCTGGGCCGCGCGTGATTCAGGCGCGATTCCGACGCGCGCGCCCGGAACGGGGCAAGCTAGCTGAACAAGCTGAACTACCATGTCGCCATGAAACCGCTGCGTATCCTGCTGGTTCCCGCTCTGATGATGTTGGCCGGTCTCGCGCACGCCGCCGACAAGCCCGCGATCACGCTCGATCAGGCCGTGGCCAAGGTGCAGCGCGAGACCGGCGGCAAGGTGCTGGCGGCGGACAGCATGCGCGTGGGCCGGCGCGAGGTGATTTATCGCATCAAGGTGATCACGCCCGCGGGCGTGGTCAAGGTGGTCCAGATCAAGACCGAACTGAAGGAGAAACGCTGATGCGCATTCTGCTGGTGGAAGACGAAGCCCCGTTGCGCGAGACGCTGGCGGCGCGCCTGAAGCGCGATGGCTACGCCGTGGACATGGCCGTCGATGGCGAGGACGGCCTGTTCCAGGGGCGCGAGGTGCCGTTCGATCTGGCGATCATCGACCTGGGCCTGCCCAAGATGTCGGGCATGGAGCTGGTCAAGGCGCTGCGCGAGGTCGGGCAGCGCTTTCCGATCCTGATCCTGACCGCGCGCAGTTCGTGGCAGGACAAGGTCGAGGCGCTGAAGTACGGCGCCGACGATTTCCTGGTCAAACCCTTTCACGTCGAGGAACTGCTGGCGCGCATCAACGCGCTGGTGCGGCGCGCCAGCGGCTGGTCCAAGCCGCAATTGCGTTGCGGTCCGGTGCTGCTGGACACCACGGCGCAGATGGTCACCGTCGATGGCAAGCCCGCCGATCTGACCAGCTACGAGTACAAGGTGCTGGAATACCTGATGCTGCATGCCGGCGAGCTGGTGTCCAAGGCCGACCTGACCGAGCACATCTACCAGCAGGATTTCGACCGCGACTCGAACGTGCTCGAGGTGTTCATCGGGCGTCTGCGCCGCAAGCTCGATGCCGACGGCACGCTGAAGCCGATCGAGACCGTGCGCGGCCGTGGCTATCGCTTCGCCATCCCGCGCAGCGAGGCCGATGAGGACTGATCCGACACGACCGCTGTCGCTGCTTGCGCGCTCGGCGCTGGCCTCGCTGCTGGCGCTGGTCGCGTTTCTTGGGGTCACTGGTTTTGCCCTGGACCGCGCCTATTACGAAGGCACGCTGACCGCCGAGCGCGATCGCCTGCAGAGTTATTTTTACGCTTATCTGGCTGGCTTCGACGTGCGTCGCGATGGCACGTTGATACCGCCGGATGCGCCGCCGCAGCCTGACTTCGACCGTCCTGGCTCCGGCTTGTACGCGGTCGTCACCGACAGCCGAGGCGTACGCTGGGCATCGCGTTCGGCGCGCGGACGCGATGTGCCGTTCATCGGCGACCTCGCGCCCGGACAGGTGGATTTTCGCGGCCCGCTGTCGAGCATGGCCATGGGCCATGTGTTCGTGCTGAGCGAGGGCGTGGCCTGGGACATTCCGCACCGTGCGCCGCTGCGCCTGACCCTGCATATCGCCGAATCCGACCAGGCTTTCGAGCGCCAGATCGGCGCATACCGGCGCACCCTGGCGCTATGGCTGCTCGGTCTGGGCGTGGCGCTGCTGGCCATGCAGCAACTGCTGCTGCGCTGGAGCCTGTCGCCGCTGAGCCGCGTGCGCCAGGAATTGCGCCGCGTGCAGCGCGGCGAAGCCAGTGCCCTGTCCAGCGATTATCCGCGCGAGCTGTCCGGCCTGACGCGCGGCCTCAACACCATCATCCAGAGCGAACGCGAAACCCTCGAACGCCAGCGCCACACGTTGGCGGACCTGGCGCACAGCCTGAAGACCCCGCTGGCGGTGATCCGCGCGCGCTTCGAATCCGAAGCCGATGGTGCGCCGCCGCCGGTGTGCCACGACGTGCTGGAGCAGGTGCGGCGCATGGATGGCATCATCGCCTATCAACTGTCGCGCGCCGCGGCCAAGGGTCGGCAGACCTTCGCCGCGCCGGTGCCGGTCGCCGCGCACGCCGAGGCGCTGGTGCAGGGGCTGGAGAAGGTTCACGCCGTGCGGCGCATCCTGTGCGAGTTCGACATCGATCCCGAAGCCCGCTTCTTCGGTCCCGAGGGCGACCTGCTGGAACTGCTGGGCAACCTCACCGAGAACGGTTTCAAGTGGGCGCGCTCGCGCGTGCTGCTCAGCGTGCACCGCCTGCTCGACGCCACGGCGCTGCGCGAAGGCCTGGAGATCGTCGTCGAGGACGATGGCCCCGGCATTCCGCCCGAGCGCGTCGAGCGCCTGTTGCAGCGCGGCGTGCGCGGCGACGAGCGCGTGCAAGGCCACGGCATCGGCCTGGCCATCGTGGTCGATCTGGTGCATGCCTACCGTGCCGAGATGGGCGTGGACCGCTCCGCGGCACTGGGCGGCGCGCGTTTCAGTTTGCGTTTCCCGCCGATCCGCTGAGCGCCGCGGCGACCTTCAAGGCACGAGCGCAGCCGGCGGCGCGCCATACAGGCCGGTGAGCAGGCGCGCCACCTCCGGCGCGGCCTGCGCCAGTTGCACCGGCCGCGAAAAATGCAGCTCGCTGGTGACCGCGAAATATTCCTCGGGGTTGGTGGCCGCGTAGGCATCGATGGCGCCGTGCTGGCCGTTGTCGAGCTGGCGCTGCAAGTGATCGAAGGCGCGCTGGAAAACGTCGAGCCACACGTG
>DZBX01000021.1:0-20883 GCA_022730075.1 Rhodanobacter sp. | reverse complement strand
CGGAATTCGGCTGGATACACGATTACCTCACTCCAGCCGTGCAGCGCGGCGAAGCCGAGTTCCAGTACCGGCAGGCAGGCCTGCTGCGCGATCAGCAGGCAGCGCAGGTCGTCGAGTTGTGCGCCGGCTTCGGCGCTGAAGCGCTTGTGTGCGAGGAATTGCGCGCACAGCATGCGCAGACGCTGCTGCCGCGCACCATCCAGCGCCGCGCACAAGGGTGCGGCGGCGAGCGCTTCGCGCCAGATCGAGTCGGGGATCGCGCGCACCGAGGTGAGGCGTGCGCGCAACGCGGCGAGCCAGCCGCCCAGCGGGGTGGACCGGTTACTGGATCGAGCCGGGCAGCAGCGACTGCCAGCTCAGTACCGGCCGTGCGCGCAGCGGCTGCGCGGGCGCGCGGCTGCTCGCATCGGGCAGGCGCACGACGCCCTCAACGCCGGCGCCGCTGCCGGCGGCGCGCGCCGCCGAGGGCGCTGCCGGCGGCGCAGATCGTGTGGCAGCTGGTGCTTGCGCTGCGGGCCGGTGCGCCGCCGCGCCGGCCGGCGGCGGGTTCTCGCCCGATGTGGCCGGTCGGGTCGGCTCACCGCGCAACACCGGCAGGCCATCGGCCGCCCGCGCACTGGCGCAGACGACCAAGGTGCTCAGCAGCGAACCAGCGAACAGGGCAACGGCCTTCATGCATGCGCTCCCGACCAGCGTCAAGGGCGCCATCCTCGCAAATAAACGCATGGTGTGCCAGTCAAAGGGCGGCGCGCACCATCCAGCACCGCCTTCGAGGTTCACGCGTTGAGGTATTCGACCACCTGCAGATCGAAGCCGGCCAGGCCGACCAGTTTGCGCGGGGTGCCGAGCACGCGCAGGCGGCGCACGCCGAGGTCGGCGAGAATTTGCGCACCCTGGCCCAGTTGTCGCCATTCCTGCTGCGCGGCCTGGCGGCTGGCGTCGTGCGGCGCGGGGCCGTGCAGGCGCTGCAGCAGGGCCTCGGCGCTGTCGTCGCCGGCCAGCACCACCACCACGCCACGGTCCTCCTGGGCAACGCGGCGCAACGCGGCGGTGAGGGTCAGGCCCAGATCCTCGCGCACCAGGTGCAGCACGTCGGACAGCGTATTGCGCGCATGCACGCGCACCAGCACCGGGCTGTCGCCGGCGACCTCGCCGCGCACCAGCGCGAAGTGCAGGCCGCGGCGCAGCAGGTCGCGGTAGGCGATCAGTTGGAACGTGCCGAACTCGGTTTGCGTCGGCGCGGCATGGACGCGCTCGATGGTTTTCTCGGTGGCCAGGCGGTAGCGGATCAGCTCGGCGATGCTGCCGATGCGCAGGCCGTGCTGGCGCGCGAAGACTTCCAGTTGCGGGCGTCGCGCCATGCTGCCGTCGCTGTTGAGGACTTCCACCAGCACGCCGGCCGGCTCCAGTCCGGCGAGACCGGCAAGATCACTGGACGCCTCGGTGTGGCCGGCGCGGGTGAGCACGCCGCCGGGCTGCGCGGCCAGCGGAAAGATGTGGCCTGGCTGAGCCAGATCCCCGGCGCGCGCGCCATCGCGCACGGCGACTTGCACGGTGTGCGCGCGGTCGTAGGCGGAGATGCCGGTGGTCACGCCCTCGGCGGCCTCGATCGACACGGTGAAGTTGGTGTGGTGCGAGGAGGTGTTGTCGCTGACCATCGGGCGCAGGCCCAGTTGCCGGCAGCGTTGCTCGGTGAGCGCGAGGCAGATCAGGCCGCGGCCTTCGCGCGCCATGAAGTTGATGTCCTCGGGGCGCACTTTTTCGGCGGCCATGATCAGGTCGCCCTCGTTCTCGCGGTCCTCGTCGTCGACCATGATCACCATGCGCCCGGCGCGGATGTCGTCGAGGATCTCGGGGATGCTGTCGAAGGCCATGCCAGGTGCCGCCGTGCGGAGTAGCGCGCAGTTTACGCCGCGGCCAGCAGGCCGCGCGCGATCAGCCATGCGCGTGCCTCGCTGGCGTCCTGCTCGAACCAGGCACGTGCGCTGCCGAGGCGGAAGCTGTAGCCCCAGGCATCCATGTCGGCCTGCATGCGTGCGCGGCCGACGCCGGGCAGGGCATCGGCCAGCACGATCTGCAGGTAGCAGGTCGCGTCTTCTTCCTCGATCGAGTCGGTGGCGTCGGTGTGCACCCGCGCGCGGCGCGCGGGCGGCAACACGAGCAGGTGGCAGGCCTCGTGCAGCAGCGAGTGCAGCGGCGTGTCGGCGCGCGCATACACGCGCGTGCCGATGACCCCGGCTTCGCTGTCGCCCCAGTAGCTGCCGGGGATGGCGGCAGCGGGCGCGACTTCGATCAGTGCCAGGCCGTGCCGCGCCAGCAAGGCACGCGGCGCGGCGAAACCGAGATCAGATAGAAGCAGGACGGAGGACATGCGATGGCTGCAACGACAGGTGAGACGTGGCCGAACAGGCGTACGCGGGGAGTCCTGGACACTCGATCGAGTTCCGAGTCCGCAGCCGCCTCAGCCCGTCGCGCCCGGTTTGTGCTCGGGTAGCGCCACCGACAGCTCCAGCACCTCGTGCTCGCCATCGCGCTCGACCTGGATGTTGATCGCGTCCAGCTCGACGTGCACGTATTTGCGGATGACCGCGAGCAGTTCGGTGCGCAGCAGCGGCAGATAGTCGGGCGAGCCGCGCGAGGAGCGCTCTTGCGAAACGATGATGCGCAGGCGCTCCTTGGCGATGTTGGCGGTGTTCTTCGGCCGCGCCTTGAGAAAATCGAGGATGCCCATGCTCAACTCCCGAACATCCGCTTGAACAGGCCCTTCTTCGCCGCCTCGGTGAAGCGCATCGGGCGCTCCTCGCCGAGCAGTCGCGCGATGGCATCGACATAGGCCTGGCCGGCGTTGGAGGTCGCGTCGAGGATCACTGGCACGCCCTGGTTGGAGGCGCTGAGCACGCTGTCGTGCTCGGGGATCACGCCCAGCACCGGCAGGCCCAGCACTTCCTCGACGTCGCCAATGCTGAGCATTTGCCCGCTGCCGACGCGTTCGGGGTTGTAGCGCGTCAGCAGCAGGTGCGCGGGCACGCCGCCCTTGCCGGATTCGGCGTGGCGGGTCTTGCTCGACAGCAGGCCGAGGATGCGGTCGGAATCGCGCACGCTGGAGACCTCGGGGTTGACCACGACCAGCGCGCGATCGGCGAAGTACATGGCCAGAAACGCGCCTTTCTCGATGCCCGCCGGCGAGTCGCAGACGATGTAATCGAAGCCGTCGGCTTTGAGTTCATCGAGCACGCGGCCGACGCCGTCCTGGGTCAGCGCCTCCTTGTCGCGTGTCTGCGAGGCCGCCAGCACGTACAGGTTGTCGTGGCGCTTGTCGCGGATCAGCGATTGCTTGAGCGTGGCTTCCTGGTGGATGACATTGACGAAGTCGTAGACCACACGCCGTTCGCAGCCCATGATCAAGTCGAGGTTGCGCAGGCCCACGTCGAAATCGATGACCGCGACTTTCTTGCCTTGCATGGCGAGGCCGGTGGCCAGCGAAGCGCTGGTCGTGGTCTTGCCTACACCCCCTTTGCCGGAGGTGACGACGATGGTCTCGGTCAAAGCATTGTCTCCCGTATTGCCGTGTTCATTGTGGATTGGTCGGCTGCACGGCTAGTGGTCCAGGCGTGCAATCAGCAATTTTTCCCCCTCCAGCCAGCATTGCACAGCGCGGCCCTCGAGGTCATCGGGAATTTCCTCGAAATTGCGGTAGCGGCCGGCGATGGACACCAGATCGGCGTGGAAGGACTGGCAGTAGATGCGCGCTTGTTCGTTGCCGCCAGCGCCGGCGAGGGCGCGGCCACGCAGGCTGCCGTAGATGTGGATGCTGCCGTCGCTGATTACCTCGGCGCCGGCGGCGACGTTGGCGGTGACCACCAGATCGCGCGCCTCGGCGTACACCTGCTGGCCGGAACGCACGGTTTGCGCGTGATGCAGGGTCGGTGCGGCGGTGGCTGGAGCGATGGCGGCAGCTGGCGCGGGTTCGGCCGCCGCCGCGCGGGCGCGGCGCGGCGCAGGGGCGGGTTCGGGCGCTGGCGCCGTCGCGCCGCCTGCCGGCGCGGGTTCGTAGGCGGCACGGAACTTGGCGATCAGCGGCAGGCCCAGCGCCTGTGCCAGTGCCTCGATGTGGCGGGTGCCGTAGGCCAGCGCCACCGGCAGCATGCCGGCGGCGCGTACCGCGTCGAGCAGGGCGGCGCAGGCGTCGCGGTCGATGTCTTCCTGCAAATGCCCCAGATCCAGCACCACGGCGGCGCGCGCGAACAATTGCGGCGCCTTGTGCACGCGTTCGGCGAGTGCCGCCTGCAACGCGGCAGGATTGTTGCCGGTGACGCGCACGTTGGCGATGCCGACCTGGCCGAAGCGCAGATCGCACACGCTGTCTGCCAAGGACTTGGTCGCCATGCGCGGTCAGGCCTGTGCCGCGGCGCGGCGCGGGGCGCGTGCCGGCACGTCGCGGCTGCGTAGCCAGGGCAGATCGGGCAGGCCGCCTTGCGCCAGATACGTATCGCGCACGAACGCGAAACTGCACAGTTCCTTGCCCAGCAGGCTGACGCGGCGCCCGATGTCCGGCATCACCTGCTGGCCGAGTTCGCGGAAGCCATAGGTGCCGTGGAACAGCACCACCGCGTCGTTGGGCGGCTCGAGGAACACCTCGCAGGTCAGCAGCGGCACACGCACCTCGGCGTAGCTGTGCACATCAGCGTAGAACACGCGGCCGAGACCATGGCCACGCATGTTGCCGGCGATCACCACGCGGTCGATATAGACGAACGCGGGATGGCGTTCGGCGAACCAGTGAAAGTTGGGGCTGTCGTGCGCGGCGTGCTCGCGGAAGGCGAGCAGAAATCCGGCGGCACGGCCATCGACCTCGGCGATGCGGAAATAATCGGCGTTGGCGTACAAGCGCCGCAGCTGCACGCCGTCCAGTGGCAGGATCCCGGGGCCGGCCGCGTTGTTGATCGCCAGCACGGCGTCCAGATCGTTCTCGCAGGCCTCGCGCAGCGCCAGATTCATGCCCTACTCCCGGTGATGCGGGGCCATGCGGCGCCCGGCGACGCGGCATTATCGCATGCGCTGCGGTGCCGCCAAGCTGCGCTGCCGCGAGCGCCCGCGCGGATCGCAGTGCTTGCCTTGCGCGGGTGCCCGTGCATGAATGCGGCGCATGCGCATGCGCTGGCCTGCCGTCGATCACACCCGCCTGTTGCGTTACACGGGCCTGTTCACCTACCTGTGCACGGGCATTCCGCTGTTGCGCGTGGATTGGACGCTGGAGCGCGTCAGTGCGTTCAGTCACCCCGATATCGGCCTGGGGTTGCTGCTGCTGTGCTACGTGGTGTTCGGCATCGTGTACTGGCTGCTGACACGGCACCTGGGTTCGCGCCGCCATCCGGTGCTGAAGATTCTCGGCCTCGGCGTGCTGACCGTGACCGCCATCGGCGTGGGCTGGTTCAGTCACAGCGGCCTGTCGGCGCTGCTGCTGGTGGTGGTGGCGGTGGCGCTGCCATGGACCTTGCCGCTGCCGATCGGGGTCGCCTGGCTGGTGCTGCAGAACCTGGCACTGATCCCGGTGTTTGCCGGTTTTCCCGGTTTCGGCTGGGCCACGGCGACGCTGCAGGCGGCGCTGTACCTGGGCTTCGCCACATTGATGTTCGTCACCTCGATGGTGGCGCGACAACAGGACGATGCGCGCGAGGAGCAGCGCCGGCTCAATTCCGAGTTGCGCGCCACACGCGCGCTGCTGGCCGAATCCAGCCGCATCGGCGAGCGCATGCGCATCGCACGCGAATTGCACGATCTGCTCGGTCATCATCTCACCGCGCTGACGCTGAATCTGGAGGTCGCCAGCCACCGCGTGGCGCCGGCCGAAGTCGGCCCGGTGCGCCAGGCGCAAGCCATCGCCAGGCAGTTGCTGGGCGATGTGCGCGAGGTGGTCAGCGAGCTGCGCCAGGGCGAGGCGCTGGATCTGAGCAGGGCGTTGCGCAGCCTGATCGAGGGCGTGCCGACGCTGCAGGTGCACCTGGATCTGCCGCCCGCGTTCAGCGTGGATGAGCCGCAGCGCGCGCAAGTCATGCTGCGCACGGTGCAGGAAATCCTGACCAACACCGCGCGGCATTCCGGTGCGCGCAACCTGTGGCTGGGTTTCAGCCGCACCGAGGCCGGCGAATTGAAACTCGAAGCGCACGATGATGGCCGCGGTGCGGGTACGATTCGACCGGGCAACGGCCTCAACGGCATGCGCGAGCGCCTGGCCGCGGCCGGCGGCCGGCTGCTGATCAGTGCCGCGCCCGGACATGGATTCGCGCTTACGGCGTGGTTGCCGATGGAGAAGATCACATGATCAATGTCTGTCTGGTGGATGATCAGACCCTGGTGCGTCAAGGCATCCGTTCCCTGCTGGATCTGGCTGATGACATCCGCGTGGTAGCCGAATGCGGCGATGGCGCGCAGGCGCTGGAAACCATCCCCAAGCTGCGCCCGGACGTGGTGTTGCTGGACATGCGCATGCCGGGCATGAACGGCATCGAGGTATTGCAGGCGCTGGCCGCCAAAAACGCGCTGCCGCCGACGGTGATCCTGACCACCTTCGATGACGATCAACTGGTGCTGGCCGGGCTCAAGGCCGGCGCGCGCGGCTATCTGCTCAAGGACGTGTCGCTGGAACAACTGGTCGAGGCGGTGCGCACGGTGGCCGCGGGCGGCTCGCTGGTGTCGCCGGTGGTGACGCAGCGCCTCAAGGCCGGGATCGAGCGCATGGGCACGCAGTTCCAGAGCCTGGAGCAGCCCGATCCGCTGACCGAGCGCGAAACCGAGATCCTGCGCCTGATGGCCGGCGGCTACAGCAACAAGGAAATCGCCAACTCGCTGGCGGTGGCCGAGGGCACGGTGAAGAATCACGTGTCCAATATCCTGTCCAAGCTGGGCGTGCGCGACCGCACGCGCGCGGTACTCAAGGCCCTGGAGCTGGGCATCGTCTGATCGCGGGGGGCGCTGCGCAGCGCGGGCGATGCGTTGCGCCGCGGATGGCGTTCGCCATATCTTGCCGTTACCATCCATGCTTCAGCTGCGGGTCATCAGTACCTGTCGTTGTTGCCCAAACCGCCGGCACCCGGTGCCCGGCCCAGAACGGCTGCGGAGATTGTCCGAATGATGCGTGTTCTCGAAATTATCGTCGCCCTGATCATGGTCGCGATCCTTTACCTGCTGGTCGGGGTGGCGATGCCGGACCACGGTTCCACCTCGCGCTCGGTCGAGGTCAGCCATGATTTCCGTCAGGTTTACGACATCCTCAGCAACTTCCGGCGCTTTCCCGATTTCGGTGTGCTGCGCGCCTACGACCCCAACACACAGTTCACTTTTGCCGGCCCGGCCTATGGCGTGGGCGCCGAGGTGAGCTGGACCAGCAAGGACCCCAAGGTGGGTGACGGCACGTTGACCATCACCAAGGACGCGCCCGGTGCCAGCCAGGTCTCGACCCAGGGCAGCGCCGAAATCGACTGGGCGCTGAGCAACGGCTGGGATGGACACAACAAACGCATCATCGTCGAGCTGGAGCGTTCCGGCAGCAACGATCGCCTGGTCAGGGTGACGATGCGCTACAAGGTCGACTATGGCTGGAATCTGATCGATCGCTACTCGCGCCTGTATATCCATGGCGAGCCGGCGGCGTTCGTGCAATACACGCTGGGCAACCTGCAGAACCTGCTGGCCTCGATCCCCAATGTTTCCTACAACGATCTGCAGCCGCGCATCGTCGAAAGCAAGCCCCAGCCGGTGTTGTTCGTGTCCACGCGCGCCAAGCGCACGCTGGAGGATGTCTCCAGCGCCACGCAGAAGGCGCTGACCGAAATCGATGCGGCGATGAAGAAACTGGGCGTGACCCAGGCCGGTCCGCGCATCACCGTGACCACCGATTACGGCGACCAGAACTATGCGTTCGATATCGCCGTGCCGATCAACACCAGCACGCTGACCGTGGCCGGGCAGAGCTACGACCTGACCCAGCCGGGTACGCCGGATGCTGCGGCCGCCGGCAACACGGCCCAGCCGGGCACCTGGGAGAAGAACGGTGCGCTCGTCGTCGCCGGCAATGTCTCGGCGCGCATGGCGTTTGCCGGCAAGGCGCTGGAGGCTGACATGCTGGCCAGTCCGGCCAGCCTGCCGCTGATGCGTCTGAATCTCGAGGCTTATGCGCAGACTCACGGCTATGCGTTCGATCCCAACACGCATCATCCCTACGACGTGGTCACCAAGGACGTCGATCCGAACACCGGCATGGGCAGTTATGCGGTCTATCTGCCGCTGAGCTGGGCGCCGGATGCGGTGCCAGGACAGAGCGTGCAGCCGGCCGCTGCCGCCAGCGCGGCGCCAGCAGCCGCGGCCAGCGTCGCGGCGGGCACCTCGGCGAGTGCTCCCGCCGGCTCGGGCAGCGTGATGCCGGCCACTGCGGCGACGGCCGGCTGATCCGTCGCGGGTTGATTTCCACCGTGCATGTCCATGGCGCTGCCGTTGCATGCGGAAGCGCCCATTGCGCAATGTGTCGGTTGTCGCGCCTGGCACCATGATCGAAGCCCTGTCCCTGCAACGCAGTTTTAGTTCGCGCTGCGTCGTGCGGGATCTGAGCCTGAGCGTGCGTCCAGGGCAGATCCTCGGATTGCTCGGGCCCAATGGCGCCGGCAAGACCACGACGTTGCGCATGCTCGCCGGCGTGCTCGCGCCGGATGCCGGCGTCGCGCGCATCGGCGGCCATGACGTGCAGCGGCAGGCACTGGCGGCACGACGCGTGCTCGGTTACCTGCCCGAGGGCGCGCCGCTGTATGCGGAAATGAGTGTGCACGCGCTGCTGATGTTCGTGGCACGCGTGCGCGGCCTGCGCCGCGCGCACCTGGCACAGCGCTACGCGCACGTGGTGCAGGCGCTGGAACTGGAAAACCTGCTGGGGCAAACCATCGGCACGCTGTCCAAGGGTCAGCGCCGCCGGGTCGGACTGGCGCAAGCCATCCTGCACGATCCGCCGGCGCTGATCCTCGACGAACCCACCGACGGTCTTGACCCCAACCAGCAGGCCAGTGTGCGCAAACTCTTGCGCGGTCTGGCGCGCGAGCGCGCGATCATCGTGTCGACGCATCTGCTCGAGGATGTGCCGCAGTTGTGCAATCGCCTTGCGCTGCTGGTGCAGGGACGCCTGTTGACCGACACCACGCCGGCCGAGTTCGTGGCGCGCTCGCGCTATCGCGGCGCGGTGAGCTTCACCGCGCCAGCCGCCGGGCCGGTGCGTGCCGCGCTGGGCTTGTTGCCCGAGGTCGACACGGTCGAGATCGACGCGCTCAGCGGGCGCGTCACCGTGCTGCCCAAACCCGGGCGCGAACTGCTGCCCAGGGTGCAGGCACTGCTGGCCAGTTACCAGGTACAACCGCGCGAACTGGTGCTGGAGGCGGGGCGCATGGACGACGTGTTCCGCGGCATGACCGAAACCGACGTCACCGAGGCCATGCCATGAGCGGTCTGCGCGCAGTGCTGCGGCGCGAGCTGCATGCCTATTGGACCACTTCGGTGGCGTGGCTGTTCCTCATCGCATTCCTGCTGCTGGCCGGCGTATGCACTTTTTTCATGGGCGATTTCTTTCCGCGCGGGCAGGCCGATCTGACCGCTTTTTTCATCTTCGTGCCATGGCTGCTGCTGGTGCTGGTGCCCGCGGCGAGCATGCGCCTGTGGGCCGAGGAGCGCCGCGGCGGCACGTTCGAGTTGCTGCTGACACTGCCGCTGACGCCGTTGGCGGCGATGCTCGGCAAGTTCCTGGCGGCATGGGTATTCGTGGCGCTGGCGCTGATGCTGACTTTTCCGCTGTGGCTGACGGTGAACTACCTCGGCCATCCGGACAACGGCGCCATCCTGGCGGCCTATCTGGGCAGCATGCTGCTGGCTGGCGCACTGCTGGCGGTCGGGGCCTGCCTGTCGGCGCTGACGCGCAACCAGGTCGTGGCCTTCGTGCTAAGTCTGCTGGTGGGACTGGCGTACCTGCTTGGCGGCGCACCGCAGGTGCAGGATGCGCTGGCGCCGCAGTTGCCGCCGGTCGTGCTGCGCACGCTGCTCGAGTTCAGCATGCTGGCGCGCTTCCAGCATATCGCGCGCGGCGTGCTCGACCTGGGTGACGTGCTGTATTTCGTGGCCACCATCGTGGTCTGGCTTGGCGCCGGCGCGTTGCTGCTGAAGCACATCGAGGCGGACTGATGCGCGTCGCTGCATCCACGCGTGGCTTGCGTCTCGTGCTCGCGCTGCTGGCGCTGGCGGTGTTGTACGTGGCCGTGGTGCAGGTCGGCACGCGTTTGCTCGATGGTGTGCAGATCGACCTCACCCAGGATCACATCTACACCTTGGCGCAGGGTACGCGCGACATCGCGCGATCGCCGCGCGAGCCGGTGCTGTTGACGCTGTATTTCTCGCGCCACTCCGCGCGCGACATGCCGCAATTGCGTGCCTATGCGCAACGCGTGCAGATACTGCTGCGCGAAATCGCGCGCGTGTCGCATGGGCGTGTGCGCCTCGCGCTGGTCGATCCACGGCCTTATTCCGCGGCCGAGGATCGCGCGCTGGCCGCCGGCCTCAGCGCGCTGCCGGTGGGTCCGCAGGGGCAGCGCGTGATCTTCGGTCTGGTCGGCACCAATGCCACCACCGGCATCGCCGATATTCCATTCCTGCAGCCGGACAAGGAAGCGTTTCTCGAATACGACGTGGCGCGCCTGATCCACGAGCTGGTCACCCCGCAACGGCCCGTGGTGGGCCTGATCAGCGGCCTGCCGGTGGAAGGCGAAGCGGCCAGTGCGCAGGTGCCTGGACTGCCGCCGTGGACAACATTTCAGCAGCTCGGGCAGCTGTTTCGCGTGCGGCCGCTGGATGGCCGCACGCTGACCGCGATTCCCGCCGATGTGCGCGTGCTGCTGCTGGTGCAGCCGGACATGCTCGGTGCCGGCGCGGTGCAGGCGATCCGCGCATTCCTGCTGCGTGGCGGGCACCTGGCGCTGTTCATCGATCCCGACCCGGAAACGCTGCCGCCGGCGCAGGCAGTGGCCAGTGCGCAGGCCAGCTGGCGCGCCTTGCGGCCCCTGTTCGCGGAGTGGGGTGTGGTCTTCGATCCGGATCGCGTGGTGCTCGATCCCTCCCTTGCGCGCAGTGTGTCGCTGCAACCCGATCAGGCGCCGGCGCCCGATCCCGTGGTGCTCGGGTTGGGTCGTGGCGAGCTCAATCACGACGATGTGATCACCGCGGGTTTGCGCAGCATCAACGTGTCGACCATCGGCAGCTTCGAGCAGGCCTTGCATGCGCGGCTGCGCCTGGTGCCGCTGCTGCAATCCAGCGGTGACGCCGATACCGCCTCCGTGCAGCGCGTGCTGGACACGCCTGACCCGCAGGCGCTGCTGGATCATCTGCGCCCGACGCGCGGTCGCTACGTGTTGGCCGCGCGTCTGACCGGAGCCTTGGCGCCGGGCGCGCGGCAGGCGGATATCGTGCTCGTCGCCGATACCGACCTGCTCAGCGACCGGATGTGGGTGCAGTTGCTGCCTTTCTTTGGCCAGACGCTGACCAGCCCCTTCGCCAACAATGGTGACTTTTTCCTCAACATGATCGACAACCTCAGCGGCTCCAGCGCGTTGATCTCGATTCGCGGACGCGCCGTGGCGGCGCGGCCGTTCACGCGTCTGCGCGCGCTGCGCGCCGAGGCCGAACAGGCATTTCGCGAACGTCGGCTGGAGTTGCAGCAGCAACTCGACGCCGCCGAGCAGCGCCTGCTGGAGATCGAACAGGCGCGCAGCGAAAGCGGCGCCCGCGTTGGCCTGCACGAGGCCGAGTACCAGGCAGCCAGCGAAAAGCGGCGCGAGATTCGCAACGAGCTGCGGCGCATCGAGCGCCATCTCGATGCGCGCATCCTGCGCCTGCAGTGGCGGATCGAGGCGCTGGATATTTTCCTGCTGCCGGCGCTGATCGCCGTGTTCGGACTGCTGCTGATGGCGTGGCGACGCTGGCGCGGGAGCACCGCGCCATGAGCTGGCGCGCGCTGGGTGTGCTGTCCGCGGTGGCCGTACTGGCGCTGCTGCTGGATGTGTTTGGACCCGGGCGCCAGGTGCCGCCGCCTGCCGCCGGCATGGTCGAGCAATTGCTGCTGCCGCAGCTGGCCAGCGACCGCGCACGCGTGACGCGCATCGAAGTGCAGCCCAGGCATGGCCCGGGCGTGAGCCTGCTGCGTGGCACGCACGGCTGGTGGCTGCCGCAGGTCGACGCCCCCGCCGATGCCGAACTGGTGCAGAGCTGGCTGACGCGGCTGGCGCGCGCGCGCATCCTGGAGCCGATGACGCGTCTGCCGACGCATTACGCACTGCTCGATGTGGCCGATCCTGGTCATGCGGGGGCGGGCATGGCATTGCAATTGTCAGGTGCGCAGGTGATGCCGCAGGTATTGATCGGCCGCTATGACGCACGTCTGCAAGGCACCTTCGTGCGCCTGCGCGGACACCGGCAAAGCCTGCTGGTCGCCGGGGATGTCACGCCGCCGAGCCGCGCGGTGGACTGGATGCGGCATCCGCTGCTGTCGCTGCCCGCGAGCGCGGTGCTGCAGATCGACCTGACCAGCCCGCAAGGCGCGCGCTTTCTGCTCGATCGCAGCCTCGATGGCACGCCGCGCCTGGTGACCGCGCCGCGCGGCCTGCGCCAGCCGCTGACGCTGGGCAGCTTGCTGCTGGGCATTTTCGACGGCCTGGATTACAGCGGCGTGCAAGCGCGCAGCGCCACGCCGCCGCAGGCTCTGCGGCTACGCGCGTTGCTCAGCGATGGCAGCCTGCTGACACTGAGCGCGTGGCGCGAGCGCGATGGTCATGCGCTGGGCAATCTCTCGATCCAGGCGCCGATCGGTGGCCTGCCGCCCGCGGCCGCGGCCGGGCTGGCGCGTACCGCAGCGCGCGTGCAGGCGCATACTTGGGTGCTGGCGCCCGACATCTGGTCGTTGTTGCGTGCCGCGCTGAACGCCGGCGATGCACCATTGCCGCAGGTGTCGCCGGCCGCGCTGCCGCCTGCGGTATCGGGCCGCAGACCCGCGCAGACGGCGCTGCGTCCCACGCCCGGCGCGGCGGTCTGGGCAAGCTTGCGAGGCACACCATGAGTATCACACCGCATCCATCCGACGCGCAGCGCAGTCGCTTCGAGGCCTGGGCCGTCGCTGGTTTCGGCGCCAGCGCGGTGGCCCTGGGCGCGCTGGGCGCGCATGCGCTGCAAGGGCACCTGTCCGCGGCGCTGCTGGGCGTGTGGCACACCGCGGTCGAGTACCAGTTCTGGCACGCGCTGGCGCTCGCGCTGGTGGTGCTGGCGGTGCCCGCCGGCCGTGCGCGGCAAGTGGCGCGCAACGCGCTGATGCTGGGCATGCTGTTGTTTTGCGGCAGCCTGTATGCGCTGGCGCTGGGTGCGCCACGCTGGATCGGGCTGATCACGCCGTTCGGTGGCGTGGCCCTGATCGTTGGCTGGTTGGCGCTCGGTGCGGCATGCTTGCGCCGCCCTGGCTGAAGCGCGCGCAGCGCCGCTTGCGGCGCCGCGGTTGAGCGTGGCGCGCACAGCAGCGACAATTCACGCGCTGCGCCGCACACGGCGCACACCGGGGACATCGACATGACGACGCGCACGCCGCGTGGCTTTGATCTGGCACTCGCGCACGCGCATCTGCGTCGCAGCGACGCGCGCCTGGCGCGCTGGATGCACCGCATCGGGCCGCTCGAGTTCGATTTCAACGCGCGCTTCCATACCGTGGATGCGCTGGCGCGCTCGATCCTGCACCAGCAGTTGTCCGGCAAGGCCGCAGCGACGATCACCGCGCGCGTGGTCGCGCTGATGCCGCGCGCGCAGATCAGCGCGGCGGGGCTGCAGGCGCTGCCGGATGCCGCGCTGCGCGGCGCCGGAGTGTCCGGCAACAAACTCGCGGCGCTGCGTGATCTGGGTGCGCGTGCGCAGGCCGGCGCGATTCCCGGCGCGGCCGCGCTGGAACGCATGAGCGACGCGGACATCATCGCCGCGCTGACGCCGGTGCGCGGGATCGGCCGCTGGACCGTGGAGATGCTGCTGATGTTCCGCCTCGGGCGTCCGGATGTGCTGCCGCTGGATGATCTGGGCGTGCGTCAGGGCGCGGCGCTGGTCGATGGACTCGAGATGGCGCCCAATGCGCGCGCGCTGGCCGCGCGCGGGGCCTGCTGGGCGCCGTACCGCAGCCTGGCCGGTTTTTATCTGTGGCGCGTGGTCGAGCACGCACGCCGCGATCACGCGTGATGGCGTGATGGATAGTGACGCGCTGCTGGCGAGGTTTCGTAGCGACAACCAGCGCCTGGGCACGGGTGCTGCCTATGACAATCTGCTGCGCGCACTGCTTGCCGCCACGCCCGGCGCGAACGACTGGACGGTGCTGGTACAGGGCTTGCTGCAGCAACTGGCCGCGGGCGCCGGCATCGCGCTGGCCGAACAGGGCTTGCAGCGCCACCCCGGGCAGCTCGAACTGCGTTATCTGCTTGGCAATGGCCTGCGTTTGGTGGGTGAGCGTCACGCCGCCGAGCGCGAGCTGCGCGCGGTGCTGGCGGTGCAGCCGACGCATGCCGGCGCGGCGGCTTCGCTGGCGCATTTGCTGCGTGGTGAGGGTCGTTTGCAGGCGGCGGCGCAACTGGCGCTGGATTCGCTGCCCAGCGCGCCGAATCCAGCACAGCTGCGCGAAGCACTGGCGTTCCTGCGCGAATGCGATGACGCAGGCGGCGCGCTGGAATTGGCCCAGCGTGTGCTCAGGCAGGCGCCCGCGGATGACGAGATGCACGCCGCCGCTGGCGAGCTGGCGCTGGAACTGGGCCGTTTCGAGCAGGCGCGCGTGCACCTGCGCCGCGCGCTGGCGCTGCAGCCGCACTATGCCCCGGGCTGGCTGCGCCTGGCCGCGGCACACCGCTTCGGTCAGCGCGACGAGGCCGACGCGCGCCTGATCGAGCAGGCCGTCCGCGCATCCGATCCGTCCAGCGAGGTCGGCATCGCCGCGCGCTTCGCCTGGGCCAAGGTGCTGGCTGATGTCGATGCGCTCGATCAGGCCGCGTCGCAACTGCGTGCCGCCAACGCGGCCATGCGCCCGCGCGTGGAGTGGTCGGCGCGCGGCTTCGATGCCTACGTGCAGCGCCAGCTCGATCAGCCCGCGCCGGAGGTGCAGACGCAGCGGCTCGGCTTCACTCCGGTGCTGATCGTCGGCTTGCCGCGCACCGGCACCACGCTGGTCGCGCACTTGCTGGCGCGGCATCCCGAGGTGCGTAATCGTGGCGAGCTGAACTGGCTGGCGCAGTTGGCCTTGCAGGTGGAAACAGGCGGCCGCCAGGCCATGCAGATGCGCGAGTCCGCGACGCTGTACGCGGCGCAATTGCGCCGCGACGATGCGCCGGCGCGCGTGATCGTGGACAAGAACCCGCTCAACTTCCGCCATCTCGGCATGGCCGCGGCGCTGCTGCCCGGACTGCGCGTGATCCATTGTCAGCGTGCCGCGCGCGCCACGGCATTGTCGATCTACCGGCAGATGTTCGCGCACATGGACAACGGCTACGCCTACGATTTTGCCGACATCGCCGCGTTCGCGCGCGGTGAGGCGCGGTTGATGCGGCACTGGCGCGCGACGCTGCCGGTGCCGTTCTACGCGCTGGATTACGCACGTCTGGTCAGCGACACCGAGGTCGTGCTGGCCGAGCTGCATGCGTTTCTCGACCTGCCCGAAGCCGATGTCGGCACGGTGCCGGCGGTGCCGGCGTCGATCCGCACCGCCAGTGTCTGGCAGGCGCGGCAGAAGGTGCACCGCGATGCGCTGGAGGCGTGGCAGCGCTGGGTGCCGCATCTGCCCGAGTTGCTGGATACGATTCCAGAGTCCTGGACATGAGCGGCGGCCCGTGAGCGAGGACCGCACCGCGCTGCCGCCGGCGATTTTCCTGATGGGCCCCACCGCCAGCGGCAAGACCGCGCTGGCCTGCGCGCTGGCCGATGCGTTTCCGCTGGCGCTGATCAGCGTCGATTCGGCGCTGGTGTATCGCGGCATGGATATCGGTACGGCCAAGCCCGACGCGGCCACGCGGACGCGCTATCCGCATGCATTGCTGGATCTGCGTGATCCGGCGCAGCCTTACTCGGCCGCCGAGTTCCGCGTCGATGCGCTGCAGGCGATGCGGGCCGCGCACGCGGCCGGCCGCGTGCCGCTGCTGGTCGGCGGCAGTGGCCTGTACTTTCGCGTGCTGGAGCACGGCCTGTCGCCGCTGCCCGCGGCGGATCCCGCGCTGCGCGCGCGGTTGGCCGCCGCCGCAACCGAGCAAGGCTGGCCGGCGCTGCACGCGCGCCTCGCCGCGCTGGATGCACCGGCCGCGCAACGCATCCGGCCGAACGATGCACAACGCATCCAGCGCGCACTGGAAGTGATCACGCAAAGCGGCCAGACGCTCAGCGCATTGCAGGAGCGCGGCGGTGAAGTGTTGCCGTGGCGTGTGTTGAAGCTGGCGCTGCTGCCGCAGGACCGCGCTGCGCTGCGCCAGCGCATCGCCGAGCGTTTCGACGCGATGCTGGGCGCCGGTTTTCTCGATGAAGTGCGACGCCTGCGCGCGCGCGGCGACCTGCATGCCGGGTTGCCTGCCTTGCGCGCGGTGGGGTATCGGCAGGCCTGGGTGCATCTGGAGCAAGCGACTGATTTCGCGGAGTTCCGCATGCACGCCATCCACGCCAGCCGGCAATTGGCCAAGCGCCAGTTCACCTGGTTGCGCGCCGAGGCCGGCAAGCACGTGCTGGAGCCATTCGCGGCCGACCTGCCGGCGCGCGCTGCGGCGCTCGTGCGTGATTTCATCGGCGCCATGGAGCACGGCAGCGCCACGGGCTTGCGTTAAACTCGCGACGATGGGTCGGGACCGTCGCCGGTGCGACGTGCTCTTTTGGCCGACCCGCTTGCGAGGGGTAGTCAAATGTCGAAAGGACAATCGCTGCAGGATCCATTCTTGAACGTATTGCGCCGTGAGCGCATTCCGGTCTCGGTGTACCTGGTCAACGGCATCAAGTTGCAGGGCACGATCGAATCGTTCGACCAGTTCGTGGTGCTGCTGCGCAACCAGGTCAGCCAGATGGTCTACAAGCACGCCATTTCCACCGTGGTGCCGTCGCGCGCGGTGCGCGTGGGCAACGAAGACGACGCCGAGAACGCGTCCGAAGCACAGGACGAAAAAAACTGAAAACGCTGTTCGAACGCGGCAGGAAAGGCGAACGCGCGCTGCTGGTGCTGCCGCATGCGCGTGGCGGCGGTGATGCCGAAGCGGACGCGCGCGAGTTCGACGAGCTGGCGCGCTCGGCCGGGGCGGAGGTGCTGGAGCGCGTCAGTGCGCGCGTCGACGTGCCCAATCCGCGTTTCTACATCGGCAGCGGCAAGGCGGACGAGCTGAAAACCCGCATCGCGGCACTGGATGCCGATCTGGTGCTGGTCGATCACGCGCTCAGCCCGGTGCAGGAGCGCAACCTAGAAGCGCATCTAGGTGTTCGCGTGGTGGATCGCGCCGGGTTGATCCTGGATATCTTCGCGCAGCGCGCGCGCTCGCACGAGGGCAAGCTCGAGGTCGAGCTGGCGCAACTCAAGCACCTGGCCACGCGCCTGGTGCGCGGCTGGACCCATCTCGAGCGCCAGCGCGGCGGCATCGGCATGCGTGGCCCCGGCGAGACCCAGCTCGAAACCGACCGCCGCCTGCTCGGCGAGCGCGTCAAGCAATTGCAGCGGCGCCTCGAAAAAGTGCGCACGCAGCGCGGCCAGCAGCGCCGCGCGCGCCTCGATGGCGGCGTGCTGCGCGTGGCGCTGGTCGGTTACACCAATGCCGGCAAATCGACGCTGTTCAATGCCTTGACGCGCGCCGAGGTCTATACCGCCGACAAGCTGTTCGCCACGCTCGATCCGACCGTGCGCCGCATCGATGACCTGAGCTGTGGTGCGCTGGTGCTGGCGGACACGGTCGGTTTCGTGCGCAAGCTGCCGCATGACCTGGTGGCCGCGTTTCACGCCACCTTGTCCGAGGCGCGCGACGCCGACCTGCTGCTGCACGTCACCGACGCCGCGGATGCCGAGCGCGAGCAGCACATCAAGGTGGTCAACGAGGTACTCGAGGAGATCGGCGCTGGCGCGGTGCCCCAGTTGCAGGTCATGAACAAGGTCGATCTGCTCGACCAGCAACCTGCGCTGGATCACGATGGCGCCGGCGCGGCGCGGCGCGTCTGGTTGAGCGCAGCGCGCGGATCGGGCCTGGACCTGCTGCGCAGTGCCCTGGGTCAGCGTCTGGGCGGCGCGCGCGTGCGCGGCGAGCTGCATCTCGATGCCGCCGCCGGGCGCCTGCACGCGCGGCTCAAGGTGCTGGGTGCGCTGGTCAGCGAGGAATTCGACGATCGCGGCTGGCATTTGCGGATCGACGCACCGCGCAGCGTGCTGGAGCCGTTGCGCGCCCATGCGGGCGCCGCGCTGAATGCGTTGCTTGGTCCGCTGCCGTGAGGCCGGCCTTTGGTCCCGTGTCCGCTGCGGGCATGCGCAGGGCTGCTAAAATGCCGCGGCTGCGCGATACATGCCCTTTGGGACATGTGTGGCGCGCGGCGCCCGCGGATGCAGGCGCTGCCTGCGCGCTGCCTCACCCGCAGTGCGTCGAGCACAAGCATGAACGGCACGCTGGCTTCGCTTGTGCACGCGGCGCGGTCGATGCGTGGCGTGCACAGCCCCGAACATTCATCTGACGAGTGACACGACATGGCCTGGAATGAACCTGGCGGCGGCCAACGCGACCCATGGGGACGCGGTAGTGGTGGTGGCAAGAGCCCCGATCTCGAGGCCTGGCTGAAGCGCCTGCGTCAGCGTCTGGGCAGTTTTCGCGGTGGTGGTGGCGGTGTTGGTAGCATCGGCACGATCATCGTCGCGCTGTTGCTGGCGTGGCTGCTGTTCGATTCATGGACGGTGATCAATGCCAGCCAGGTCGGTGTGGTCACGCGCTTCGGTGCCTACCAGAGCACCCTGCCACCCGGTTTCCATTTCGTTCTTCCGCGCCCGATCGACACCGTGCGCAAGGTCGACATGACCTCGGTGCGCTCGGTATCGGACAAGATGCAGATGCTGACCAAGGACGAGAACATCGTGCAGGTCGATTTCAACATCCAGTACCAGGTCAACAACGCCGAGCAGTATCTGTTCTCGATGCAGGATCCGGACGAGGCCGTGCGCCAGGCCGCCGAGGCCTCGGTACGGCGCGTGGTCGGCGCCAGCACCATGGACACGATCCTGTCCGGCGAGGGCGCGGCCATGGTGGCGGCCACGCAACAGTCTCTGCAGCAATTGCTCAACAGCTACAACACTGGCATCACCATCACCGAGGTCAATTTCCAGAACATTTCGCCGCCGGCCGAGGTGAAAGCCGCGTTTGACGACGTCAACCGCGCGCGCGAGGACAAGCAGCGCATCGAGGACGAGGCCAAGGCCTACGCCAGCAAGATCCTGCCCGAGGCGCGCGGCAACGCGGCACGTATCGTCGCCGGCGCACAGGCTTACGAGATCACCCGCCAGGTGCGAGCCCAAGGTGAGTCGCAGCGCTTCCTGGCCATGCTCAAGGAATATCGCGCCGCGCCCGCGGTGACGCGCAAGCGCCTGTGGCTGGAAACCATCGAACAGGTCATGGCCGCCAACACCAAGGTGGTCGATGAGGGCACGGGTCGCAACCTGATCTACTTGCCTCTGCCGCACTCCGGCGGCGCGCCCGCGCCAGCCACGCCCACGGCTTTGCTGCCGGGCGTGGGCGCTGAATTGCAGGCGCCCGCGGCCAGCAGTAGCTCGGCGGCGATGCCGCAAAGCGCGGTTCCGATCAGCGCGTCCGGCAGCGCGCAGGGAGGTCAGTCATGAGCAAGCCCATCCTCATCGCCATCGCCGTGCTGCTGGTGTTGCTCGGCTACAACAGCATGTTCACGGTGCGCCAGGACCAGTCGGCTTTGCTGTTGCAGTTCGGGCGTATCGTGCGCAGTGACTACAAGCCGGGCCTGTATTTCAAGCTGCCGTTCGTGCAGGAAGACGTGAAATTCGACAAGCGCATCCTGACCCTCAATGCGCAGCCGGAGCGCTACTTCACCGCCGAGAAGAAAGTGGTCAACGTCGATTTCTACGTGAAGTGGCGCGTGGCCAATCCGGCGCTGTTCTACCAGTCCACCGCGGGCAGCGAGACCCAGGCCGAGGCGCGCCTCAGCCCCATGGTCAAGGACGCGTTGCGTTTCGAGTTCAGCGCGCTGCCGCTGGACGAACTGGTATCGGGCGGTCGCAACGATGTGACCAAGCGCGTGCGCGAGCAGGCCAACAATTCCGCCATGCGTACGCTGGGTGTGCGGATCGTCGATGTGCGCATCAAGCAGATCGACCTGCCCGAATCGGTCAGCGAGTCGGTATTCAAGCGCATGAGCGCCGAGCGCATGACCCTGGCCAACGCGTTGCGTTCCAGCGGTGAGGAAGCCGCCGCCAAGATTCGCGCCAGCGCCGACAAGGAGGCACAGGTGCTGGTGGCGAAAGCCGAAAGCCAGGCCTCGGAATTGCGCGGTCAGGGTGACGCGCAGGCGGCCGAGACCTACGCCAAGGCCTACGGTCAGGACCCGAAGTTCTTCGACTTCTACCGTTCGCTGGAAGCTTATCGACGCAGCTTCGGCCAAGGCCACGGCGTGCTGCTGCTCAAGCCGAACTCCGAGTTCCTGCACTACTTCGACGCGCCAGGACAGTGAGCCGGGCTCGCGGTTTCCGGTGCCGCATGGCACTGGACGAGCCGTGTGCGTAGGCGGGTCTGCGCCGCGTGGTGGTACCTACCGAATCGAAGCGAGAACGTCATGGGT
>DZBX01000275.1 GCA_022730075.1 Rhodanobacter sp. | reverse complement strand
GTCCAGGTGCTCGCGGTAGGCTTGCCATGCACCCACGCGCGGACGTATCGCATCGCGCACCTGCAGACTGCTGGGCGTGGCGACCACCTCGGCGCCGAGGCGTGCATCCAGGCACTGCGCCTCGAAGGGCAACGCGCAAAACGCGCACACGCGGCGCAGCAGGCGCTCGGCATCGGCGAATTCGGCGTAATCAACCTGCAGCAACCGCCCCGGCAACGTGCGTTGCCAGTGCGACATCAGCGCGCGGTAGTGGCGGTAGTGCGCAACGATGTCCTGTTGCGCGAAACTCCACGGATAGGCTGCGCCCAGCAACTGGCGCAACACGGCGAAAGCGGCATCCATGGGTGCGCGCGCCACGTGCACGATGCGTGCCTGTGGCAGGGCGCGCGCGATGTGACCGATGAGCATCCAGTTCGACGGCAATTTGTCGGTGTAATGGCTGCGACCGCGCGCGCGCCAGCGCGTGTGCTCGAGGTAAGCCTGACCCAGCGCCTGATAATCGATGTCCGTGCTGCGCTCGATGGCGTCCAGCGGCAGCAGCTCGACGCTGTCGCAGTCGGTGGCCAGGCCCAATTGGTAGGCGAAATCCGCGTGCTCGCCCGCGGCGCTCACTTGCGTGTGCCGGCCCAGCAAGGTTTCCAGCAGGCTGGTACCACTGCGCGGCAGACCAACGATGAAGATGGGCGTGGCCGTGCCCGCGGGCGCGCTCAGCGGCACGGCGGCGGTCGCCGTGCCCGGCTGGGTGCGCAGCAGCGCGTCGATGCGCGCTGCCTCGCGCGCGGCGTCGTACGGCCATTGCCGGTGCGCCGCGGCCGCGCCGCGCTGCAGTGCCGGCCAGGCTTGCTGATATCGCTGCAAGGTGTGCAGTTCCTCGAACAGCGCGTAGGCCAGCGCGGCCTCGGTGTCGGCATCAGTGACACCGGGTAGCACGCTGTGCAGATGCGCGATGTGCGCCGCGGCCGCATCGACATCACGCTGGCTGGCATGCACACGCGCCAGGCCCTGCGCCGCGCTGCCCGAATCGGGCCGCAGCTGTTGCGCGGCGGAGTAGTCGGCGCGGGCGCCATCGGCATCGCCGCAGTAATCGCGTGCGCGCGCGCGCAGCAACAGCAGATCGGCATCGGGCGTGACGTCCAGTTGCGCGGCAAGCCCGGTCAGCGCCAGCACCTGTTGGTATTCGCCTGCGCGCGCGCGCAGTTGCGCGTGGCGAAACAGCACGGCGCGATCGCGGGAGTCTTGCACGAGCGGGGTATCCAGCAGCGCGCGCGCACGCGTGAAATCGCCGACGCGCATCAGATCGGTCGCGGTGCGCAAGGCAGCTTGCGCGTCGTGTGCTGGCAGCGCAGCGAGTCGTTGCGCCAGTTCCACGGCGGGTCGCATGCGCCCGCGTTGCAGCCATGCATGCAGCAGCAGGGACAGGCTGTCCGCGTCATCGGGCGTGCGCCGCAGATGCGCCTCGAGCGTCGCGCAGGCGGCCACGAGCTGGCCGTCATCGAAATAACGCTGGGCGCGTTGCAGATGTCG
>DZBX01000114.1 GCA_022730075.1 Rhodanobacter sp. | reverse complement strand
CTGTTCGAGACGGTGTGGGAAGGCCGCCCCACCGTGGACAACGTGCTTGCGAACGCCGTCGCCAAACTGCGCAAGGCGCTTGGCGAATGTGCCGGCGTGCGTATCGTCAACGTGCCGCGGGTCGGTTATCGGTTGCGCGGGCCGGTCGAACGCTTCGTCGCCGGACGTCATGCCACCGCCCCGTTCGTACTGGTCACCGGACAATCAGTGCCAGGTCGCGAACACTTTGTTTTGCGCGAGTGTCTCGATCCGGCTGCCGGCAGTTCGGTGTGGCTCGTGCGGCACGACAAGACCGGCGAGCAACGCGTGTACAAGTTCGCTGTCGATGGCGAGCGCCTTGCCGCCCTGAAACGCGAAGTCACGATCTCCCGTGTGTTGCGCGAAACCCTGGGCGAGCGCAGCGACCTCGTGCGCCTGATCGACTGGAATTTCGACGCGCCCCCGTGCTGGTTGCAATCCGAATATGCGGGGCATGATCTCGCGCGCTGGGCACAAGACGATCCGGCCTTCGCCAAGGCATCACGTGAACAGCGTATCGCGTGGTTCCTGCAGATCGCCGACGCGGTTGCCGCGGCCCACGGTGCGGGCGTGCTGCACAAGGATCTGAAGCCTGCCAACGTGCTGGTCGCGCCGCATGGCGACGACTGGCGGTTGCGCGTCGCGGATTTCGGCAGCGGACGCCTGCTGGAACCGGGGCGTCTGGAAGAACTCGGCATCACCCGTCTCGGCATGACGCTGACCAGTGCGTTGCCCACGGATTCCGGCATGACGTTGCTGTACGTCGCGCCGGAGGTGCTGTCCGGCGCGGCACCATCGGTGTGCAGCGACGTGTACGCGTTGGGATTGATGCTGTTCCAGATAGTCGTCGGGGACCTGAATCGGACGCTGGCACCCGGCTGGGATCAGGCGATCAATGATGAACTGCTGCGCGAAGACATCGCCACCGCGACCAACGGCGATCCCGCGCATCGCTTTGCGAGCGTCGATGTGCTGGTCCAGCGCCTGCGCAGCCGTGATGCGCGTGCGATCGAACGCAAGCGTTTGCGTGATTCCGATGCGCGCGCGCTGGTTGCCGAACGCCTGCTGGAACACAGCCGCGCGCGCCGGCCGTGGCTGATCGCGGCCATCGTGCTGCTGGCACTCGGTCTTGCCACCAGCCTCTGGCAGATCCAACGCGTGCGCGCGGCGCGCACGCAAGCACAGCAACAAGCGGCGATCGCCGATGCCACTAATCGGTTCTTGAACGAAGACCTGCTGGGCGCCGGTGTGGGCAGCGGTAGTTCGCCGGCGTGGTACGAGCGCAATCCATCCTTGCGCGAAATCCTGGACCTTGCCGCGCAGAAGATCGACCAGCGCTTCGCGGACGAACCGCTGTTGCGCGCCACGCTGCATCAGATCGTGGGACGTGCCTACCGCAGCACCGGCGATTTCACCAAGGCCGCGGTGCAGTTGCAGGCCGCGGTCGATGGCCTCATGCAAGCGGTGGGCGCTGCCGATGCCCGCAACATCCGTGCACAGTACGAGCTGGCGACGGCACTGTCGCACCTGTCACGTTTCAGCGAGGCGGAAGCACTGCTGGATCGTGCCGATGCCGCGGCGGGCACGCGACGTAAGGCCGTCTCGGAACTCGCGCTGCGCTCGTATCTCGCGCGCGCCGATGTCGCCTTCCAGCAAATGCAGATCAAGACCGCGTTACCCGAATATCAGGCCGCCTGGCGCCTGCAAGTGCTGCTGCATCCGGGCGATACCGCGATGTCGGCGCATATCCTGTTGGCGATCGCCAGTTGCGAATTGCGTGCGGGCCAGCCGCAACAGGCCGAAGCGGACGCCCGGAAAATCCTCGCGGGGGCACCGTATACGCAGGAACGCATCGGTCTTGCCACCATCGCCAGCGCGCGCTCGCTGATGAGCGACGCGCTGCGTGCGCAGAACAAGTATAAAGAGGCGATCCCCGTGGCGGAGCAATCGCTGCGCGACTACGAAAAAGCTCAGGGGCCGGACAGTCAAGGCTCAATCAGCGCCCTCAGCGCGCTTGCGTATCTGTACTCGTGGACGGGCGATGGTGCGAAGGCGCTCTCGCTGCAACGCGAGTTGTACCAGCGCGCAGCGAAGCGCTGGGGCGCCGACAGCCAGGCCGCGCTGGTTCAACTGCTCAACCTCGGCTCGGACGAGTATCAGGCGGACGATCTGAAAGCGTCCTTGCAACATCTGCAGCAAGCGGAAGCCGGGTTGGTCATAGTCAGTGGATCGCACAGCCCCGTGGTGCAGGCCGCGCGTGTCAGCGTGGCCATGACTCTGAGCGACCTCCATCGCAACGAAGAAGCTCTGGCGCTGATACGCGAGGTCGATCCCGTGGCGTATCAGGCCACAACTACCGATCCGGGGCGAGCCTTGGTATTGCGCGGGCTGCAGGCAAGTCTGGAGCTTCGCCTGCATCATCCGGGCGCCGAGGCAAAATTGCGCGGTGTGGTCGCGGCCATGCAGAAGGCAGGTATGGACAAAGAGGAAATCGCGACGTTCAGCAAGGAACTGCCGGGAGCCGGCGCGAAGCATTGACCGCAATGTCGAAGGCGTGAATGTCCCTCGGCGGTACGTCAGGGCCGGAGGCTTGCGAGCTTTTCGCTTGGCGCGAAATGGCTCGGTAAACGGATCAGAAATTCGTTCTCGAGCACTAGGTGATGGAGCTCATCCGCAGCGCGTCCTGGCCGCCGTCGCTGCCCGCGCTGTCGGACAGGCAGGCGCGCATCCTCGCCTTCGAGCCAGCCGCGGCGCGTCAGGTGCCGACAGACGCGATGCGCGATCTTGGCGGCCCAATGCGTCAACTGCGCGGAGGTGGGTGCGCGGGCGCGGTGCAGGCGCTGCTTCCGCTGCGGCGGCTCGACCTACGCCTCGTACACGCCGTCCTGTGCGCCATGCGAGGTACGCTTGGCGCGCTGTGTCTGGACATACCAAGTGCTAATTTGTTCGGATCGCCCCTCGGTCAAGGCCACCCGCCACCGGAGCACGCGCCATGACGCCGAACGCCAGCACCAGCTCGACCGGCCCCGCACGCCACGCCGCGCGCTGCCTGTGCGGCGCCGTCAGCCTGGACGCCACCGGCCCCAGCCTGTGGATGGCGCACTGCCATTGCGGCCTGTGCCGGCGCGCCCACGGCGCCGGCTATGTCACCTGGGTTGGCTTCCCGGCCACGGCCTGCACGATCCACGACCCCACGGATGCACTGCGCTGGTTCGCCTCCAGCCCCGGTGCCGAGCGCGGCTTTTGCAGCCGCTGCGGCAGCCCGATGCTGTTTCGTTCCGCGCGCTGGCCGGGGGAATTGCACCTCGCACGCGCGCTGCTCACCACGCCCGCGGATCGCGAGCCGCAGGCCCATGTGTTCTGGGATGCGCACGTGGACTGGGCCCGGCCAGATCCGCAAGACGGCCTGCCGCGCAAGGCCGACACGGCGTCGGGCTAGGAAAGCCCCGAACCATGCAGAGGTTCTGCGGGCCGTGGCCGGCCCGCTCGCGGATCGGGCGTTCGCCCGACTGGTGATCGGTGACCTCGCTGTGTTGCTGGCGACCTGGGCCGGCGCCCTGCTGGTTTGACCGCGGTCAGGCAGTTGCGGCGTTGCGCCCCATTGAATCGCCTGCGAAGGCTGGCTAGCTTAGGTAGCTGATCGAACGCGGCCCCCCCTATGACCGACAGTTACGACGACCTCCAGGCCAGCTACGGACGCTGTCTGCGCAAGGGTCACTTCATCGAGCGCTTCTACACGCTGTTCATGGACAGCCATCCGGACATTCCGCCGCTGTTCGCCGGCACCGACCTCAGCAAACAGTACATGGCGCTGCGAAGGGGGATCAGTTCGGCCATCGTGCACGCGGCTGGCAGTCGCCTGGCGGAGCGCACGATGGCGGCGATGGCCGACGTGCACAGTTCGCACGGGCGCGCGCCGGTGCCGCCGGCCCTCTATCCGTACTGGGTCGACAGCCTGGTCGCCGCGGTGGCGGAGTTCGACCCGGAGTACACGCCCCAGCTCGGCCGGCGCTGGCGCCAGGCGATGGAAGCCACCACGGCATTCTTCGTCAGCCACCACTGAGCCGCCGTTCGACGTGCGGCGAGGCGCGGCACGCAGCGCTCCGGTGCAGGGACGGCTGCACAGGGTTGCGCCCGCGATCACACGCTCATCACGCCGAGGCGTAATCTCTGCTGCAATGTGAGGGTACTCAGTGCGGCAAGCAGCATGAGCCAACGTCCGGCCACCCCAACGATGCGCCAAAGCAGCTCGAAGGCGGCCGCTTGCGCGCTGCGTCTGGCGCTGCACGACACCGCCGATACCGCGCAATGGCTGATGCGCTTGCGCCATGCACTGCATGCGCAGCAACCCGGAGCACGTGTCGAATTGCTGCGTGACGATGCCGATCAGCCGGCATCGCGTGCAAGCCACGCGCGCAGCCTGCGCGTGCTGGCGCCGGACGGCACGCTGCTGGCGCTGCTGCGCATCAAGCATGAGTCTCCCGCCATCCGCCAACAACTGGCCACACTGCTGCGCCCGATGCTGCCCGGACTGGCGCGTCGGCTGGCGCTGGAGCGCCTGCACGCACGCGCCAGCCTGGCCGACCTGATGCTGGACCTCTCGCACGTGCTGCTGTTCGAGGACGACCTCGACGTGCTGCTCGCTGGTGTGATCGCCTACCTGCGCGAGCGCTTCAGCCTGAGCCTGGCGACGTTGATCCTGCGCGAATCGGATACACGCTGGCGTCTGCGCGCCGCTGCCGGCAACTCGACCCGGTTCGCGCTGACACCAGGCAGTTTGTGGTCGGCGCAACGTGGCCTCACCGGCAAGGCGCTGCGTCTGGGGCGCACGCTGTATGTACCCGATGTCCGCGCTGAGGCCGACTACGTGGTCGGCAGCACCCTGACCCAGGCGGAGCTGCTGATTCCGATCAAGCATGCCGGCGTGATTCTCGGCTTGCTCAATCTGGAAAGTCCCAGCGCCGAGAGTTTCACAGCCGAGATACGCGAGGTGCTGGATGTGTTGGCCGATCAGATCGGCGGCGTGCTGCATTTGCGCCTGCTGCAGGCACAGCTGACTTCCATGAACCGCAAGGCCAGCGCACTGGCTGCCGAACTGGCGCGCGTCAACACGCGACTCAAGCGCAACAACCGCAGCCTCGACAAGCTCAGCCGCACCGATGAATTGACCGGCGCCAAAAACCGGCGCGGCTTCGAGCAGGCGCTGCGCGATGGCTGGCGCCTGGCAAAAGCGCAGCGGCAGCCGCTGGCCATGCTGATCGTCGATATCGACCACTTCAAGGCCTACAACGATCGCTATGGCCACCCTGCGGGCGATGCCTGCCTGAGCCGCGTGGGCGCGCTGATCCGCGGCGCGCTGCGCGATGAGGACAGCGTGTTCGCGCGCTATGGCGGCGAGGAATTCGCGATCGTCCTGCCCGGGATCGACGCCGCCATGGCGCTGACCGTGGCCGAGCGCGTGCGCAAGGCCGTATTCGCCGCGCGCATCGCGCATGCCGCCAGCACACTGGGGCGGATTTCACTCAGCGTCGGCGCGGCCAGCCTGATACCGATGCCACAGCACAGCGCGCGGCTGCTGGTGAGGCTGGCTGATCAGGCGCTGTACCGGGCCAAGCACGCAGGCCGCAATCGCGCCTGCATGGCAGGGATGGCGGAGTCGACGGAAGTCGCGACCCAGGCCGCATCGACACGCAAAAGCTCCAAGCGCGCGACCACTTGAATCACGCGTTCCGGTCGGCTCAGGCGAAGGGATCCCGCAGTACGATGGTGTCATCGCGATCGGCGCCGGTGGCGACCAGCGCCAGCGGGCATTCCGACAACTCCTCGACCGCGCGCAAATAGGCGCGCGCCGCCGCCGGCAGCTTGCCGAACTCGCGCACGCCGGAGGTCGATTCCTGCCAGCCGGGAAACTCCAGGTAAACAGGCTTGCACTCGGCCCAGCCATCGGCGTCCAGCGGCGCCAGCTCGCGGCGCTTGCCGCGGTACTCGTAGGCCACGCACACCTTGATGCTGGGCATGCCATCGAGCACATCGAGCTTGGTAATCGCCAGACCGGAGATGCCGTTGATCTGCACCGCGCGCTTGAGCGCGACCAGATCGATCCAGCCGCAGCGCCGCGGGCGCCCGGTGGTGGCACCGAATTCGTTGCCACGCTGGCGCAACAACGCGCCGGTGGCATCGCTCGATTCGGTGGGAAACGGGCCGCCACCGACACGCGTGGCATAGGCCTTGGCGATACCCAGCACGTAGTCGACATCGCCCACGCCCACGCCGGTGCCGGCCAGCGCGCCGCCGACCGTGGTGTTCGAGGAAGTGACGTAAGGATAGGTGCCGTGGTCGATATCCAGCAGCGATCCCTGCGCACCCTCGAACAGCACGCGCTTGCCGGCGCGGCGCAATTCGTGCAGCACGGTGCTTACATCGTCGACCAGCGGACGCACGTAGTCGCCGAACTGCAGGGCTTCGTCCAGTACCGCCTGATAATCGACCGGCGTTGCCTTGAGCCAATGCTCAAGCACGAAGTTGTGGTAATCCAGCACCGCGCGCAGCTTGTCCGGCAGCTCTGCGGGATACATCAGGTCGGCCACACGCACGCCGCGGCGCGCGACCTTGTCCTCGTAGGCGGGGCCGATTCCGCGCCCGGTGGTGCCGATGGCCAGCGCACCCGAGGCCTTCTCGCGCGCCTGATCCAGCGCCACGTGGTAGGGCATGATCAGCGGCGTCGCCGGGCTGATCTTGAGGCGTGCCCGCACGTCCACGCCGCGCGCCTCCAACTCGCCGATTTCCTCCTGCAATGCCGCGGGTGAGAGCACCACGCCATTGCCGATCAGGCACTGCACGCCGGCGCGCAAAATGCCCGAAGGGATCAGATGCAGCACCGTCTTCTGCCCGCCGATCACCAGCGT
>DZBX01000274.1 GCA_022730075.1 Rhodanobacter sp. | reverse complement strand
CCCCACATGCGGCCCATGATGTAGTTCTTGGGGGTGCCCAGCAGGGGATTGAAGGCGTCCAGGCCTGCGGCGTGCTCAAGACAGAAGAGGTACAGGCTCTGGCGCACATCGTCCATGCTCAGGGTGCTGACTCCTGCAAACAGATGGACCTGTTCATCGAGCAGGCTCGTGAACAGCGCCTGGGCGGCCTGTGTTGTCGTCATCTGCGCCTCATTCATGGCCTGCTCCCTGCCGATGGGCCAGATAGACTGCGACCGCTTCCTGCAGGATGTCGTCCAGATCACGGTTCTCGTCGACCATGATGCGCTGCAGGGCTTGCTTTTGACCCTGCCGCAGGGTGATGGTGATAGCGTTGTCCGGCGGCGGGTTTTCTTTTCGCCAGCCGATGTCCTGTTCGGCGGATGCGCAGGCCTGCGCGGAGGCAGATACGCAGGCTTGTGCCGCTTCACCCTCCGCGTGCGCCGCAGAGGGTGGAGCTTCTGGGGCGGCAGGCGCCAGATGCCGTTGTCGGCGCGCCTCCTTCTGTCGGGACGCCTGACGGGCTTCGTCGCAGCGGGCCACGGTGATGGTGTCGCTGGACTCCAGCACGGTGCCCTGCTCGGCTTGGTCGAGCGCAGCGAAGGACTCCCAGGCGGAGACCGACTGCAAACGCCCCAGGCTGGCCAGTTCGCGAGCCAGAGGATTGCGGGCGAAGGACAGCATGCTGCTCACCCAGGCCTCGCGCCTGGCGAGGGCCTTGGCGATGCTCGGCGGCGTCATGCCTGCGCCGACGAGCCGCAGCACCGTGTCGGCGGCATCTTCCAGACTGAATTCCTGCCGGTGCATGTTCTCGGTGGCGCGCAGCACCACGGGGGCGGCACCGATGGGTGAGAACACCCGCGCCAGCAGGGTGCGCCAGCCCAGCAGTCGGGCAGCGCGCACGCGCCGTTCGCCATAGATCAGTGACCAGTTCTTCCCTGCGGCGCGCACGCCGATGGGTTGAAGCTGGCCGACGATTTGAAGACTCCGGGCCAGGTCGTCGAGGGTGTCGGCATCGAGGCGACGCACGGGGAAGTCGCTCTCGGTCTGCACGGCATCGAGTGGAACGGCGCGCAGTTGCTGCGGGTCGGCGCCGGGGGTGCCGAAGTCCAGGGGAAGGGCTGTGGTGGAGGTCATGGCGGTCGCTTGCATGGTGGGGAGGAGTTGAGAGGATCAGGCGCTGGCGGCGCGGCGGGTGAATTTCTCTTGCAGGGCGGCGAGCTGGGCTCGGATGGTTTCCGGGGCGGGTGGGGACTCCTTGGGCGGGGTGGAGGTTTGCGGGGGCTGGTGGTTGCGGGCGCGCACGGCATCGAGCTGGGCAGCGCGTTTGCTGGCGGCCATCCAGTCGGCTCTCACCTTGCTGGCATCGGCCAGCAGGGTGCCAAGATCGTGTCCCTTGCGGACGTACCAGTCGTGGTTGCTCTGGAGGTAGTGAACGGCGACGGCCGGAGCTTGCTGGCCCAGGCTGCGGGTGAGGCTGGCGAGCTGGTAGTTCACCTTTCCGTCGCGCAGCG
>DZBX01000113.1:3201-6974 GCA_022730075.1 Rhodanobacter sp. | reverse complement strand
CCAAATGCGTGCGCTGCTGGCATCACCGCGGCGACGTGGGCACGCATGCGCAGCACCCCGAGCTGTGCGGGCGCTGCATCGACAACATCGAAGGGCCGGGCGAAGACCGGCGCTTCTTTTGAGCGTGCGCGCCGTGTCCTTGCCGCGTCCCAACGCCCTGCCGTGGTTGCTGCTGTCGCTGGCGGTGATCGCGCTGGACCAGCTCAGCAAGGCGCTGATCGTGGCGCATTTCGCGGTCGGCCAAGTGCGCGTGCTGATTCCGCACCTGCTCGATTTCACGCTCGCCTACAACCGCGGCGCGGCCTTCAGTTTCCTGGCCAGCGCCGACGGCTGGCAGCGCTGGCTGTTCACCGCGCTGGCCGTCGGCATCAGCGCGGCGCTGGCGCTGGCGCTGGCGCGCACGCCGCGCGGCGCCTGGCGCAGCGCCCTGCCGTATGCGCTGATCATCGGCGGCGCGCTGGGCAATCTGATCGACCGTCTGCGTCTGGGCCACGTGGTGGATTTCATCCTCGTGCACTGGAAGCACGACTGGTACTACCCGGCGTTCAACGTGGCCGATTCGTCGATCACCATCGGCGCGGTGCTGCTGGTGTGGTTCGCGCTGTTCGGCGGCGCGCGCCAGGACACGCGATAATGCGCATGGTTCATCCGGCATTCGCAGCATGGAAGTAATCCTCGCCAACCCGCGCGGCTTTTGTGCCGGCGTCGACCGCGCCATCGCCATCGTCGAGCGCGCGCTGGAGTCCTGGGGCGCGCCCATCTACGTGCGCCACGAGGTGGTGCACAACCGTTTCGTGGTCGAAGGTCTGCGCGCGCGCGGCGCGATCTTCGTCGAGGGTCTTGACGATGTGCCGGACGGCGCCACGCTGATCTTCAGCGCGCACGGCGTGCCGCAGCGGGTGCGCGCGCAGGCCGAGGCGCGTGGCCTGCGCGTGTTCGATGCCACCTGCCCGCTGGTGACCAAGGTGCACATGGAGGTCGCGCGCCTGGGCCGGCTGGGCAAGGACGTGGTGCTGGTCGGTCACGCCGGTCACCCCGAGGTCGAGGGCACCATGGGCCAGTGGCATGCGCGCTTCGGCGGGCACATCCACCTGGTCGAATCGGTGGCCGACGTCGCGCGCTTGCATACGGCACAGCCCGGGAACATCGCCTATGTCACCCAGACCACGCTGTCGGTGGAGGACACGCGCGCCATCGTCGATGCGCTGCGCGCGCGCTTCCCTGTCATCGATGGGCCGCGCAAGGACGACATCTGCTACGCCACGCAGAATCGTCAGGACGCGGTGCGTCTGCTGGCGGGGCAGGTCGACCTGGTGCTGGTGGTCGGATCGGTCAGCAGCTCCAACTCCAATCGCCTGCGCGAGCTGGCCGAAAAACAGGGCGTGCCGGCGTATCTGATCGACGGCCCCGAATCGGTCGATCCGGCGTGGCTGGCCGGCGTGCGCCGCATCGGCCTGACCGCCGGCGCCTCGGCGCCGGAGCAACTGGTGCGTGCCGTGATCCAGCATTTGCGCGACGCCGGCGCCAGCGCCATCCACGAGCTGGATGGCACGGCCGAAACCATCACCTTCGCCCTGCCGCGCGAGCTGCGTAGCTGAGCAGTGCGGACTGCGCGCGGGCCTTGGCGCGCCACCCGGGCCTCAGGCGCCGCTGGCCTCGAAGCGGTTGGCGTCGCGATTCTTGCGCACCTTGGCCGGGTCCCAGATGCGGCCGTTCATGGCGATCCACACGCCGTCGGGCAGCGCCTGCACCGCGCCCACCGCGCAGCCGATATTGAACACCGCGTCCGAGCCGGTGAAGCGCGCCGGATTCAATGCGCCGGTCAGCACGATCACCTTGCCGACGATGCCATGCAGCGCCTGCGCGGTTTCCACCATGGTGTCGGTGCCGTGGGTCACCAGCACGTGGCGTTCGCTCTGGCGCTCGATCACCTCGCGCAGCAGCGCGCGGTCGGCGGCGTCCATGTGCAGCGAATCCTTGCGCATCAGCGGGATCACGTTGCAGCGGAAGGCCACGCCGAGGCCGGTCAGGATCTGCCCGATCTGCGGCTCGCCGATCTGGTAATCGGACTTGTCATCGAAGTAGATCTTGTCGATGGTGCCGCCGGTGGTGACGATGCAAAGCTGGTCCATGGACGTGCTCGCTGGGGACGGATCAGCCGCATAGCGTACCCGCAGCCGTGGCCTGTGGCGCACTCAATCCTGCGCCAGGATCGCCGCGCAGTCCGCGGCGCTGGATGCATTCAGGCGCAGCAGGCCGTGGCCGAGAAAGCGGCGCAGGGATGCCGCCGGACGCAGGTCGCCGAGCATGGCTGCGGTCTGCGCCTGTCGCGCCAGCAGCGTGGCCGCCGCGCAGCGCGCCAGGGTCAGCGCCATGCCGCGCGCGCCCGCTTCCAGTTGCGCGCGCTCGCGGCTGGCCTGCAGCAGCCACTGCGCTGCCGCGGCCAGCGCGGCCTGCAAGTCCGCGGCGCCGGGGATCTCCTGCGGCCATTGCCGCTGCAGCCATGTCGCGAACGGCGACAGATCATCGCCGCCCAGCGCGCGCAAGGTATCCAGCGCCAGCACGTTGGTGGTGCCTTCCCAGATCGGATACACCTGCGCATCGCGCAGCAGTTGCGGCAGACCGGTGTCCTCGATGTAGCCGGCGCCGCCGCAGGCTTCCAGGCATTCCGAGGTGATGCGCACCGCGAGCTTGCCGGTCCACAGCTTGGCCAGCGGCGTGAGGATGCGCCAGACAGCCTGGGTCTCGGCATCGGCCAGTCCGGCCTCGACCTCGCCGAGCAGCCGCGCCACGCCGAAGCCCAGCGCGAACGCGGCCTCGAACTCGGCGCCGAGGCCGGCCAGCGTGTCGCGGTGCAGCGGCTTGTCGATCAGGAGCGTGCCAAAGGCCTCGCGGCGCGCGGCGTAATCCTGCGCCAGCGCCAGCGCGCGGCGCATGCTGGCCAGCGCGCAGATCGCGTTCCAGGTGCGGGTGACGTTGAGCATCGGCGCGATCCGGCGCACGCCGTGGCGCGGTTCACCCACGGGCGTGGCGGCGAGGCCGTCGAGCTCGATCTCGGCGGTGGGCAATTCGCGCGTGCCCAGCTTGTCCTTCAGGCGCTGGATGCGCAGCCCCGGCTGCCAGGCGCCATCGGTGGCGTGCGTTTCCACGTAGAACATGCCCAGCGCATCGTTGCCGGCGCCAGCGCCGCTGGGTCTTGCCAGCGTCAGCGCGGCCTCGCCGATGATGGCCGAAGTGAACCACTTGCGCCCGTGCAATCGCCACTGGCCGGAGGCATCCTGATGCGCCTCGACCTCGCTGCGCGACACGTCCGAGCCGCCGATGGTCTCGGTCATCCACTGTCCCGACAGCCACAGTGTGGCGGCATCGCGGCTCAGGAAACGCGGCAGCGCGCGCTGCAGCAGCGTGGCATCGCCGCTGGCCTTGAGCGCGGTGGCGGCGCCGTCGGTCATCGCCAGCGGACAGGTGTGGAACTCGCTGGCGACGTGGTACAGGTACACGCGCGCGAATTGCGCGGCGCGCTGCGTGCCGCGCGCATCGGCGGCATGTCCGGCCCACAGCAGGCCATGCGCCGCGGTGAGTGCCGCGCCTTCTTCCCAGGCCGGCGTCAGCGCGATGCGATCCACACGCCGGCCCCAGGCGTCCCACTGCGTCAGTTGCGGCTCGCGGCGTGGCGTGGCCTGGCGTCGCGCATAGGCTTGCAGCGCGTAGTCGGCCAGCGCCTGCAGGTCCGGCAGCAGCGCGGCGTGCGCGGCCGCGTCCAGGTTGTGCTG
>DZBX01000113.1:0-3101 GCA_022730075.1 Rhodanobacter sp. | reverse complement strand
GCTCAGCGCGCGCGTCGCCCCGCCGCTCCGGTGGCACCGATCAGCAGCACGGCCAGCAGCAGTTCGCTGCAACCCAGGGCGCGTGGCAGGCCATGCATGGCCCAGGCGACCATCACGCCGTGGCTGAAATACAGCAACGCCGCCACCGCCGCCCACCACAGCCGGCGCGCGGCGCTGCGCGCCAGCAGCGGCAGCGCCAGCGGCAACAAGGCCAGCGCCAATACCACGGGGATCAGCTCGGGCGGCGCCGCGCGCAGCCAGCCATGCCACAGCACTTGCAGCAGCGCCAGCGACAGCCAGGCCAGCTGGCCGACGCGCAAAGCGCTCATGGCGCCGCCACTGGGCGCGCATGCCCCGGCGCGCTCATCGTGGCGCCAGACGCATGGCGACCTGCGCCAGACGCCTCCCCAGCGCGCGCGCCAGCTCCTGCTCGTGCGCGCTGAGCGCGCGTTCGCCCTTGAGGCCGGCGACATGGCTGGCACCGTAGGGCGTGCCGCCACTTTGCGTCGCGTTCAAGGCCGGCTCGGTGAACGGCAGGCCGAGGATCAGCATGCCGTGATGCAGCAGCGGCAGCAGCATGCTGAGCAGGGTGGATTCCTGGCCGCCATGCAGGGTGCTGGTGCTGGTGAACACGGCCGCGGGTTTGCCCACCAGCGTGCCCGAGGCCCACTCGGCGCCGGTGCCGTCGAGGAAATGCTTGAGCGGCGCGGCCATGTTGCCGAAGCGCGTGGGGCTGCCCAGCGCGAGACCGTCACAGGTGCGCAGGTCGTCCAGCGTGGCGTAGGGTGCGCCGTCCGCGGGCACCGGTGGCGCGGCCAGCTCGGTGATCGGCGCCACGGGTGGCACCTGGCGCAGGCGCGCGCTGCAGCCGGCGACTTCCTCGACGCCGCGCGCGACGCGCCGCGCCAGATCCGCGGTGTGGCCGCTGCGACTGTAGTAAAGCACCAGGATTTCGCTCATGCGGCCGTGCTCCGGGTTGGGTGGTTGGGTGCGCGTGAATCACGCGGGCAAGGTGTTTTCGGGCTTGCATGTCGATACCCTGCGCGCATGAAACCGATCGATCGCGAACGCGTGCGCGCCTTCATCGCCTTCGCCTGGCAGCGGTTGCGCGAGGATCGCCTGCTGGAGACCGCGGGCGCGCTGTCCTACACCACGGTGTTCGCGCTGGTGCCGCTGTTGGCGACGGCGCTGGGCATCGTATCGATGTTTCCGGCCTGGGCGCACTGGAGCGATACGATTTCGGCATTCGTGTTCCACAATCTGGTGCCGGCCACCGGCGCGGCGGTGGAAAAGGAACTGTTGCGTTTCGCCGGCAATGCCAGCCGCATGACCGCGGCCAGCGCCGCCATCCTGCTGTTCACCGCCCTGCTGATGATGGCGGCGATCGAGGAGCGCTTCAATCGCATCTGGCGCGTCACCCGACGACGGCGCGGCGTGCTGCGCTTCCTCACGTTCTGGGCGGCGCTGACGCTGGGGCCGTTGCTGGTGGTCGGCGGTCTGGTGGTCAGTTCGTACCTGCTGGCGCTGCCATGGCTGGCGCAGGCCAACCAGCATCTCGGGCTGGGCGGATATCTGCTGGACCTGGCGCCATTCCTGATCACCTGGATCGGGTTGCTGGCGATGTATCTGCTGATTCCGAACCGACGCGTGGCGCTGCGCCATGCACTGGCTGGCGCGCTGCTCGCGGCGCTGGCGTTCTCGGCGGCGCGTCACGGGTTCGCCTTGTACGTGCTGCATATGAGCTCCTATCGCGCCATCTACGGCGCGCTGGCGGCATTGCCGATTTTCCTGATCTGGGTCTACGTGTCGTGGGTGATCGTACTGGCTGGTGCCTCGCTCACCGCCGCCTTCGCCGCATTCCAGTATGTGCCGCAGGCCATGCGTCTGCCGCGCGGAACCGAGTTCGTCGGCCTGCTGCGCGTGCTCGCGGTGCTGGCCGCCGCGCAGCAGCGCGGGGCGCCGCTGGACAACGCCGCACTGCGTCGCGCGCTGCCGTTTCTCACCGAGGACACGCTGACGCGTTACCTCGACGAACTCGAGCACGCGCGCCTGCTGCAACGCTCGGAGCTGGGTGACTGGTTGCTCACGCGCAGCCTGCATGGCGTGCGCTTGGCCGATTTGTATGCCGCCGGACATTACCGTCTGCCAGCCTCGGCCGCGCTGCTGGCCAGCGCCGCGCAGGACCTGCCGCCGGTGCTGGCCGCGCAGCTCGCCGCGCTGGGGCAGGCGCTGGAGGCGGGGCTGGGCGCCGATCTCGCCAGCCTGCAGCCGGTGACGGATACTTCACGCAACGCGGCGCAGAGTTCCACGACATGAATATCCCTGCACAGAAAACCCTGCGCGCGCTCGCGCTGCTGGCCTTGCTGGCTGTCGCGCCGTGCTGGGCCGTGCCCGCCGCGGCGCCGCTGCAACTGAACCTGCGCACCCTCGATGGCGGCACCTTCAACCTCGCCGCCGAGCGCGGCAAGTGGGTGGTCCTCAATCAATGGGCGACGTGGTGCGGCCCGTGCCTGCGCGAGATGCCGCAACTCTCGGCCTGGGTGCAGCGGCATGCCGCGCATGTCGCCGCGCTGGGCATGGCCTACGACGGCATCACCGCGCGCGAATTCGCGCAGTTCATGCGCAAGCACCCGGTCAGTTATCCGGTGGTGCTGATCGATCTGGAGTCGCCGCCCACGGCCCTGCCCGAGCCGCAGGAATTCCCATCGACGTATCTGCTGGCGCCCGATGGCACGCTGGTGAAGCATTTCATCGGCCCCATCGACGGCGCCAAACTGGATGCCGCCATCGCCGCCGCGCGCACGCTGCACCCGCAGTGGCCCGCGCCGTGAGCGCACGCCGCTGGCTGATCGAAGGTCGCGTGCAGGGCGTGGCATTTCGCGCCAGCACGCAGGCGCGTGCAGTCGCGCTGGGTCTGCACGGTTACGCGCGCAACCTGCCCGACGGCCGCGTGGAGGTCATCGCGCAAGGCGATGACGCGGCGCTGGATCGGCTCGCGCAATGGCTGCGACAGGGTCCGCCCGCCGCGCGCGTGGCAGGCGTGCAGGAAGCCACCGCGACAGCGGACGTGGCGATCGGTAGCGGCTTCGGCGTGCGCTGAG
>DZBX01000273.1 GCA_022730075.1 Rhodanobacter sp. | reverse complement strand
AAGCGTCTTCTCCCGCTCATTATCCGGTTGCTGCAGGCTCAGATGAGCGCGCGCCGCATGGTCTGAAATCTGCGGCGGTATTGCGCAGGCGTAAGCTTGACTGCACGCCGGAACAGACGTCCGAAAAACGCTGCGTCCTCGTAGCCGACTTCCTGCGCGATCGCTTCCAGCGACGCGTCGCCGGCTTCGAGCATCTGTTTCGCCTCTTCGATACGCAGGGTGTGCACATAGTCGAGCGGCGTCATGCCGGTGGCCTGCTGGAAGCGCCGCTTGAAGGTGCGTTCCGCCAGCCCCGACAACTTCACCATCGCCGCGACCGGCGCGGCTTCCATGTAGTGGTCGGCGATCCAGGTCTGGCAACGCGCGATCGCGGCGTCCTCGACCTGCCGCGTGCGCGCCAGCCGCGCATAGGGCTGCTGGCCCGCGCTGTGCCAGTCGATGAGGTTGAGCTTTGCCACCTGCATCGCCGCTTCCACCCCCGTCAACCGGGCGATCAGATACAGCGCGAGGTCGAGCCAGGTGCTGCCGCCGCCGGCCATGATGAGCCGGCCGCCCTCGCCCGCGACCACCAGCGCGCGCTGGCCCCGCACCTTCACGCCCGGGTAGTCGCGCGCCAGCACCTCGCACCAGGCCCAGTGCGTGGTCGCTTCGCAGCCTGCAAGCAGGCCCGCTTCGGCGAGCAGCATCGCGCCCGAGCAGGCGGTGGCGATGGTCGTGCCTTGCGCGTAACGCTCGCGCAGCCAGGCGATTTCAGGTGCAAAGCGTTCGGCCAACGGTGTGCCGGGCGGCAGGTTCACTTCCGGCACGCAGATCACCTCGACCGGTGGGCAGTCGGTGAGTGAATACTTCGCGACAATAGGCACGTCGTTGCTCACGACCACGGTGCCCGCCGTGCGCGTAACAATCAGCGGCGCAAGCAGCTGCGGCCCCGCCACGCCCTCGACGATCACGCCCCAGTCGCGCCCGGCGCTGGCGAGCAGGTCGACCATGCCGTAGACCACCGAGGCGGAAGTTTCGGGGAATACCAGAAAAGCGATCTGTACGGGAGTGTTCATGGCCGATTTGTCAGGTTCCTTGCCGGAATGGCTGCGGGTGATCCGCGCCGGTGCGCCTATTGTTGCGTCAACCGGACGCGGGGAAAAGCCCCGCCCGTAACTCAGGAGACCGCCATGAACCCGAACCGCCACAGCCTGCCGCAACTCGCCGACCGCCCCTTTCTCGCCGACAGCGGGCTGGAGACCACGCTGATCTTCCACGACGGCATGGATCTGCCGTACTTTGCTTCCTTCGTCCTGCTGGATTCCGAGGCCGGGCGCGCGCGGCTGGCGCGCTATTTTGCCGAGCACATCCAGCTTGCGCTCGACGCGCAGACCGGCATCGTGCTGGAAACGCCGACCTGGCGCGCGAGCGCCGACTGGGGCGCGAAGCTCGGCTACGACGCGGCGCGGCTCGCGGCGATCAATCGCGCCGCCGTCGCGCAACTGATCGAACTGCGCGCCGCGATGCAGACGCCGGCCAGCCCCGTTGTGATCAGCGGCAACCTCGG
>DZBX01000112.1 GCA_022730075.1 Rhodanobacter sp. | reverse complement strand
TTCAGGCCAGGCTGCGTTGCACGATGTCGGCGAGATTGCGCGACAGGCCCGGCGTGGCGGCCAGCGCACGCAGATGGGACTCGGCCAGCGCGCGGCGCTTTGGCTCCAGCCGCGCCCAGCCGTTGAACGCTTGCGCCAGCGCGGCAGCGGTCTGCGGATTGAGCTGGTCCAACGCCTGCAACTGCGCCACCAGCAGCGCGTAGCCGGCACCATCGGCGCGATGGAAGGCGGTGCGGTTCTGCCGCGCGAAGGTGCCCAGCACGGCACGCACGCGGTTGGGGTTGCGCAGCGTGAACGCCGCATCGCCCAACAAGGCGCGCAACGTGTCCAGCGCGGCCGCGCCGGGGACTTCGGCCTGCACCGCGAACCAGGTATCCATCACCAGCGGCTGCTGCGCATGGCGCGCGCGGAACGCGGCCAGGGCAGCGGCACGCGCTTCAGTATCGCCGTGACGCAGCAGCACGCGCAGCGCCGCGAGGCGCTCGCTCATGCTGGTGGCCTGCGCGAATTGCGCTGCGGCGGCGGCCAGTGCGGCCGGCGCATCGACCAGCGCCCACAGCTCCAGCACGCGGCGCTTGAGACGGCGCCGCGCCTGTGCCGGAGCGTCATGCGCGCCTTGCTCGGCGGCGTGCAATGCGGCGTAGCGCGCGGCCAGCGCGGACGCGCCCAGTGCCTGCGCCAGCGCCTGCTCGAGCCGGCGCCGCGCGGCGTCGACGGCATCGGGATCGTGCGACTCGACCATGGCCTCCAGCTCGCTGATCGCGGGCGGCGCCAACAGCTCGGCCAGCAGCGCGGCGTCGGGGAAGTCCGTCTGCGCGAACAGGGCGCACAACGCGCCGGTCCACGCCGCCAGCGCCGCATGTTGCGCAGCGCCGGCATGCGCGGCGCGAAACGCGTCGCTGGCCAGGTGCTGGCCCGCCTGCCAGCGGTTGAAACCATCGGCATCGTGCTGCAGCAGCAATGCCAGGTCATCGGGCTGCATGGTGCATTCCAGGATCACCGGCGCCGAGAAGCCGCGCAGCAACGACGGGATCGGCGCTTCGTCGATGTCCTCGAACACGAACTCGGCGGCGGCGTCGGTCAGTTCCAGCACGCGTTCGACGCCCACGGCGTCGGCCTCGCCGGCCAGACGCAACGGCAACATGCGGCCATCGCGCGCGAACAATGCCAGCCTCACCGGTATCGGCAACGGGTGCTTGTCGGCCTGGCCTGGTGTCGGCGCGGTGTGCTGCGCCAGACGCAGCACGTAGCGGCGCGTGGCCGGCTCGTGGTGGCAGCGCGCCGACAGGTGCGGGGTGCCGGCCTGCGCGTACCAGGCCAGATACGGCGTGAGGTCCACCGCGGCGGCCTCGCCCAGCGCGGACAGCAAATCCTCGACCGTGGCGGCGCTGCCGTCATGCCGTGCGAAATACGCGTCGGTGCCGCGCCGGAATGCTTGCGGACCGACGCGCGCGGCCAGCATGCGGATGAGTTCAGCGCCTTTCTCGTACACCGTCGCGGTGTAGAAATTGTTGATCTCGGCGTATTCGGCCGGGCGCACCGGGTGCGCCAGCGGGCCGGCATCCTCGGGAAACTGCATGCGTCGCAGCGTGGCCACGTCCTCGATGCGCTTCAGTGCCTGCGAGTGCATGTCGGCGCTGAAACTCTGGTCGCGGAACACGGTGAAGCCTTCCTTCAGCGACAGCTGGAACCAGTCGCGGCAGGTGACGCGGTTGCCCGACCAGTTGTGGAAGTACTCGTGGCCGATCACGCCCTCGACCGCGCGGAAACCCTCGTCGGTGGTGGTGTCGTGATCGGCCAGCAGGTACTTGGCGTTGAAGATGTTGAGGCCCTTGTTCTCCATCGCGCCCATGTTGAAATCGTGCGTGGCGACGACGTGGAACACGTCGAGGTCGTAGTTGCGCCCGTAGATGCGCTCGTCCCAGCGCATCGCGCGCTGCAGCGCGCCCAGCGCGTAGTGGCATTGGCCGATGGCGTCGGATTCGGCCCACAGATTCAGGGTCACCGCGCGGCCATCCGCCGTGGCGTACGGCTGGCTCAGGCACTCGAGGCGGCCGGCCACCAGCGCGAACAGGTAGCTGGGCTTGGGGTGCGGATCCTCGAAGCGCGCCCAATGGCGGCCCTCGGCCAGCGTGCCGCTGCCGACCGCATTGCCGCCGGCCAGCAGCACTGGAAAGCGCGCGGCGTCGGCGCGCAGCTCCACGCTGTAGCGCGTGAGCACGTCGGGGCGATCGAGAAACCAGGTGATGTGGCGGAAACCCTGCGCCTCGCACTGGCTCAGCAGAAAGCCGCGTTCGGCACTGCCGGACAGATACAAACCCTCCAGCGCGGTATTGTCCTGCGGATGGATGCGCACGCGGCTTTCCAGAACGCAGCGCGCGGGCAGGTCGCACAACTCCAGCGCATGCGCGTCGAGGCGATAGTCGGCGGCGGTCAGCCGCTTGCCGTCGAGCCGCAGCTCGATCAGCTCGAGGTCCTCGCCATCCAGGCGCAACGGCGCCGGCGTGGCGCTGGCGGATTCCAGTTCGAGGCGCGCGTACACCTCGGTGCTGGCGATATCCAGATCGAAGACCAGCTCGACGCGGGCCACGCGCCAGGCGGGCGGCTGGTAATCGCTGAGGCGGATTTTCAAAGCGGGCGTCGGGGCGCCGTCGGCATCGCGCTGCAACATGGGGCTGCTCGAATTCAGGGGATCGCCTAGCGTAGCGAGACGCGCGCGAGCTGCGGTGAAATGTGCGTTGCAGACACGCCCTACGGCATGATTTCGCAACTTTGGTACTGTATGCATTCATGTCACGCCCCCCATCTGCCGCCGCACTGCCTGAATTCGCCGCGGTGCTCGCCGCCGCCGCGCGCATCGCGCCGCACGCGCGCCTGACGCCGATCCTGCGCGATGAAGCCCTCGATGCACTCAGCGGCGCCACGTTACATTTCAAGGCCGAACACCTGCAGCGCGGTGGCGCGTTCAAATTTCGCGGCGCCTGCAACGCGGTCTGGGCGCTGCCGGATGAACTCGCCGCGCGCGGCGTGCTCACGCACTCCTCGGGCAACCACGGTGCCGCGCTGGCGCTGGCAGCGGCCAGCCGCGGCATCGCCGCGCACGTGGTGGTGCCCGAAGGCGCGGTGCGCGCCAAGCTGGCGCTGATCGAAGCCGCCGGCGCGCACGTGCATCGCTGCGCGCCGACGCTGGCCGCGCGCGAGGCGGCATGCGTCGAACTCATGCGGACGCTGGGCACCACGCTGATCCACCCCTACGAAAATCCGCAGGTGATCGCCGGCCAGGGCACCGTCGCACTGGAACTGCTGCACGCCCTGCCCGATCTGGACGCGCTGGTGGTGCCGATCGGCGGCGGCGGGCTGGCCGCCGGCAGCGCGCTGAGCCTGCAGGCGCTGGCGCCACGTTGCGAACTGGTGCTAGCCGAGCCCGAGGGCGCCAGCGACGCGGCGCAATCCTTGCGCAGCGGCGCGCGCGTCACCGCGTTCACCCCGCACACGATCTGCGACGGCCTGCGTGCCGGCATCGGCGCGCCCAACTTCGCGCTGCTGCGCGCGGCCGGCGCCGGCGTCATCACCGTCAGCGACGCGGAAACCCGCGCCGCGATGCGTCTGCTGTGGCAGCACCTGAAACAGACCGTGGAGCCGTCCAGCGCCACCGTGCTGGCCGCGGTACTGCAACAACGCGCGCGCTTCGCCGGGCATCGCGTGGGCTTGATTCTCTCCGGCGGCAATGTCGACCTCGACGCCATTGCTTTCTGCGCACGCTGCGGCGCCGGCTGAGTCGCGCCGTGGTTTGCGGCATGCTGGCAAGGGCTGGTTCGCATTCGGAGCAAGTCCATGGCTGAAATCACCCGCCGCCGCACCGGCGAATTGCTGCGCGTGTTGTTCGAGTTGCTGCGCACCGCGCCTGACGGCTTGCAAGCCAGTGACGCGCTGCGCCAACTCGCCGCGCGCGTGCAACTGACGCCCTACGAAGCCGGCGACTACGAATCCGGCGGACGACGCTTCGAAAAGATCGTGCGTTTCGCCACCGTCGACTGCGTCAAGGCCGGCTGGCTCAGCAAACACAAGGGTATTTGGACACTGAGCACGGAGGGTCTGCGCGCCCACGAGCGCTGGCCCGACCCCGAGGAGTTCTATCGTGAAGCCGTGCGCCGATACGACGCCTGGAAAAGGGCGCAGCCGGATGCGCCGCTTGCGGACAGCACGGCGAATGCGGCGCCGGATGCCGGTTTCACGGACACAAGCGTCGCTGAAATCGCCAGCCTTTCGCTCGATCAGGCCGAGGAGATGGCCTGGGGGGCGATCACGCGGTTTCTCAACGGCATGCCGCCGTATCAGTTTCAGCAGCTGGTCGGCGATCTGCTCGGCGCCATGGGTTACCACGTGGCCTGGGTTGCCACGCCCGGCAAGGACGGAGGCACCGATCTGCTCGCCTACAACGATCCACTCGGCACGCGCCCGCCGCGCATCAAGGTGCAGGTCAAGCGCAACGCCGAATCGGCGCGCATCGACGTGCAGGGTCTGCGCAGCTTCATGGCGGTGCTGGGCGATGAGGACATCGGCATCTTCGTGGCCCTGTCCGGTTTCACGCGCGACGCCGAACAGGAAGCACGCAGCCAGAGCAGTCGTCGCGTCACCTTGCTGGACATGGGCCGCTTCGTCGATTTATGGACCGAGTACTACACCAGGCTCGATGACGCGGCGCGGCGACGATTTCCGCTGCGCCCCGTGTGGTTTCTGGCCAGCGCCGACTGAAAGCACACATCCTGCGCCGCGCCGTCGCAGGCCCGTGCAAGCACGCCGGCAGCGGCTATGCTGGCCCGCCCCGTGGGGTACTGGGTGAGCGCGCGCACCATGCTGGACTGGCTGATCCCATACGAATTCTCGCCCACGCTGCTGGCGACCTGGTTGCTGGCCGCGCTGCTGTATGCGCTGGGCGCGCGCCGACGTCGCGTGCCGCGCGTGCGCCAGGCGCTGTTCTGGTGCGGCATGGCGCTGGCGTATTTCGCGCTGCTGACGCACTTCGATTACTACGCGCTGCACCAGTTCTTTTTCGATCGCATCCAGCAGGTGCTGATGCATCATCTGGCACCGTTGCTGATCATGCTGGCCTACCCGTTGGCCGTATGGCGCGCCGCGTTGCCGCTACGCTGGCGTGCGCGCCTGCTGCGTCCGCTCGCGCATTCGATGCCGTGGCGCGCCACCGCGGCACTGCTGTTCAACCCGCTGCTGGCCACGCTGCTGTTCGTGGCGCTGGTGCTGGTGTGGCTGATCCCGCGCATGATGACCCTGGCCATGCTCGACTGGCGCCTGTACCTGTTGATGAATTGGAGCATGCTGCTCAGTGGACTGATCTACTGGGGCCTGGTGCTGGATCACCGCCGGCGTCCGCCGGCGCGCATGGCGCCAGGCCTGCGCGTGCTGTCGCCGGCGCTGAGCATGACGCCGCAGATCCTGATCGGCGCCATCATCACCTTCAGCAAGACCGACCTGTATCCGATTTTCTCGATCTGCGGTCGCGCGCTCGACATCGACGTGCTCACCGATCAGCAATACGGCGGCCTGATCACCTGGGTGCCCGCGGCCATCATCGAGGCCCTCGCCGCATTGCTGGCGCTGCGCGTGTGGATGCGCCTGTCGCAGCGCCCGCGCCGCGCCGCGCCACGCGGCGCACTGTCCGCTACGCCCTGAACCGCGCGCTGCGCGCTGCTCGCAATCCGGCGCTGATCGCGCGACGATGCGGGCTCTGCCAAGGGTATGCACGCATGTTCACCTTCCTGCTGTGGCTGATCCTGCTGGTGTTGTGCTGGCCGCTGGCGTTGCTGGCGCTGCTGCTGTATCCGCTCGTCTGGCTGCTGTTGCTGCCGTTCCGCATCGCCGGCATCGCGGTGGGCGGCGTGCTGGCCTTGCTCGCGGCATTGTTCATGCTGCCGGCGCGCGTGCTGCGCGGACCGGCCCTGCGCTGAACGGGGCGCGGAACCTCGCGCGCGCGCGACACTCCAAGAAGGCTCACCTGGCCTGGCGGAGCTACCCATGAGCGAAGGCAAAATCTGGATCATTGCAATCGCGTTGTCGGGGCTGGCGCTGGGCGGTCTGCTGTATTACTCGTACCACCGCGAGCAATACCTCACCAGCCCGCAGCTCACCGTGCCCGGCGCCAATGTCAGCAGCGCGATCGCCAATGCGCCGCGCCATTATCCGATCGAGCCATTGCGTGGCGCGCCGGCCAAGGCCACGCCGCTGCCGGCGCTGAACGACGATGCTGCCATCATCCGTGCACTGGCCGCGCTGCCCGGTGGCGCCGACCTGCGCGCGTTGCTGCGCCCGCCGGCCCTGATCCAGCACGCGGTTGCCACCATCAACGCCTTGCCCGATCACTCGCTGGGCAGCGATGTACTCCCTGTGCATCACGCCAAGGGCGATTTCCAGGTCAGCACGAGCGCCGGCGTGACCACGCCAAGCCTGGCCAATGCCGCGCGCTACGCGCCCTACATGCGCGTGATCGAAGCCATTCCCACGCCGGCGCTGGTGGCCTGGTACGTGCACTTCTATCCCCTGTTCCAGCAGGCCTACCAGCAACTCGGTTATCCGCACGGCTACTTCAACGACCGCCTGATCGTGGTGATCGACAACCTGCTGGCGACGCCGGATCGCGCCACACTGCCTGCGCTGGTGCAAGGCAAGAACGGCATGTGGGATTACGCCGATCCGGCGCTGCAATCGCTGTCGATCGGCCAGCGCACGCTGCTGCGCATGGGCGCCGCCGATTCCGCCACGATCAAGGCCAAGCTGCGCGCGATACGCGCCGATTTGTCCGGCAAGAGCCTGCCCGGATCCTGACGCCGAGGCGTGGCGCGACACGCTCACCCCGGCGCCGCGCCGCCGAAGAACCACGCGCACACCGCGATCGACGCAATGATGCCCGCCAGATCCGCCGCCAGCGCACAGCCCACGGTGTGGCGCACGCGTTTGATGCCCACCGCGCCGAAGTACACCGCCACCACATAAAAC
>DZBX01000111.1 GCA_022730075.1 Rhodanobacter sp. | reverse complement strand
GCCGAACAGGCGCTCGTTGAAGCCGACGCCCAGCAGGGCATCGCCGCGCAGCACCAGCGGGCGGCGCAGCAGTGGCGGGTGCTCGCGGATCAGCAGCGTCCACTCGGCGTCGGCAGCCGGGTTCTTGCGTTGCGGCAGCAAGTTGCGCCAGGTCGGCCCGCTCTTGTTGACCAGTTTGTCCCAGCCACCGATCTGCCGCGCCCAGTCGCGCAGCGTGTCCGGCTCGGGTCGTTGCGCTCGGTAGTCGATGAAGCGGTAATCCACGCCGTGACGATCCAGCCAGCGCCGCGCCTTGGCACAGGTGTCGCACTTGTCCAGGCCATGCAGCGTGTAGCCCATCACGCGCTCCGCAGCAGCTCGTTGATGCTCGTCTTGGCACGCGTTTTCGCATCCACCTGCTTGACGATGATCGCCGCGTACAGGCTGTGCGATCCGTCCGCCGCGGGCAGGCTGCCGGCCACCACCACGCTGCCGGCCGGGACGCGGCCGTAGTGCACCTGACCGCTGGCACGGTCGTAGATGCGCGTGCTCTGGCCGAGGAACACGCCCATGCCGATGACGCTGCCGCGCTCGACGATGACGCCCTCGACCACTTCCGAGCGCGCGCCGATGAAGCAGTCGTCCTCGATGATGGTGGGCGCGGCCTGCAGCGGCTCCAGCACGCCGCCGATGCCGACGCCGCCGGAGAGGTGCACGTGCGCGCCGATCTGCGCGCACGATCCCACCGTGGCCCAGGTGTCGACCATGGTGCCGGCGCCGACGTGGGCGCCGATGTTGAGGTAACTCGGCATCAGCACCGCGTCCTTGCCGATGAACGCGCCGCGCCGCACCAGCGCGCCCGGCACCACGCGCGCGCCCAGCGCACGCATCCCGGTCGTGCTGGCATCGGCGAAACGCAGTGGCACCTTGTCCCACGCGGCCATCGCGCCACCACTCATCAGACGGCTGCCGTGCACGCGGAAGTACAGCAGCACCGCCTGCTTCAGCCAGGTGTTGACGCGCCAGCCGCCCTGGCCGTCCGGCTCGGCCACGCGCGCGGCACCGCTTTCCAGCAGCTCCAGTACCTGCTCCAGCGCGGGCGCCAGCGTGGTCTCGATGGCATGCGCGTCGAGCTGCTCGCGCGCCGCCCAGGCCTGTTCGATGGTGGCTTGCAGCGAGGACATGGAGGCTCCTTCAAGGTCGAAAACGGATTGCGGCGCCGCTGGGCAAGGACGCATCGGCTTGCGTGCCCTGCAGCGCGTTACTGTGGCACGGATGACGGCGGCGCGGCGGCGTCCGCTTGCGTCTTCGCCACGGGCGCATCGACGCCCAGACGCTGCTCCAGGGCGCGCACCAGCGCCTCGCGTCGCGTCGCGTCCAGCGCGCGGTCGTGGCGGTCGCTGAGCTCGAAGTAGTCGTCGGCGGTCTCGCCCATGGTGGTCACGCGCGCGTCGTGCACGCGCACGCCGCTGGCAAGGAAGGCCTCGGCGACATCCGCCAGCAGTCCCGGCCGGTCGCTGGTGCGCAGCGCCAGGCGCGTGCGCGCGGGCGTGGCCGAATCCTCGAAGCGGATGCGCGGCGCGCGCTGGAAGTGACGCAGCCGGCGCGGCAGGGCATGGCGCGCGCGCGGTGCGCGCGGCGCTTTCAGCGCGGCTTCCAGCCGCGCGCACAGATGCGCGGCACGTTCCGCGCTGCCGGGGCCGCCCTGCGCGTCGAGCAGCACGAAGCTGTCCAGCGCGCGCCCGCTGGGCGTGCCGAGGATGCGCGCCTCCTGCACCGTGTAGCCCTCGCGCTCGAGTGCCGCGGTGACCGCGGCGAACAGGCCGTCGCGATCAGCGGCGAGGAAAAACAGCTCCAGCCCGCCGCGCGTCGAATCCGGCTGCGCCGCCACCACCGGCAGGGCGCCGGCGGCGGCCAGCAGCGCCGCGCTCTGCCAGGCTGCCTGTTCGGGGCGCTGACGCGCGAAGGCAGCCTCGGGAAAGTCCTGCCACAGCGCCTCGACCGCCGTGCGCGCGTGGCCCTGCGCCGCGAGCAGGCGCAACGCGGCCGCGCGGCAGGCGGCCGCACGCGCGCCGGCATCGCCGGGGATGTCCTCGCCGCTGAGCACGCGCCGCGTCGATTGGTACAGATCGGCGAACAAGCGGTCCTTGAAGCCGTTCCACAGGCTGGTGCTGGTGCCGATCACATCGGCCACGGTCAGCAGGTACAGCATCTCCAGGCGCGGCAGCGTGCCCACGCAGTCGGCGAAGCGCTGCACCACCGCCGGGTCGGCGATGTCCTGACGCTGCGCGGTCTGGCTCAGCAAGAGGTGCTGGCGCACGAGAAAGGCGGCGGCATCCACGGCTGCCGGCGGCCACTGCAGTTTTTCCGCGAACGCGCGCACCTCGGCCTCGCCCAACACGCTGTGGTCGCCGCCACGGCCCTTGGCCACGTCGTGGAACAGCGCCGCCAGCAGCAGCACCGGCAGGGCGCGCTGGCCCGCCCACAGCGCGTGCGCCAGCTCGAAGCGCGCGCGCGCAGTCGGCTGCGCGAAAACCGCCAGTTGCGCGAGCACGCGCAGCGTGTGCTCGTCCACGGTGTAGACGTGGAACAGGTCGTACTGCATGCGTCCGCTGACCGTGGCAAAGGCCGGGATCAGCGCGCCGAGCACGCCGACGCGGGCCAGCGCGGTGATCGCCGCGGGCGCCGCGGCCGCGCGCTGCAGCAGGCGGTCGAAGGCGCGCAGCGCGGCCGCGTCTGCCGCCAGCGCGATGACATCCGGCATGGCGTGCAGCGCCGCGCGCATGGCGCGCGCGCACTCGGCGCTGAACGCGTGGATGCCGGCGCCGGCGTCCAGCCACAGGGCGCCCTCGATCAGTGCCGCCGGCCGCCGCGCGAACAGGCCGATGTCGCGCGGCTCGAGCGCCGCGCCGCGGCGCAGCCAGTCGGCATCGAGCGGCTGCGGCGCGGGCGGCGGCTCGAGGCGCGCGGCCAGGCGCGCGCTGGCCTCGTCGACCAGCGTGGCCACGCTGGCGGCCGCGCGGTAGTAAGCCTGCATGAAGCGTTCCACGCCCAGCGCGCCGTCGTCGTCGCGATAGCCCAGGCACCGCGCCAGCGCGCGCTGATGGTCGAACAGCAGGCGCTCCTCGGCACGCCCGGCCTGCAGGTGCAGTGCGTAGCGGTAGCGCGCCAGCAAGGCCTCGGCCGCGGCCAGCTCATCCGCGTCGCCCGCATCCAGCAGGCCGACACCGGGCAGCGCGTGCAAGTCGCGCGGACAACCCAGCCGCATGCCCAGCCAGTACAGCACGTCGAGGTGGCGCAGGCCGCCGGGGCCGTCCTTGATGTCCGGCTCCAGCCGGTAGCTGTCGCCGCCGCGCTGCTCGCGGCGATGCGCCTGCTCGTGCAGGCGTCCGGCCAGGAACCGCGGCATGGGCCACAGGCCGGCATCGCGCGCCATGTCCCCGGGCAGAGACTGCATGCCGCGGTCGCCCGCCAGCCAGCGCGCCTCCATGGCCGCGGTGAACACGCTCAGATCCTCGGCGGCGAGCTGACGCTGCAGCGCCAGGGTACGCACCGCCTGCGCGGGCTTGAGCCCCAGGTCCCAGAGCACGGCGAACACGCGCTCCAGACCGCGCGAGGCCAGCGGTGCCTCCGCGCGCGCCAGTACCAGCAGGTCGACGTCGGAAAACGGAAACATGCGACCGCGGCCGAAGCCACCTTGCGCATAGAGCGCCAGCCCGGCGGGTTCGCCCAGGTGCAGCGCCCAAACATGCGCGACCACGCGCGCGACCAGCGCGGCGCGCGCCGCGGCCAGTACGCGCGCATCGGCGCCCTGCGCGAAGGCCAGGTCGAGCGCGCGGCCGTAGTCGCCGAGCAACTGGCGCAGGGCCAGGCGTGCCTCGTCGGACAGGCCGCTGCGCGGCACCGCCAGCGGCAGCCGCGGTTGCGGCGGCACGGCGTCGCCGGGCACCGCCGGAAAAACTGCGCTGTCGGGCTGTTCGCTCATGTGTGCATCATGCGCATGGCGGCGCTCCGCCGCCAGCCGGCGGACTCAGAGCCTGTGAAAAGTTCCGCATCGTGCGGAATTTTTCATCGGCGCGTCCGGCCATTCATGGCCGGACTGAGAGACTGAAAAATTCACAGCCTCTCAGGCCGCGTCGGGCCAGGGCGTGAGGATCTCGAAGCCGTCCCCGGTCACCGCCACGGTGTGCTCCCACTGTGCCGACAGCGAGTGGTCCTTGGTCACCACCGTCCAGCCATCCGGCAGCACGCGCGTAAGCGGCTTGCCGGCGTTGACCATGGGCTCGACGGTGAAGGTCATGCCGCTTTCCAGGCGCAGGCCGGTACCTGGCTTGCCGTAGTGCAGCACCTGCGGATCGTCGTGATAGACGCGCCCGATGCCGTGGCCGCAATACTCGCGCACGATGGCAAAGCCCGCCGCCTCGGCCACCTGCTGGATGGCGTGGCCGACATCACCCAGCGTGGCGCCGGGGCGCACCGCGCGGATGCCGGCCATCATCGCGTCGTAGGTGGTGTCCACCAGGCGCTTGCCCAGCACGCTGGGCGTGCCGACGCAGTACATGCGGCTGGTATCGCCGTGCCAGCCGTCCTTGATCACGGTGACATCGCAATTGACGATGTCGCCGTCCTTGAGGATCTTGCCGGCGTTGGGGATGCCGTGGCAGATGACGTGGTTGACCGAGGTGCACAGGGTCTTGGGGAAACCGCGGTAGCCGACGTTGGCCGGGATGGCCTGCTGCACGTTGACGATATGCTCGTAGGCGATGCGGTCCAGTTCCTCGGTGCTGACGCCCGCGCGCACGTGCGGCTTGAGGATCGCCAGCACCTCGGCGGCGAGGCGCCCGGCCTCGCGCATCTTTTCGATATCGGCGGGGCTCTTCGGCAGCACCGCCACGGCACGCTCTGGACTGCGCATCACTTGCCATCCACGCGGGTTACCCGCTAACATTTCAAGGCTTTGCATGGCCCGACCGGGCCTGCACAGGCTCGAGTGTAACCGCTCGCGGCGTCACTCGAAACGGCCACCCGGCCAAATCCGCACACGTATCGGCACCCGCTCCGGGGTGCCTTGGCGTGGCAAGGGTCGACAGCGCATCGCCTCCACGATGACGCCGCCGGGCCTGCCCCGCCAGGGTCGGACGGGGGATGCGTGGAGGTCCCAACCCTGCGGGCCACAAGGCCCTTTCGGAGTTCACCATGTCCCAAGTCACCATGCGCCAGATGCTGGAAGCCGGCGTGCATTTCGGCCACCAGACGCGCTACTGGAATCCCAAGATGGGCCCGTACATTTTCGGCGCCCGCGGCAAGATTCACATCATCAATCTCGAAAAAACCATGCCGCTGTTCGGCGACGCCATGAACTTCCTCTCCGGCGTGGCGCAGAAGCGCGGCGGCACGGTGATGTTCGTCGGCACCAAGCGCTCCGCGCGCGAGGCGCTGGAAACCGAGGCGCAGCGCTGCAGCATGCCCTACGTGACACAACGCTGGCTGGGCGGCACGCTGACCAACTTCCGCACCATCAAGCAGTCGGTGGCCAGGCTCAAGGAGCTGGAAGCCATGGAAACCGATGGCCGCTTCGAAAAGCTGGTCAAGCACGAAGTGCTGCGCCTGCGCCGCGAGCGCGACAAGCTGCAGAAATCGCTGGGCGGCATCAAGAACATGGCGCGCCTGCCCGACGCGCTGTTCGTGATCGACATCGGCTACGAAAACATCGCCGTGCTCGAGGCCAAGAAGCTGGGCATCCCGGTGGTCGCCGTGGTCGATACCAACTACGACCCGGCGCTGGTCGATTACGCCATCCCCGGCAATGACGACGCGATCCGCGCCGTGCAGCTTTACGCACGCGCTGCCGCCGACGCCATCCTCGAGGGCAAGGCCGCCGCACCGGCCGCCGCGCTGGGCGACGAGAACGACTTCGTCGAACTCGACGCCGCCGGCAACCCGGTGGCCAAGGAAGCCGACGATGCCGCGCGCCGCAAGGCGCCGCCGCGCCGCAACGCCGGCAAGCCCGGCGATCGCGATCGCCGCGACGCGCGTCCGCCGCGTGGCGGCCGTGGCCGCAGCACCGACGCCGGCCCCGCCGCCAGCGAGTAAGCGCAGCGTCATCCCGCTGTCCCCGCCCGCGCGCACACTCTCGCGCGGGCTTTCGTCTATCGAGGAAACACGCATGCAGATCACCGCACAGACGGTCAAGGAACTGCGCGAGCGCACCGGCGCCGGCATGATGGAATGCAAGAAGGCGCTGACCGAAAACGCCGGCGACATCGACACCGCCGCCGAGTGGCTGCGCAAGCAGGGTCTGGCCAAGGCCGACAAGAAAGCCAGCCGCGTCGCCGCCGAGGGCCGCATCGCCATGGCCCGGCACGCCGGCAAGGCGGTGCTGGTCGAGATCAACTCCGAGACCGACTTCGTCGCCAAGGACGGCAACTTCGTTGCCTTCTGCGACACCGTCGCGCAAGCCGCGCTGAGCTCCGGCGCCGGCAGCGTCGATGCGCTCAAGGCGATCCGCCTGGGCGGCGGCGAGACCGTCGAGGAAGCCCGTGCCGCGGTCGTCGCCAAGGTCGGCGAGAACGTGCAGGTGCGGCGCATGGCGCATATCGGCAGCAGCCACACCGTGGCCGCCTATGTGCATGGCGCGCGCATCGGCGTGCTGGTCGAGTTGAAGGGCGGCAACGAGGATCTGGCGCGTGGCATCGCCATGCACGTGGCCGCCATGAACCCGCCGTACAACAAGGCCGGCGACGTGCCGGCCGCGTTCATCGCCAAGGAAAAGGAAATCGAGCTGGCCAAGATGTCCGAAAAAGACCGGTCCAAGCCGGAACCGATCCTGGAAAAAATCATCTCCGGCAAGATCGCCAAGATCGTCAACGAGAACACGCTGTACGGCCAGCCCTACGCGCTGAACACCGAGCAGTCGGTCGAGGCCGCGCTGAAGGCCGCTGGCGCAGAGGTGCTGCAGTTCCAGCGTCTGGCCGTGGGCGAAGGCATCGAGAAGGTGGTCGAGGATTACGCCGCCGAGGTGATGAAGCAGGCCGGCCTGGCCTGAGAGGCTGTGAA
>DZBX01000272.1 GCA_022730075.1 Rhodanobacter sp. | reverse complement strand
CCCCCCGTGCCAATGTCCCCCGAGACAACTACCTCTTCGCTATTACTGAAGGTAGGCTTCTCGCATGGACACCCCAGTATTGATCGTTTCCCCTTCTTCTTCCAGAGAGCTGGAAGGGCCAGTCGAGGTTGTCACGCACGGCTCCACGGAAGTTCCAGGCAAGGCGACTCGCCGGCGTTTCACGCTCAAGTACAAACGCACGATCGTCACCTTGGCGACCGGGCTGCCGTCCGGCGAGGTCGGCGCCTTGCTGCGACGTGAAGGGCTGTATTCCTCGCACCTGACCCATTGGCGTCGGCAGGTGGCGGCGTTGGACGCACACATGCCGGAGCCACGGCGTGGCCGCAAGCCCGACCCGGCGCGTCCCGAGAAGCTGCGCATCCAGCGGCTCGAACGCGATCTGACGCGTGCCCACAAACGCTTGGCGCAAGCCGAGGCGATCATCGACGCCCAAAAAAAATTGTGTGCACTGCTGGGATTGCCGAGCGGCGAGGATCTGCCATGAGTGCACTGCCGGCATTGTCAGCCAGCGTCGGCGTGGCACGGGCGTGCGCCAGCCTGGGCTTGTCGCGAGCGACGGTGTGCCGCCGACGTCGGCCCAGGTCTGCGGTGGCGCGCGTACGCACCCCGCCGCTGAAGCTCGCTGCGGCAGAACAGGCGGCAGTGCTCGGTGAACTGATGAGCCCGCGCTTCGTCGATCGCGCCCCGCACCAGGTCTACGCCAGCTTGCTCGATGAAGGACGTTACCTGTGCTCGGTCCGCACCATGTACCGCTTGCTGGCCTCGCAACAGGCCGTGCGCGAACGCCGCGAGCAACGCGTGCATCCAGTCTACGCGCGTCCCGAACTGCTGGCCGAGGCCCCCAACCAACTGTGGTCGTGGGACATCACCAAGCTCAAGACCACGGTGAAGTGGACCTACGTATACCTCTACGTCGTGCTCGACGTGTTCAGCCGCTACGTGGTCGGTTGGCTGCTGAGCACCCGCGAGTCCGCCGCGCTGGCGCGCGAGCTGGTCGAACAGACGGCCCAGCGCGAGGCGGTGCCGAAGCATCAGCTCACCCTGCATGCCGACCGCGGCGCGCCAATGCGCGCCAAGACCCTGGCCGAGTTGTTGGTCGACCTCGGCATCGAGCCCAGCTTTTCCCGACCCCACCAGAGCAACGACAACCCCTTCAGCGAAAGCCTGTTCAAGACCACCAAGTATGCGCCGGCGTTCCCAGCCTGCTTCGCGGGCATGGACCATGCCCGCGACGTCCTCGCGCCCTTCTTCGAGCATTACAACCACCACCATCGCCACACCGGCATCGGCTTGATGACACCCGCTGCTGTCCATCGTGGCGACGCACCACGGATCACCGCCGAGCGTGCCAAGACCTTGGCCGCCGCCTTCGACCTGTACCCACAGCGCTTCAAGGGCCGCGTGCCCCAGCCCCCGCGTGTGCCCGACAAGGTTTACATCAACCCTCCACAGCCAGAAATCCACGTACCCGACCCATCACCCGACATCGAAACTCACTAAATTCAAACCAGCAGTTGTCTCAGGCCATTGACACATTCCG
>DZBX01000110.1 GCA_022730075.1 Rhodanobacter sp. | reverse complement strand
GCTGCGCAAATCCGGCAGGAAATACGCCAGCAGGCCGATCAACGGCAGGAACGCGCAGACCTGGTACACGCCGACGATGCCGATGCCGTCGGCCAGTTGCCCCAGCACCGCGGCGCCGATGCCGCCCAGACCGAACGCCAAACCGAAAAACAATCCCGACACCGCGCCAACGCGGCCAGGCATCAGCTCCTGCGCGTACACCACCATCGCCGGAAACGCCGAAGCCAGGGTGAAGCCGATGATCGCGCTGAGTACCGCCGAAGTCTCCAGGCCAACATAAGGCAACGCCAGCGTGAACGGCGCCACGCCGAGGATCGAGGCCCAGATCACGCGCTTGCGTCCGATGCGGTCACCGATCGGTCCGCCCAGCAGGGTGCCCGCGGCCACCGCCGCGAGAAACACGAACAAGTGGATCTGGCCGTCGCGCACACCGATGTGGAAGCGATGCTGCAGATAAAAAATCAGATAGGTGTTGATCGAAGCCAGATAGAAAAACTTGGAGAACACCAGCGCCATCAGCACCGCCATGGTCTTGCGCACCAGCCTGGGCGGATGCGCGCCGGATGGCGTGCTCTCCGGCTTGCGCCGGCCCGGGCGCGATTGGTGCCGCGACCAGCGCCCGACGAAAAACAGCACCGTCATGGCCAGCAGCGCAGCCAGCGAGAACCACGCGATGCTGCCTTGTCCGAGCGGGATGATGATGGCCGCGGCCAGCAGCGGTCCCAGCGCGCTGCCGGCGTTGCCGCCGACCTGGAAGATCGACTGCGCAAGCCCGTGCCGTGTGCCCGCCGCCATGCGCGCCACGCGCGAGGATTCGGGATGGAAAATCGACGAGCCCATGCCGACGCATGCCGCCGCCAACAACACGTGCGCAAAGCTGTCGGCACGTGACAGCAACAGCAGACCGGCGAAGGTGAAACCCATGCCGATCGACAGCGAAAAAGGATGCGGCCGGCGATCGCTGTACAAGCCCACCAGCGGCTGCAGGATCGAAGCGGTGATCTGGTAGGCCAGCGTGATCAGGCCGATCTGCCCGAAGCTGAGGTGCAGGTTGCTCTTGAACAGTGGATAGATGGCCAGCATCAGCGACTGCATCATGTCGTTGAGCAGGTGCGAAAAGCTGATCGCGCCAAGCACCGGGTAACGCGTGCGCACGCGCAGCGTTGCCGACGCGTCTTGCATGACGGCCGAATCAGCCATGCTGGCGCGCCGCGCGCAAGGGCACGCATGGCGAGACTTCGCGCCGGCGGATCATTGCCCCGCCGCCTGCCAATCCAGCGGCGGCGTGGTGTCGATGCCGGCGCCGCGCAGCAGGGCAAGCTGGATCGAATTTTCAGTGCCGCCCTGCAGCACCAGTTGCACCAGCCGCGCGGCCAGCGCGCGGTCCTTGCGCGCCTGCAGAACCTGCGCGGCGAACTGCTGGGTCTGCCAGGCCAGCGTGCGACGCTCGGCGGCAACGCGCGCGCGCGCGGCAGCGCCATCCGCCAGGCGCTCCTGCAAGGCCAGGCCGGCGGCGCGCGCGATGACCGTGTCGCCCCAGGCCAACAGGTGCGCGATGCGCGCGCACTGCGTGCGCCGCGCGGTGTCCTTGCCGGGCGCCTTGCATGTCTCGAACACCGGTTCCAGCGATGGTGTGGGCAGATACATGACATTGCCGGCCGCGATCATGTAGGTCGCCGCGTAGGCGTTGCCATTCGCCCCGGCGAGTACATGCACCAGCGCTGCCGGCATCGGCAATGCGCGCGCGGTTTCCAGCACGGCATGCAGCAGCACGCCGTAGTACGTGCTGAACTCGGTGGCCGCCGCTGCGCGCGCCAACGCCGCGCGCGCGGCATTGTCGTCACCGCGCTGGCGCGCGTGATCGAAGGCCAGCAACCACACCGCGGCATTGTCCGGGGCCAGTTTTTCCAGGCGCGCCAGCGCCGCGGCATTGATGCAGTCCTCGGGCTGCGGGCCGACCTTGCCGCAATTGCCCAGAGCCACCCATTGCACCGCGGCACCGGCTCCGGGCGCGGCTTCGGCGCGCGCCAGAAACGTCTGATAGGTCAGCACCGACGGCAGATCCGGCACCGCGCGCGCCAGCACCGCGGCACCAGCGAGGCGATCGGCTTCATTGCGCAGGGCGACGATGCTGAGCACGTCGTGCTCGAATTGTCCCAGCGACGCGCGTGTCGGTGGCGCGTCGCTGGCGGCGATCGCTGCGATGGCTGGCGCGGCGACCGCCAGCCGTGTCAGGCAGATCAGCGCCACGGCAAGCAGCGGGACAAGGGTTGGGCGTGACATGGTGCGACTCCGTGATGAAGTACGAAAACGGCGAACAGATCGGCGCCGCAGCTTAACCGCGCGCACCACCGTGACGGCGTGGGGAACAGACTTCAGCGCTGATCAGGACGGCGCCTCCGGCCAGCGCAAACCGCGCTCGATGATGATGCCGACGCCACGCGTGCCAGGTACGGCACCGGGTTTGTCCAGGCGCAGATGCAGCCAGCACGCGCCGAATTCGCTCTGCAGCACGTCGCTCATGCGCTCGGCCAGGGTTTCCAGCAGCGCCGGCTGCAGGCTGGCCGCGAGGCCACGCAGACGCTGCGCAACGGCGTCGTAGTCGAGGGTGTGTTCAAGGCGATCGCTGGCCGCGGCCGCGCGCGTGTCGCAGGCCAATTGCACATCGCACAGCACACGACGCGGCGTCAGCCGCTCATGCGCATGCACGCCGATCACGCAGTGCAGTTCCAGCGCGTCGATATAGATCAAGTCACTCATGCGGCCAGCGCGCCGAGTCGGTCCAGCGGCCAACGCGGGACGATGCGGATGGCGGCGTCGCCATGCTCGCCGGCGGCGAGGCGCAGCGCGCCGACGTGGGCGATCATGGCGCCGTTGTCGGTGCAGAATTCCGGTCGCGGAAACCAAGTGCGAAAGCCATCGCGGGCGCCTGCCGTGGCCAGCGCGGCGCGCAGCGCGCGGTTGGCGCCGACGCCACCGGCCACCACCAGCCGCGTGCCGCCGCTGGCGCGCAGCGCACGGCGGCACTTCTCCACCAGCGTCTCGATCATCGCGGCCTCGAAACCCGCGGCGATGTCGGCGCGCGTGCTGGCGGACTGATCGCTGCGCTGCCAGGCCAGCAGCACCTGCGTCTTCAGCCCGGAGAAACTGAAATCCAGCCCCGGTCGATCCAGCAGCGGGCGCGTGAAGCGATACGTGTCGCGACGCCCCTGCGTGGCCAGCTCGGCCAGCGCCGGGCCGCCGGGATAGGGCAAGCCGAGCAGCATCGCGGTCTTGTCGAAGGCTTCGCCGGCGGCATCGTCCAGCGTGTCACCGAGCAGCGCGTAACGACCAATCGCGGCCACCTGCACCAGCATGCTGTGGCCGCCGGACACCAGCAGCGCCACGAAGGGCGGTTGCGGCGGATCGGGCTCCAGCAGCGGCGCCAGCAGATGGCCTTCCATGTGGTGCACGCCCAGAGCGGGGATGTCCAGCGCCCAGGCCAGCGCGCGCGCGGTCGCGGCGCCCACCAGCAACGCCCCGGCCAGGCCAGGCCCCGCGGTATAGGCCACGCCGCCCAGATCGCGCGGACGCAGGCCGGCATCGCCCAGCGTGGCTTCGAGCAGCGGCAGCAGTTTGCGCACGTGATCGCGGCTGGCCAGCTCGGGCACCACGCCGCCGTACTCGGCGTGCATCGCCGCCTGGCTGTACAGGCGGTGCGCGCGCAGGCCCAGCGCCAGGTCGTAGATCGCCACACCGGTCTCGTCGCAGGAGCTTTCCACCCCCAGCACCGGCTTTGAAACTCGCGCCGCGGCCACGCTATACTCTCCGGCTCGCCCGTATCGACGGGCAGTTTACCCGGAGTGCACATGCCCAACGTCAAGGTGCGCGAGAACGAGCCTTTCGAGGTCGCCTTGCGTCGTTTCAAGCGTACGTGCGAGAAAGCCGGCGTACTGGCCGAAACCCGCAAGCGCGAGTTCTACGAAAAACCCACGCAGGAACGCAAGCGCAAGCGCGCTGCCGCGGTCAAGCGTCAGGCGCGTCGCGTATCGCGCGACGGTGCCCGCCAGGTCCGCCTGTTCTGAATCGCGCGCCGGCGCCGCTCGCGTCGGCTCTGCATCGGCAACCTGTCGCGGATTTGCCATGTCGCTCAAGAACCAGATCACCGAGGCCATGAAGTCCGCGCTGCGCGCGGGTGACAAGCCGCGTCTGGGCGTTTTGCGTCTGGCCTTGGCCGCGATCAAGCAGCGCGAGATCGACGAGCGCATCGTGCTCGACGACGCGCAGGTGCTGGCGGTGCTGGAAAAAATGCTCAAGCAGCGCCGCGATTCGCTGGCCCAGTTCCAGGCCGCGCAGCGCGCCGATCTGGCCGCACAGGAACAGTACGAAATCAGCCAACTGGAAACCTGGCTGCCGGCGCCGCTGAGCGAATCCGAGCTCGATGCGCTGCTTGCCGCTGCCATCGCCGCAACCGGCGCCAGCGGCGCGCGCGACATGGGCAAAGTGATGGCCGCGCTCAAACCCCAGGTCGCCGGTCGCGCCGACATGACTGCGCTGTCGGCACGGGTCAAGGCGCGCCTGGGCTGAGACTTCCGCGCGACGCAAGCCCGGCTGCGTGGCGCAGATTGTGTCCTGCCCCGCCGCGCGGCGAAGCACCGCCGGCACACAAACGCCACAGCGCGTGCCTTGGCCGCGCGGTCACATGATCCCGCTGAAACCGACGCCGAACGCGGCGATGATGCGCGTGTAGATGGCCTTGCCGGACAGGTTCACCTCGGGGAAATCGCCGACCGGTTCATAACACTGGCGGAAGCGCGGGTCGCTGGGCAGCAGAGGCGGGCAATCGGGTTTCTTCTGCCAGTCGGTGGCGTAACGGAACGGCCAGAAATCGAAGATCGGCAGCGCCGCGGAAATATCGCCCAGCACGCGGCTGATCGGGCCCAGCAATGGCGGATTGTCGCGCCGTGCCACCACCCAGGCGTTGTCCGGGTGCGTGGCGCGCAGGATCGAGGTGCGCAGCGCATGCGCGAACGCGGCATCGTCGATGATCACGCCGTTCTCGGTGTTGTAGTGATCCGAACGCGGATCGAAATTGTGCGAACCGATCACCGCGATGCGCCCATCGATCACATAGGACTTGGCGTGCAGGCTGATGCGCGGGCCCGGGGTCAGCAGCGGCGCGGGGTAATCGAATACCGACAGCAGTGGTGCGCGCTCGGGCGCGCTCGACGCCACGGCGCCGGCTTGCGGCATGGCCACGCCCAGAACCCGCGCACTCATCTCCGCGGAGGGCCGCGGCATCAGCTCGTACACCTGCAAACCGAGCCGCTTGATGTAGCGCTTGCGGTGCTTGTACGAGATGGCGTACACGGCGAAGGCATCGGTGGACGCCAGCGAATTGGTGGACACGATCAGGCGCAGCGTCGCGTGCTCGCGGTGCAGGCGCCGCAGCAGGTCGTAGGCGTGGTCGCTGAGCACCAGATACGGAGTCTGCATGAGCAGCTCGTGTTGCGCGCCGCCGATCACGTCCATCAGGTGCTGCGTCAGTTTGTCGGCGCTGCGCAGGCCTGGATCCGCGGTCTTGGCCGGCAGGTCCGAGTAGTACTCCACCGCGCCGACGCGCATGGCGTGCGCCAATACGTGCCGCGCCATCCACTCCGGGTCCGCGGCGTCGCGCTCGATGGCGGCCACGCGCGCGGCATCCTGCCAAGGTGGCGGCGTCCACGGCGGACCCTCCGCGCCGGTGACGCGCAGCGACTGACTCACGTCGCGCAATCGCGGCAACGGCAGCGCGCGCGGGTTGTGCCAGAACACATCGAAACTGCGCCGCATGATTCGCGCCACCGGGCCGGCGAGCAGCACATCGCGATCGAGGTAATCGAGGCTCGCGTCCCAGCCGAAATAACGGTTTTCGTAATTGCGTCCGCCGACGATGCCGACGCGACCATCGACCAGCAACAACTTGTCGTGCATGCGCTGGTTGAAGCGGAAGTAGCAGCACACGATACCTGCCGCCCACTGCAGCGGCTGCGTGCGCGTCTCGTCGAACGTGGGGTTGTACAGGCGGACGTGCAGGTGCGGATTGCTGCGCGCCAGCGCCGCCAGCGTGCCGACATTGGGAAACGAAAACAGCTGGTCGGCGAGGATGCGCACCGTCACGCCACGCTGCGCCGCGCGCAGCAGCGCGTCCAGCATCAGGTTGCCGACATCGTCGAACGACCACAGATAGGTCTGCACGTCGATGCTGTGCCGCGCGCCCGCGATCAGGTTCAGGCGCGCGGCCAGCGCGGCATCCGGCGCATCCAGCAGGATCGCGGTGTTCTGCGCCGCCGTCGCGGTGCTGGCCCGGTCGTTCGCGCGCGCCAGTTCGAGCAGTGACGATGGTGCCGCGCAATGATCCGGCGCCGCGCACGGCGGCGGCGCATACAGCGCATGGCTTTGCGTCATCACCACGCGCGCCGCGCGCGCATCCTGCCGCGACACCGCGCAACCGGCCAGCAGCGCGATCAGAGCCGGCAGCAGCAGCGCGCGCAGCAGCGATATCTGTGGGTGGTGCATGGATTGATCTTAGGCGCACGCGGCAGTGGGGTGCGAGGCGTATTTGCGTTGGCTTCTGCGCTTTTTGTCAGCCAGTGACTACACAAGAAACACGAAACCGCGCACGACGAACATGACTTGCAGCACGGGCGATCGTGCCCTCTGCCGCCGTAGCGTGCTCATCACGCTTGGCGCGTGTGGGGACACCGCCGGGCGGCATGGACAGCCATGGGGATGGCACGATGTCGGCAGCAGCGGGGAAATTGTTTCGCGCCGAGGCACTGCACGCGCAGCAACAGCGCTGGCTGGGCGAGTTGCGCCTGGTCACGCCGCTGTCGGCGCGTGTGCTGGTCGCTGGCGCCGTGCTGATCGTGGCGGTACTGGCTGTGTTCGCCAGCCTGGGCACGTACACGCGGCGCGTGCACGCCACCGGCATGCTGGCGCCCGCCACGGGTTTGCTGACGCTGGCCGCGCCGGCGGCGGGTCGGGTGCAACGCATCGCGATACACGAGGGTGCGCCCGTCGCCGCGGGCCAGGTGCTGGCCGTGGTGTCCAGTGAACGCCAGAGTCTTGCCGGCGACACATCCAGCGCGGTGC
>DZBX01000109.1 GCA_022730075.1 Rhodanobacter sp. | reverse complement strand
GAAGTCACTGGGTCCCCGCCTGCGCGGGGATGACCAGAAACTCGGCGCGGGGCAGAGGCGTGCGTTGACTGGATCCACGCCCCCGCCTTCGCGGGGGCAGGCTCTGTACGGGGATGACGGGAAGTGGCGCGCGAGCAGGCATTGCGCGGGAATGACAGCCTGATCATTCCTGATGCTTGATCGCGATGCTGTATCAAAATGTCGCGCCGGGCTTGCCGCGCCGCGATGCCGGAATGGCGGCCTTGGTATTGAACAGGCCATCGTCCCAGTAGGGTTCATCGCCGAAGCGCGCGGCCAGGAAATCGATCAGGCTGCGGGTTTTTGCGGGCAGCGCGCGGCCAGCCGGATACACCGCGTAGATCGTCGCTTCGGGCAGGTGCCAGTCGCACAGGATGCGCTGCAATTCGCCGCTGCGCACCAGATCGCCGACGATGAAGCTGGGCTGCACCGCCACACCCAGACCACGCACCACGGCAGCGGCGAGCACATCGCCATTGCTGGCATGCAACGGACCATGGACACGCACGTTGACGGTGTCCTGCTCACGCGCAAAGGTCCACAGATCGTGGTGCGGGATGAGCGTGTACAACAGCGCCGTGTGCGCTTCCAGTTGCTGCGGATGCGTCGGCGTGCCGTGCGCCTTCAGATAGGCCGGTGCGGCTACCGCCAGCATGCGCGCGGGCGCGATGCGCCGCGCGATCAGGCTGGAATCGGCCAGGTGACCGATGCGGATGGCCATGTCGAAACCATCGCGCACCAGATCGGCGCGGCGATCGTTCAAATCCAGTTCCAGTTCGATGCGCGGGTTGCGGCGCAGGAACTCGGTGAGCGCATCCGCCAGATGTCGCGTCGCGAACGAGGTTGGCGCGCTCACGCGCAGGTGCCCGCGCGGCTCGGTCTGGCGCTGCCCGGCCTCGGCCGCGGCTTCGTTGAGTGCGGCCATCGCCGCGGCCACGCGCTCGTGATAGTGGCGGCCAGCCTCGGTAAGACTGAGCTTGCGCGTGGTGCGCTGGATCAGGCGCACGCCGAGATCTTCTTCCAGCGCGCGGATCAGCTTGCTGGCTTGCGCGCGCGAGATGCCGCTGTGGCCGGCCGCAGCGGCAAAGCTGCCGTCATCGACCACGCGCAGGAACAATTGCATCGCGGCATAGCGGTCCATGGCGCGAGCTCAGCGTGCGCGGCCTGGTGGACGCGGTCCGCGCGGCGCATCGTTGCGCGGGCGACGATCGCCGCCGGGGCGTGGACCGCGCTCGCCACTGGAAGGCCCGGCGCGCTCGCCACGCGGACGTGGGCCGCGTTCGCCGGCAAAGGGGCGTGCACCGCGCTCGCCATTGAAGGGCCGCGCCGCGCGTTCGCCGCTCGGGCGTGGCCCCCGTTCACCCGCGGGCCGTGCCGTGCGCTCGCCGCCGCGGCGTGGACCACGCGCAGCGTCGAAAGGCCGTGCAGTGCGCTCTCCGGACGGCCCTGCGCCGCGCTCACCGTGGCCACGGCTGGCTGGCAGCCACGGGCCCTTTTCCATGTGCGCGCCGGCGCCACGGCGCGGTCCACCGCGGCCAGGACGATTTTCGCCGGCAACCCACTGACGCACCGCGGGCAGTTCCTGACCCGGGCTGAATGCGCGCGGTTTGCGCGCGCCGGGAGTGCGATCAGCGCGCATCACGTTGCCGTTGACCTCGCGCCTGGGACCCGTACCGCGTCGGCGTGCATCGCGGTGGTCGTCGCGCACCCGATCGAATGCGGCGAGTTCGCGGCCTTCGTCGCTGCCCGCGGCCCAGGCTTGCGCACGCTCGGCGCGCACCTTGACGCCATTGCGCTGCGCACGGCGCTGGTGCAACACCGGCTGCAGGGTCAGCGTCGCCTGCGGTGCGCCCACGCCGGCGAGCGCGCGCAGCGCGCTCACGGCTGCGGCGTCCAGCGCTTGCGCATGGCCGCGACGCAGCAGGCGTGGCAGCTCGATATTGGCGTAACGGATGCGCTTGAGGCGACTGACCATCAGGCCTTGCGATTCCCACAGGCGCCGCACTTCGCGGTTGCGGCCCTCACGCAGGATCACACGGAACCAGCTGTGGCTGCCGCCGCGGCTGATCGGGGCGATTTCCTCGAAGCGCGCCGGGCCGTCTTCCAACTCGACGCCGGCGCTGAGCTGCGCCAGGACCTCGTCCGGAACCTCGCCGTGCACGCGGCACAGATATTCGCGCTCGAGCGCGGTGCCGGGGTGCATCAGTGCATGCGCCAGGTCGCCATCGGTGGTCAGCAGCAGCAGGCCGGTGGTGTTGAGGTCGAGGCGGCCCACGGCGATCCAGCGCGAGCCTTTCAGGCGCGGCAGGTTGTCGAATACGGTGGGCCGGCCCTCGGGGTCCTCGCGCGTGATCACCTCGCCCTCGGGCTTGTGATACATCAGCACTTCGGCGTCCTCGCGGCGGTCGCTGGCGACCACGTAGGCGTGACCATCGAGCTCGACGCGATCGCCGGCGCCGACGCTGGTGCCGATCGTGGCGACGTCGTTGTTGACGCGTACCTCACCTTGCTCGATGCGTTGCTCCAGCATGCGCCGCGAGCCCAGTCCGGCGTTGGCCAATACCTTGTGCAGGCGTTCTTCGAGGCGCGGTCCGTGGTCGGCTGCGGCCTGGCGTTTGAGTGACAACAGGGTGCGCGTGGGCGCGGTCATGCGAGGTGCTCCTTGGAATCGGACTCCTGCGCCGACGCGGTGGCGTCGGGCAAGGGCAAGTCGGTGGCGGCATGTGCTTCGGAAAGAACCGCTGTCGTGTCGTCCGGGCCGCCTGCGACGGGCGCGGCCAGGGTGGTGCCTGAGTCGCCAGGCGCGGTCTCGAATTCGAACTGCGGTGCCAGTTCTTCCAGATCGCGGACTTCGGTCAGGGGCGGCAGATCTTCCAATGCCTTGAGGTTGAAGTAGTCGAGGAACTGGCGCGTGGTGCCATACAGCGCCGGGCGACCGGCCACGTCGCGGTGGCCGACGATGCGGATCCACTCGCGATCCTCCAGTGTGCGGATCATGGTGCTGGATACCACCACGCCGCGAATCTGCTCGATCTCGCCGCGCGTGATGGGCTGGCGGTAGGCGATCAGGCTGAGCGTTTCCAGCAGTGCGCGCGAGTAACGCGTCGGACGCTCGGCGTTGAGCCGTGCGACCCATGCGTGCACGTCGCCGGCGACCTGGTAGCGGTGGCCGGAAGCCACTTCGGTGAGCACCACGCCGCGCGCCGGGGCCTCGGCTCGCAGTGCTTCCAGCGCCAGCCCGATATCGTCGGCGCCGACGCCCTCATCCTCGGTGAACAGGCTGGCGAGCCGTGTCGATGACAAGGGTTCGGGGCTGGCGAGCAGGGCCGCTTCGAGGATGCGTTGAATCTGGATCGTTTCCATGTGCGGATCGTGAAATCTTGCGGGGACGTGCGGGTTGGGCATGAAAGCGGCGACGCGGCACTCAGCTCGCGGCGCTGCATGCCTTCAGATAGATCGGTGCCAGCGGTTGCTCCTGGATCACATCGAGCAGGCCTTCCTTGATCAGTTCCAGCATGGCGATGAAGCTGACCACGATGCCGAGGCGGCCTTGCTCGGGCTTGAATATCTCGGTGAAGGCGTGGAACGCGCCGTCCTCGATCAGGCGCAGCAGGTCGCTCATGCGCTCGCGGATCGACAATGCATCGCGCTGCACGGCCACCGCGCCGCCGAGTTCAGCGCGGCGCAATACATCCTTGAGCGCCAGCAGCAGTTCGCGCAAATCCACCGCGGGCGGTACGCGCGTCACGCTGCGTTCGCCCGCATCGGCATGCGCCACGCTGGTGTCGCGCTCCACGCGCGGCAGCGCGTTCAGATCCTCGGCGGCACGTTTGTAGCGTTCGTATTCCTGCAGACGACGCACCAGTTCGGCGCGCGGATCCGATTCATCGCCGGCCACATCGCTGGGCGGGCGCGGCAGCAGCAGCCGCGATTTGATCTCGGCGAGGATCGCCGCCATCACCAGGTACTCGGCCGCGAGTTCCAGGCGCAGCGCGTGCATCAGATCGATGTAGTCAATGTATTGCCGGGTGATATCGGCGATCGGAATATCCAGGATGTCCAGGTTCTGGCGCCGGATCAGATACAGCAGCAGATCCAGCGGGCCCTCGAAGGCTTCGAGAATGACCTCCAGCGCGTCCGGCGGGATATACAAGTCCTGCGGCATGCTCAGCAGCGGCTGCCCGCGCACCAGCGCCAGCGGCATCTCCTGCTGCTGCGGGACGGCCTTGAACGGGCCCTGCGGCGCGCCCGGGGTTTCCGCGAAAGCCGTTTCGCTGCTCATGCGACGACCATCGGAAGCGAGCCGCAAGCCGTGGCATGGCGAGTGTGGGGGGCGATCAAATGTTGTTCTCGGACGATGTCGCTGCTTGCGAACAGGCGCCGCATGGCGCCGGGAATGGATTTCGGCTCGATGCGCTGTGCCAACTGCATGCAGCGCGGTTTCGCGATCTGTGCGGATGGGATCCGCGCATCTAGGGTTGCGACGATGCGGCTGTCGCGTGGAATTCCCCGCCGTCACCGGCTGCTTGTCCAATGGCCCGGTCGTTTGAACGAAAACCGGGCTGACTGTCGCCTGCAGTGCATGCGGGCTGCGCAGTGTCGGGTGGCGTCACGCCTGCCGGATCAGCGCATCCAGCCTAACTGCTCATTCGTGGCGCGTCCAGTGCTGTGCAGGAATGGGTGTTGGCTGAGGCAGCACGCGTGGCTCCGCTTCCAGCAGCACCGCAAAGCGCATGTGCACCGCCTCGCGCACGCGCTCGGCCAGCGCCCAGAGCTGCGCGCCGCTGGCTGTCCCGTGATTGACCAGCACCAAGGCGTGGTGCTCGGAAATGCCGGCGTCGCCAGCGCGCAAGCCCTTGCAGCCAACGGCCTCGATCATCCATGCGGCCGACAGCTTGCTGCCGCCATCGGCCTGCGGCCACTGCGGCAGATCGGGCTCTTGCGTGCGCAAGGCGGTGGCGCAAACGGCATCGACTTGCGGGTTCTTGAAGAAGCTGCCGGCGTTGCCGATCAGCGCCGGGTCAGGCAGCTTGCGCGTGCGCAGGCGCTGCACGGCTTCGGCCACGTGCACCGCGCGCGGCTGGTCGATGCGCAGCGACGCCAGTTCCTCGCGGATGCCGGCATAGTCCATGTGCAGCGCGCCGTTGCGCGCCAGCCTGAAGCGCACGGCGGTGATGATCCAGCGCTCGGGGGCGCGCTTGAAACACGAGTCGCGGTAGCCGAAGGCGCAATCGGCCGCGGGCAACTCGACGTGGCGTTCGAGCTCGCGATCCCATGCTTCGACGCATTCGATGCTGCGTGCCACCTCGACGCCATACGCGCCGATGTTCTGGATGGGCGCGGCGCCGACCGTGCCCGGTATCAGGATGAGGTTTTCCAGCCCCACCAGACCCTGCGCCAGGGACCAGCGCACCAGCTCATCCCATGGCTTGCCGGCGCCGACGCGCAGCAACACGTGTTCCCCCGTCTCGCCCATATGCTCGATGCCGCCGTTGCGCAACTGCACGATCAGGCCTGGCCAGTCGGCGGTGAACAGCACGTTGGAGCCGGAGCCCAGCACCAGCAGCGGCAGCTTGCGCAGGGCAGGCAGGGCGAGTACGCGCGGCAACGTCGCGGCATCGCCGAGTTCCGCCAGCCATGCGCAGCGCGCCTGCACGCGCAGGGTATTGCGCGCTGCCAGCGGCGCATCCTCGATCAGCGTGACGCCGGGCATTTCAATGGTCGCCGGGGGCATGGCCTGTCTCGCTGCGAAGTGCTTCGATGCATTCGTTGACCAGTGCCGGGCCGCGGTAGATCAGGCCGGTGTACAACTGCACCAGTCGTGCGCCGGCCTGCAGTTTCTCGCGGGCGTCCTCGCCACAGCCAATCCCGCCGACGCCGACGAGCGGCAGATCGGGCAAACGCGCGTGCATGCCCTGCAGCACGACCGTGGCCCGGGTGCGCATGGGGCGCCCGGACAGCCCGCCGCTCTCTTGCGCGTGCGCTGCCCCGGCGACCGCCGCGCGGTCCAGGGTCGTGTTGGTGCAGATCAGCCCGTCGATGCCGTGGCGCTGCAGCACGGCGGCGATGCCATCCATGCCGCGCTCGTCGAGGTCCGGGGCGATCTTCAGCAATAGCGGCCGGCGCGTGCCCTGCGCGGCGAGCTGCTCCTGCGTCTCGCGCAGCGCGCCCAGCAAGCCGTCCAGCGCGGCCTGTTCCTGCAGTTCGCGCAGGCCTTGCGTGTTGGGCGAGGAGATATTCACCACGATGTAGCTGGCGTGGTCGTGCACCCTGCGCAGGCACAGGCGGTAGTCGTCGACGGCGCGCGCGTTGGGCGTGTCCTTGTTCTTGCCGATGTTGATGCCGAGCACGCCGCGGTAACGAGTGCGGTCGAGGTTGCGCAGCAGCGCCTCGACGCCGTCGTTGTTGAAGCCCATGCGGTTGATGATGGCTGCGTGCTGCGGCAGGCGGAACAGGCGCGGCCTCGGGTTGCCCGGCTGCGGCCGCGGCGTGACGGTACCTACCTCGATGAAGCCGAAGCCCAGAGCCGCGAGTCCGTCGACGTGCGCGCCGTTCTTGTCGAGGCCTGCCGCCAGACCGACCGGATTGGGAAAATCCAGCCCGAACGCGCGCACCGGCAGCGCCACCGGCGCGCGCGTCAGCCAGCGCGCCAGATGCAGACGCTGCAATGTGTCGAGTGCGCCCAGGCCCAGCGCATGCGCGCGTTCGGCATCCAGACGGAACAGCAGACCGCGCGCGAGCGCGTAGGCACCGGTGCGGTTGGCAGACGCGGGCTTGCTCAAGCGAGCAGATGCCCGAACCATGCGGCGATGGCGAACATGCCCACCATCGCGATCAAGCCGATCAGCAGTGCGGCCAGCGCCAGATGGATATAGCCCAGCACCAGCCCGGCCACGGCCATGCCGTCGCCATCGATGCTGCCGGGCGGCGCGCGACGTATCTCGGCGCGCGCGATGTGGCCGAGCACCACGGCCAGGATCGCCCCCAGCAGTGGCAGCATGATCCAGGTAAGAATGCCGAAGATCAGGCTGGCGATGGCGGTGCCGCTGGTACGCACGTAGATCGTGTTCATGTCCGGCAACTCCTGCAAAAATCG
>DZBX01000108.1 GCA_022730075.1 Rhodanobacter sp. | reverse complement strand
TGCTGGTGATGGTCGCCATGTACGCGTGGCTGTTCAAACTCGGCCGGCGCGCGGCCCAATAAGACGCCACGCGATTTTCCGGCTCGCGGACCAGGCAGGGAATCGGTCGGCAACGGCAGGAACGACGCGGCAAGGCGCAGCCATCGGGGCACTACCGCACGACCAACTCCATGCGATGGCCCAGAGCCTTCATCGCGCTGGCGACAGTGTCGATTTTGGTGGGGTGCCCAAGCTTCACGATACGATTCACCGATTGGGGGCTGGTGTGCAAACGTCGCGCCAGCTCCGCTGCGGTCACGCGCTGCTCCAGCATTGCGTTGAGCAGAAGGACCTTCGCCACGACACTCGGCGGCAGTTCAATCCCGATCTGTCCACGCTTGACGCGGCTCGGCATCGGCACGCGACGCCCGTCCTCAAAGTAGAAGTCCATTGCGGTGCGCAGTGCGTCGGCCGCCATGTCGAGCGCTTCTTCACGCGTGCTGCCTTGGGTGAGCGCCTCGGGGAGGTCGGGAAACCGGACAAGGTATCCATCACCGTCTGGGGTAAGCGTCGCAGGATAGGTCAACATGATTTGCCTCTCGGGTATCACCGGGCTGAACCGTTCAGCCCGAGTTGTTTCAGAATCGCCTTGCGCAGGCCATCTCCGAGTTCTTGGCCACCGTGCCTTGGCGGCGTGGACTGCCGGTTTCGGTAGTACAGCTTGGTATGCCGCTTGCCTTCCTCGAAGCGCACGCCTTGCGTTGTCAGCCACCGCTTGAATTCACTGACTTTCACGGCGAATCCGCGCGGGATCAAGTGGGCGCATTGTAAACGTATTTGTTTATACGTGCAAGCCTGCGCGACAGACCCCGAACAACCGGTGCGCTGCAAACAGCCCGTCTGCGCCGATGTCATCGAATCCACACCCCCGCGCCTGCTGGCGATCCTGCTCGCCCCGTTCAATTCCATATCCGGCCGGTTTCGTTCCGGAGAAACGCCAAAACCGTTCAACACCAGAATCCAGAGCCATTAAAAATAGGCAAATGGACGATGCAGTGTTCGCGTCATGGACGCCGATACCCGTCCCTTTGATCGTGCGCCGCTTGGCGCCGTGCGCACGGCGCTGGCCGACACGCCGGTCGTCTGCCTGCTCGGCCCGCGTCAGGTCGGCGAGACCAACTTGGCGCGGCAATTCGAGCCAGCTTACGGCTACATCAGTCCGACCGTGACCATCTGCGTCAGCCGCGATCGGGCAGACGCAGATTGGCGGCGGTCGGCGGCAGGCCGGGCACGGCGTCGATGCGCAGGTCGCCCGGCAACGCGACGCCATGGACAAGGTGTGACCACAGGTGGTCGAGCGCGCGGTGCACATAGGGCACCAGCGGCACGTGGGTCTGCGCCATGCCGGGCAGACCGAGGAACGCATCGAAGTGCTGCGCCGGGCTGACCGTCCATGCGCTCACCTGGGCGCCCGCGGCGCGTGCCTGCGCCACGTAGGGCGCGCTGCTGAAGGCGGCCGGGATCAGTCCATCCTCGGCACCGTGCACGATGATCACCGGCAGGCCGCTGCGTGGCGCCGCACCGCGCGTCGCGTCCGCGCCCGCACGCAGCGCTCGCGCGGCGGCGTCGGTTCCGCTCCACAGCGCGCGCAGGGCCAGCAGGCCGGGTGCATGCAGGTCGGGGGCGGCCTGCCGCGTATCGACGAGGGCGACGCCCTGTCCGGGCGGTATGCCGGCGGCATCGCTCCACCAGGTCGCGGCGACCAGTTCGGACGCCGGCGCCGGATGGCCCAGGCCGTCGAGCGCCGCGTACTGGTAGCCGCCGGGCATGGGGCCGCTGCCGCTGCGGGTGTGGGCGGCGGCGTACAGCACGGCCAGGCTGCGCCACAGGTCGAGGACCGTCGAGAGGGCCGCGCTGCGCAACGCGGCGTCCTGCCAGCCCTGCGCGCGCAAGTGCGCCAGCGCCGCGCGCGCCTGCGCGTGCGGTGTTGTCGCGTCGAGCCAGCCCTGCGCCTGCAGGGTGGCGCCGCGCGCGACCGCGGTGGCGGCGAGCAAGGGGTTGGCGCGCAGTCCGCGCACGCTGTCGAAGAAGGGATCGAGCAGCGCGCAGGGCAACCACAGCGCCGCCTCGGTGGCGTAGTCGTAGAGCGCGCGCCCGCCCGCGACGTGGATGTTGGGCTCGCCCGCCACCACGCCTGAGAGCAGGCACTCCGTATCCAGCGCCGCGGCCTGCAGCACCGCGCCGCCGCCGTTGGAGATGCCCACGGCGAGGATGCGCGTGTTGCGCGCGGTGAACGGCGCTTCGGCGGGAAACGCGCGGTCGAGCATGGCCAGGCCGAAGCGCGCCGCCTGCAAGGCATGGCGTCCCCAATCCGCCTCGGGGTTGTCGCCCGAATGCGCGTGCTTGACGCCGATGGCGTCGTGGCCGGCCAGCGGCATCGCGGGCTCGAACTCCAGTTCACCCTCGCCCGCCGCGGCGCGCGTGCCGTCCAGCGCCACGCCGCTGCGCTCGACGCTGTCCCAGTAACCGCTGCCGGCGCCCTTGTCGGTATGGACCACCGCCGCGCCGCGCGGCAGCGCCCAGGCACCGGCCACGGCGATGGCACCATAGATGCCGCGCGAACCGGATGCCGGCGCCACCACCAGGCAGCGCGCCTTGCGATCGAAAGCATCCGGCACCTGCGCCAGCACGCGGTGCGTGGACTGCGCCCCGGTCACACGCGCGAACGCGCTGTACTCGCGCCCGGGCACCGGCGTCAGCTTGCCGTAGGTATCGGCCACGGCCAGCGGCTGCAGCCAGGCGATGCCCTTCCAGCCCATGTGGATGGCGCGGCGGCGCATTTCCTCCGGCGTGGGCCGCAGCGTGTCCGCGAACGGTTGCGGCGGCCCGAGCAAGCCAGCACGGCCCAGGCCCGCGCTGAGCAGGTCGTCGCGCTCGGCGTGGCGCGTTTCGCGCACTGGCGAGGTGAGGAACGCAGGGCCCGCGCTTTCCACCACGCTGGCGGCCGGCGTGGCCCCGCGCGACAGCGCGCGCCGCAGGATTTCGCGCAAGGTGTCGGTGAAGCCGCTCATGGGCCGCAAGCTGGCAGGGGGCACGCGGCGAGGATCATCTTGCTGACATCACCCGGCCTGCAGACTGCGCCAGCGCGCCTCGAGCTCCGCCACCAGATGCCGCAGCGCGGCCTCGCAGTCGTCGGCGCTCGCGAACGGGCCGGATTCGGCGAGGCGCTCGTCGCCGTACCACAGCGTGCAGGCATGGCCGCCGACGTGCTCGCCGGCTTCGAGGTGCAGGCCTTGCCGTCCCCACACGAAGCTGGACGCGCCGCCGGCCTTGTCCAGCACCGCGATCCAGTTGCCGGCCTGCTGCGGCGTGTCGAATGGCACCGACAGCAGCAGGTCGGCGCCATCGGCGCCGAGAAAGCGGAAATGGAAATGCCCGTCCTTGGCGCGGAAGGTGACGAAGCGGCCGACGAGGACGGAGGGACCATGGCGCATCGCCGGCGCCGATGCCGGCCGCGGCGCGCGCAGGCCCACCGCCCGACGCAGCGTGTCCAGCAACGGCCTTGCCTGCTCGCGCGCCTTGCCGGCGCCCACCAACAGGATTTCCTCGACCTGATCCGAATGGACGGTCAGCATGTCGTAGCGCGCGCGCAGCGGGCCGATCTCGGCTTCGATCTGCGCGGCCAGGCGCCGCTTGGCCTCGCCCCAGGCGAGCCCGGCGCGCAGCTCGGCGGCAAAGGCATCGCCCTGCTCTCGGGTGGCGAAGGCGCGGTAGATCGCGCACAGCGCGTTGCTGTCCGGATCCTTGGGCTCGCCGGGCCTGCGCGAGTCGGTGACGATGCGCGCGATGGCGTCCTCGAGCGCGCGCGGGCCGCCGGCGAACAGCGGGATCGTGTTGTCGTAGCTCTTCGACATCTTGCGGCCATCGAGCCCGGGCAGCGTGGCCACGTCTTCATCGACCACCGCCGCGGGCAGCGTCAGCAGGTCCTCGCCGGCGCCATAGAGGTGGTTGAAGCGCTGCGCGATGTCGCGCGCCATCTCGATGTGCTGCACCTGGTCGCGGCCCACCGGCACGCGCTGCGCGCCGAACATCAGGATGTCGGCGGCCATCAGCACCGGATAGCTGTACAGACCCAGGGTGATGCCGGCGTCGGCGTCCTCGCCCCGCGCGGTGTTGGCATCGACCGCGGCCTTGTAGGCATGCGCACGGTTCATCAGGCCCTTGGCGGTGACGCAGGTCAGCAGCCAGGTGAGCTCGGGAATCTCCGGGATGTCGGACTGGCGGTAGAAGGTGACGCGCTGCGGGTCGAGCCCGCAGGCCAGCCAGGCGCAGGCGATCTGCATGCGCGAGCCGGCCACGCGCTCGGGGTCGTCGCACTTGATCAGCGCGTGGTAGTCGGCGAGGAAGAAGAACGCGTCGGTGCCGGCATCCTGCGCCATGCGCAGCGCCGGGCGGATGGCGCCGACGTAGTTGCCGAGGTGCGGCGCGCCGGTGGTGGTGATGCCGGTCAGGACGCGGGTGCGTGCGCTCATGGACAGCTCTGCGATGTGACAGCGGCACAGTGTAACGGGCCGGCACGCGCTTGCTGCAGTGCGAGGGATGCGCGCGCGCTGGCGACCGCCGGCCGGATGGTGCGGCCGTGCAAGCGCGCGCGATACTGCGGCGTCCGCCCCGACCGGTTGCCGCGCATGACTGCCTTGCTGACGCCCGCCGACCTCGCACCGCAGCCGCTCGATCACGCGCTGGCGCTGCCGGCGCCGTACTACACCGATCCGCGCCTGCCGGCGCTGGATGCCGCCGCGGTGTTCGCGCGCAGCTGGCAACTGGTGGGGCATGCCGCGCAACTGAGCGGCGTCGGCGACCACGTGGTGGCCGACGTCGCCGGCCTGCCGCTGCTGGTCGTGCGCAGCGACGCGACCACGATCCGCGCGTTCCACAACGTCTGCCGGCACCGCGCCGGACCGCTGGCCACCTGCGCCGGACGCGGCGCCAGCGCGCTGCGCTGCCATTACCACGGCTGGACCTACGGACTGGATGGCGTGCTGCGCGGCGCGCCGGAAATGGGTCGCACACCCGACTTCAACCCGGCCGACATCCGCCTGCCCGAGGTCGGCGTGCAGGTCTGGCAGGGGCTGGTGTTCGTGGCCGTCGGCACCGCGCCGCCGTTCGCCGAATGCGTCGCCGGCATCGATGCCCGCCTCGGGCCGCAACGCACTTTGGCCAAGCTCGCATTCCACCATCGCGTCGGCTACGACGTGGCCTGCAACTGGAAGGTGTACGTGGACAATTACCTGGAGGGCTACCACGTCCCGCAGATCCATCCCGGCCTGAACAGCCTGCTCGATTACCGCAGCTACATCACCGAGACCGCGGCCTGGCATTCGCTGCAGTACAGCCCGCTGGAAAGCGCCCCCGACCTCTACGGCAATGGCGAGGCGCTGTACTACTTCCTGTACCCCAACACCATGCTCAACATCCTGCCCGGTCGCCTGCAGACCAACCGCGTGCTGCCGCTGGGCGTGGACCGCTGCCGCGTGGAGTTCGATTTCTACTACGCGCCCGAGGCCGGCGAGGCCGCGCAGGCGCGCCGCGAACGCGATCTGGCCTTCAGTGACGAGGTGCAGCAGGAGGACGTGGGCATGTGCGAGCAGGTGCAGCGCGGGCTGGCCTCGGGCTCGTACCGCGCCGGGCGCCTGAATCCGCTGCGCGAGAACGCCGTGCACCACTTCCACGAACTGCTGCGGCGGGCCTACCGCGACGTGGCGGACCGCGGCGCATGAGCGCGGCCGCGCCCGCGCGCGTGCTCGGCCTGTGGACGCTGATCGCGCTGGTGGTCGGCAACATGATCGGCTCCGGCGTGTTCCTGCTGCCGGCGACGCTGGCCCCGTACGGCGCGGCCAGCCTGCTCGGCTGGGCGCTGACCCTGGGCGGCGCGCTGCTGCTGGCGCTGGTGTACGCGTGGCTGGCGCAGACCATCCGCAACCACGGCGGCGCCTATGCGTATGCGCGCCGCGCCTTCGGCGACAGCACCGGTTTCGTGGTGGCGTGGAGTTACTGGATCAGTACCTGGGTCGGCAACGCCGCGCTCGCGGTGGCCTTCGCCGGCAGCCTCGGCGCGATCTGGCCGGCCGCCACCGCCACGCCGCTGCATGGCGCCATCGCGGCACAGGGCGCGCTGTGGCTGCTCACCGCGGTCAACCTCGCCGGCGTACGCGAGGCCGGCCATCTGCAGGTGCTGCTGACCCTGCTCAAGCTGGTGCCGCTGCTGCTGTTCGGCGTGATCGGCCTCGGCTGGATCCACGCCGGCGCCTACCAGCCCTTCAACCCCAGCGGCCAGCCGCTGATCCCGGTGGTGACCGCCGTGGCCGCGCTGACCCTGTGGTCGATGCTGGGTCTGGAGTCCGCCACCGTGCCCACCGGCGTGGTGCGCGACCCCGAGCGCACCGTGCCGCGCGCCACCGTGATCGGCATGCTGATCGCCGGCCTCGCCACCATGCTGGCCTGCACCGTGGTGATCGGCCTGCTGCCCGCCGCCGTGCTGCGCGACTCGGCGGCGCCGATGGCGGCCGCGGCCAGCCATCTGTGGGGGCCGGCTGCGGGGATCGGCATCGGCGTGGTGGCGACGATCTCCTGCTTCGGCGCGCTCAACGGCTGGGTGCTGCTGCAGGCGCAGACCCCGCTGGCCGCGGCGCAGGACGGACTGTTTCCGGGGTTCTTCGCGCGGCGCGACCGGCGCGGCACGCCCTGGCAAGGGTTGTTGCTGAGCAGTGTGCTGACCAGCGTCTTGATCAGCACCCACTACAGCGGGTCGCTGGTCGCGCTGTTCACCTTCACGATTCTGTTGTCGACCGCGGCCTCGCTGCTGCCCTATGCCGTCACCGTGCTGGCCTGGTGGCGCATCGATGCGTCCGCGCGCCGGGGCCGCAAGCTGGTCGCCGCGGGCGCGCTGGTCTACAGCCTGTGGGCGCTGATCGGCACCGGCGCCGTGACGCTGCTGTGGGGCGCCGCGCTGCTGCTGGCCGGGTTGCCGCTGCTGCTCTGGCAACGTCGTCGCGCCAGGGCTGCAACGCGGGGCTGAGAGGCTGTGAATTTTTCAGCCTCTCAGCCCGGCCATGGATGGCCGGACGCGCCGATGAAAA
>DZBX01000020.1:11832-28753 GCA_022730075.1 Rhodanobacter sp. | reverse complement strand
CAGCGAGCCCGGTCCCGGAATTGCCGGTCAGTGATTTCGCCAAGTTTCCGCTGCTTGGCGACGTGGTGATGTCGCCGGATGGCAAGTATCTCGCCGCTTCTTATGTGGAAAACCAGGATGCCGGCACCAACAGCAAGTATCAGCTGGTCGTCTTCGCGCTGCCCAGCCTGAAGGTCACCGCGCGTCTGAATTTCGCGCCCTGGCGCCTGCCGGGCGAAATCGTCTGGGTCAGCCCGACCCGTCTGGTGGTAGCCGAGGCCAAGGAGTCCGGCACCTTCGATGTGCCCAGCCTCACCGGCGACATCATCGCGCTCAACGCCGACGGCTCGCAGCAGCGCATGTTGTACAGCCTCGCCGCGCGCGGCACGCCGGGCGCCTCGTTCAACATGATGGACATGGACAATGGCAGTCCGAGCATCGCCGGCGTCACGCACGAGCTGAACGGACACGTCTACCTCGCCGTGAATCCATTCCCGATGAACACCGATGAGAACAATCGCGTGTTTCATCGCACCGTGCTTTACGACGTCGACAGCGTGACGGGCTACCCCAGGAAGGTCGCCGAGATCAACCATGGCAATGTCAGTTTCTTCGTGCATGACGACAAGCCGGTCTATGCAATCACACAAAGCATCCAAGGCTTCACCACGGTCTACCTGCCGCAGGCCGATGGTGGCTGGAGCAAGGCTCCGGCTGGAGCCTTCGGCAAGGTGTTCGAGCCCGAATGGATCAGCGATTCCAGCAAGACGGTGTATGCCCGCTACAGCGCCAGCGGCGGCCCTGACGAACTGATCCGCTGCGCACTCGATGGCAGCAACAAGCAAGTGCTGGCCAGCAACAGCTACGGATCGGTCAACCACATTCTGTGGAGCCCGCGCGGCGACCACCGCGTGCCAATCGGCGTGACGTTCACTGCCACGTTCAACAACGGCGTGCCCGTGGTGGACTACCTGAACAATGACCGCTGGGCGCAAATCCATCAGGCGCTGATGAAGGCATTCCACGACGAATACATCGGTTTCGACGGCATGAGCAGGCACGGCGGCACCATCCTGCTGCATGCCTACAGTGGCGGCGACCCGGGCGAGTACGCGCTGTTCGACAGCAAGACCATGCACGTGCAGCCGCTGATGCAGGTGATGCCATGGTTCAAGCCCGGCCAGTTGGCCGCGCGCGAGCCGTTCCGCTTCAAGAACCGCGATGGCACGGAGCTCGATGGCTATATCAGCTTCCCGGTGGGTGTGGCGCACAAGAACCTGCCGCTGGTCCTGCTGCCGCATGGCGGCCCCATCGGGCCACGCGATTCCTGGGCTTACAGCAGCGATCCCCAGCAATTGGCCGGATTTCTCGCCAACCGCGGCTATGCCGTGCTGCAAGTCAACTACCGCGGCTCGGGCGGACGCGGCGTCAACTTCGAGCTTTCCGGCTACCGCCAATTCGGTACCGGCATCCAGGATGACCTGATCGACGGGGTGAAGTGGGCGATCGCCAAGGGCTATGCCGACCCCAAGCGCATCGCCGTGTTCGGCGGCAGCTTCGGCGGCTACTCGGCACTGATACAACCGATTCTGGCGCCCAAGCTGTACAAGGCATCGATCGATTACGCCGGCATCTACAACTATCTGGATGAATTCGACCGCAGCGACACCAGCCATTTCCGCGAAGGCCGAAGCTATTTCGCCATGGCGGTGGGCGACAAGGCGCAGGCATTGGCGATCTCGCCATCGACCATGATGGACCGCTTCAATGTCCCGGTGCTGATCATGCAGGGCGGATCGGATCCACGCGTCGTACCGCAGAACGCCGAACAGCTGCGCAGCGCGCTCGAAGCAGCACACAAGCCCTATGAATGGCTGTGGTTCCCCAATGAAGGTCATGGCTTCACCCTGACGCCGCATCGGGTCGCCATGTTCAACAAGGTGCAGGCTTTCCTCGCGCGCTACATCGGTCCCGGCGCGGGCACCGCCGCGCAATGAGCTCGTCATCCCGCGCGGCGCGTTGCGCCGCGCGGGACGCATGACTTTCGACCCTGGCCGCGGCCCCGAGCCGCGTCTAGATTGCGTGCCGATGCGGGTGGCGAAGGGGTTTTCGCCGTCCGTCCTGACGGGCCGCCAGGCCCTGGAAAACGCGCGAGGGGAGATCGTCATGCTGCATCGTTACCGCCTGCTGCTGGGCACCGTCTTGCTGTGCTCCGGTTTTGCCGCCGGCGCGGCCACCCTGCTGCCGGCCAGGGATTTCGCGCGCCATCCGCCCATCTCCAACCCGGTGCTTTCGCCCGACGGCAGGCACATCGCCGTGGCCTTGAAAACCGACGACGGCAAGAGCGACGAAGCCAGACACGAAATCGCCATCATGGAAGTACCCAGCCTGAAGGTCACCGCGCGGCTGGGTTTCGCGCCGCATACGCTGGCCGGGCAGATGCTGTGGGTGGGCCCCGATCGCCTGCTGGTGTCCGAGGCGCGCGAATCCGGTTCGCTGGACGCGCCCGGACTGATCGGCGAGCTGGTGGCGCTGGATGCCGACGGCAAGAACCAGCGCGTGATCTACAGCTTCCTCGACCGCGGCAAGTCGGTGCGTTCGCAGATGAACATCCTGGCCATGCCTGCGGCCTATCCAGAGATCGCCGGACTGCCACAGCCGAAGAATGGCCATGTGTTCCTGTCGTTCTCGATCCTCCCGGAGAACCGCAACGGCCAGTCCTACGACGCCATGCGCACCGAGCTGTACGACGTGGACACCGTCACCGGCAAGCCGAGCAAGGTCACCCAGATCGACGTCGGCGACATGAACTTCCTGGTGCACAAGGGCCAGGCCTTGTACGCCTACGGCATGACCGACCATTGGGACCCCATCATCTACGCGCGCGATGCCGAGGGCGCATGGGTCAAGCTCGATCCGGCACGTTTCGGCAAGGTGTTCGTGCCCTTGTCCGTCGCGCCGGACGGCCAAACGTTGTACGCCGCCTACAGCGAGAACGGTGGCCCGACGCAGTTCGTGCAGACCGATCCGCAGGGCAACCACCGCAAGGTTCTGGGCGCCAATGCGTTCGGCTCCTTCGAGGATTTGATGTGGGGCCCGGAAACCGCCCACATGCCTTTCGGCGTCACCTTCGCCGACGTGTTCGAGGGCGCGCGTCCAGCCGTCACCTATCTGGATGACAGCCGCTGGGCGCGAATCCACAAGCAACTGATGCAGCAGTTCCCGCAATTCTTCATCGACTTCGCCGGCATGAGCCAGGATGGCGCGAAGATCCTGGTGCACGCCTACAGCGGCCGCGACCCGGGCACCTATGCGTTGCTTGACAGCAGCAGCATGCAACTGACGCCGTTGTTCCAGTCGGCGCCGTGGATCAAGAGCGAGCAGATCGGCGAGCGCCGCCCGATCCGCTTCAAGAACCGCGACGGCATGGAACTGGCGGGATTCCTCACCCTGCCCTTGGGCGTCGAGGCGAAGAACCTGCCGCTGGTGCTGATCCCGCATGGCGGTCCGATCGGTCCCATGGATACCTGGACGTATGACCCGGATGCCGCGTTCCTGGCCAACCGCGGCTATGCCGTGCTGCAGGTGAACTATCGCGGTTCGGGCGGCCGCGGCATGAACTTCGAGCGCTCCGGCTACGGCCAGTTCGCCACCGGCATGCAGACCGATCTGCTGGATGGCGTGCGCTGGGCCATCGCGCAGGGCTATGCCGACAGAAATCGCATCGGCGTGTATGGCGGCAGCTTCGGCGGCTACTCGGCGTTGATGCAGCCGATCCTCGCCCCCGATCTGTACAAGGCCGCCATCGACTACGTCGGCGTGTACGACTGGACCATCGAGTTCGACCGCGCCGACACCAAGCGCTCGCGCGGCGGCCGCAACTACTGGGCCCAGGCCATCGGCACGCGCGAGCAGGCGCGCGCCATCTCGCCGGTGGCGATGATCGACACGTTCAACGTGCCGGTGCTGATCGTGCACGGCGGCGCCGACCCGCGCGTGCCGATCCAGAACGCCGAGGCGCTGCGCGGCAAGCTGGAGAAATCGGGCAAGCAATACGACTGGCTGGTGTTTCCCAAGGAAGGCCACGGTTTCTATACCGAGGACCATCGCGAGGCGCTGTACGCGAAGATGGAAACCTTCTTTGCCGCGTATCTGCGCGGCAGCGTGCGCGTGCTCGACCTGAAGCCGGCGGCGCCATGACCCGCGCAGACCGGGCTGGCTTCTGAGCCGCTCGCGGTCTGCGCCCGATCGAACCATTCCGGCACTGACTCGAACTGGCCCGGCCCTCGCGCCGGGCCTTTTCATGCCCGCGTCGCGGCAAATGTGCGAGGCTTGCGCGATGAACCGCCTCGCCGACTCCGACAGCCTGTATCTGCGCCAGCACGCCGACAATCCGGTGGACTGGTGGCCCTGGTGCGACGCGGCCCTGCGCGAAGCTCGTCAGCGCGACCAGCCGATCCTGCTGTCGATCGGTTACGCCGCCTGCCATTGGTGCCACGTGATGGCGCATGAAAGTTTCGAGGATGCCGCCACCGCAGCGGCCATGAACGCGGCGTATGTGTGCATCAAGCTCGACCGCGAACAGCGCCCCGACCTCGACCGCGCCTACCAGCGCGCGCAACAGGCGCTCAACGGTCGCCCCGGCGGCTGGCCGCTGACCGTCTTCCTCGACCCGCACACGCTGCTGCCGATTTTCATCGGCACGTATTTTCCGCCGACACCGCGCCACGGTCTGCCGGCGTTCCGCCAGGTGCTCGATGGCATTGCCAGCGCGTGGCGCGAGCAACGCGACGCGATCACCCGGCAAGGCATGCAGTGGCAGGGCTGGCTTGCAGCCAGTGACGATGCGGCCGGCACGGCGGGCGCATTGGCGGCCGATCCCGTGGCGCAGGCGCTGGCACGGATCGAAGCGCGCTTCGATGCCGAACACGGTGGTCATCGCGGCGCACCCAAGTTTCCGCAAGCCGGCGAGCAGGAATGGTTGCTGGACCTTGCCGAAAGCGATCAGCCCGAATCGGAAGCCGCGCGACGCATGCTGCAAACCACGCTCGACGGCATGGCCCGCGGTGGTCTCCACGACCATCTCGGCGGTGGGTTTTTCCGCTACTGCGTGGATGCCGACTGGGGCATTCCGCACTTCGAGAAAATGCTCTACGACACCGCGCAACTGCTGCCCGTCTATGCGCGCGCGGCCACGCTGCTGCAACGCGATGACTACGCGCGCGTCGTGCGCCTGGGCGCGGACTGGCTGCAGCGCGAACTGCGACTGGACGGCGGCGCCTGGGCCAGTGCGCTGGACGCCGACAGCCCCGGCGGCGAAGGTGCCTATTACGTATGGACGCCCGCGACACTTGCCGACGCGCTGGCGGACGCCGCGCTGCGCGCGCAGGCCACGCACGACTTCGGCCTGGATCGCGCGCCCAATTTCGAAGGTCACGCCTGGCATCTGCGCCTTGCCGACGGCGCCACGCTGGTGCCCGCCGACAGCGCTGGCCAATCCATTCGTCACGGCCTGCTGCGCGCACGCCAGCAGCGCCCGCCGCCGGCGCGCGACGACAAGGCACTGACGGCGTGGAACGCGCTGGCCATCGCCGGTCTGTGCCGCGCCGCGCGGGCCTTGCGCGCGCCCGACCTGCTGCCCGCCGCCGAGGCTGCACTGGCCGCGCTGCATGCCGGCGCCTGGCGCGACGGTGTGCTGTACGCGCAGGCGCGCAGCGAGGCCAGCGCGCCGGGGTTTCTCGACGACCACGCCTACCTGCTCGATGCGCTGCTGGAATTGCTCGCCTGGCGCTGGCAGACACGAGACTTCGCCTGGGCGCAAGCGCTGGCCACGACCTTGTGCGCGGCGTTCGAGGATCACGCGCACGGTGGATTCTTCTTCAGCACGATCGCGCACGCCACGCCGCTGGGACGCGAACGCGGCTTCGAGGATTCCAGCCAGCCCAGCGGCAACGCCGTCGCCGCGTCCGCGTTGCTGCGCCTGGGCCACTTGTGCGGCGAGTCGCGCTGGGTGGATGCCGCCGCACGCGCCATCCAGGCCGGGCTTGCGGTGCTGGCCGCATATCCCGCCGCCGCACCCAGCCTGCTGCGCGCCTGGCGCGCGTGGCAACAACCCGAGGCACAGTTGATCGTGCGGGTCAGCGCGCAGGAGCAGCCTGACTGGGCAAGTGCGCTGGCGTTGGCCCCGGCATCCCTGCACACGTACGTCATCCCCGTGGATGCCGCGGCGTTACCGCCCGCGCTCGCCGCACGCGCGGCCGTGCCCGGCGGCGTGGCTTACCTGTGCACGGGATTCACCTGTCAGGCACCGATCACGCGGCCCGAGCAGCTGATCGCGGCGTTGCCCACGGCCGCGCGTTAACGCGGCAGCAGGCGCGGCCCGAGGATCAACGCCCAGGTCGCGATGACATTGAGCATCAGCACGAAGACCGCGGCCGAGCCCATGTCCTTGGCGCGACCGGCGAGTTCGTGCTGCTCGGCGCCGTAGCGCTCGATCACGGCCTCGACCGCGGAGTTCAGCAGCTCGGCGGCCAGCACCAGCAGCAGACAACCCAGCAGCAATGCCTTCTGCACGCCGCCCTGCCCCAGCCACAGCGCCAGCGGCGCCAACACCACGAACAGGTACACCTCGAGGCGAAACGAGCTTTCCACCTTCCAGGTGATGGCCAGACCCTGCAGCGACCAGCGCAGTGCACGCCACATGCCGCGCGGGCCGCGCGGCAGCAGGCTTGCACCCGAGCGCGGATCAGGCATGCCGCGCGCGCTCAGGCCGCGGCCGGGCCACGCCAGGCGACATCCAGTTCCTTCACCGCCTTGACGTCGTCGAGGCGTCGCACCGGCGTGGTGCGCGGTGCCTGCTTGAACTCCGCCGGATCACTCTGCGCTTGCTGCAACAGCGTGCGCATGACGGCCACGAACTGGTCCAGCGTGTCCTTGCTCTCGCTCTCGGTGGGCTCGATCAGCAGGCACTCAGGCACCAGCAATGGAAAATAATTGGTCGGCGCATGGATGCCGTGATCGAGCAGCGCCTTGCTGAAATCCAGCGCGGTGACGCCGCTGGCCTTTTTCTGCGGCGCCACGGTGACGATGAACTCGTGGCTGGCACGGCGCGCCGGATAGGCCAGGGTATAACCCGCCTTGCGCAGTTCCACCGCCAGATAATTGGCGTTGAGCGTGGCGTACTCGGCCACGCGGCGCATGCCTGCGCGACCCAGCAGACGCGCATAGATGTAGGCCCGCAACAGCACACCCGCGTTGCCGGCAAAAGCCGACAGGCGTCCGATGGACAGCGGGCGGTCCTTCTTGCGCGCGTAGCCATAGCGGCCATCGGCGCGCTTTTCCACGATCGGGATGGGCAGGAATGGCCGCAGGCGTTCGGAAACACCCACCGCGCCCGCGCCCGGACCACCGCCGCCATGCGGCGTGGAGAAGGTCTTGTGCAGGTTCATGTGGATGGCATCGAAGCCCATGTCGCCGGGCCGCACCTTGCCGAGGATGGCGTTGAGATTGGCGCCGTCGTAGTACAGCAGGCCGCCCGCGGCATGCACCCTGCGCGCGATCTCCTGGATGCGTCGCTCGAACACGCCGATGGTGCTGGGGTTGGTCAGCATGATGCCGGCGGTACGCGGGCCCAGCGCGGCCTGCAACGCATCCAGATCGATGTCGCCATCGGCAAGCGTGGGGATTTCGCGCACGCTGGCGCCGCACATCGTGGCGGTCGCCGGGTTGGTGCCGTGCGCCGCATCCGGCACGATGATCTCGGTGCGCGCCAGATCATTACGCTGGCGGTGGTAGGCCATGATCATGGCCACGCCGGCGAACTCACCCTGCGCGCCCGCCATGGGCGTAAGCGAGACACCGCCCTGCATGCCGGTGACGTCGGCCAATATTTCCTGCAAGTCGTACATGCAGGACAGAAAGCCCTGGCTCAGCGATTCCGGCGCGCACGGGTGGCGATCGAGAAAACCATCGAGCATAGCCAGCGAATGGCACGCGCGCGGGTTGTATTTCATCGTGCACGAACCCAGCGGGTAGAAGTTCGTGTCGATGGAGAAGTTCTTCTGGCTGAGGCTGGTGTAGTGGCGCACCACGTCCAGCTCGGACACTTCCGGCAGGCCGATGGGCGTGGTGCGGCGCAAGGCATCCGGCAGGTCGTCGGGCAGCGCGCAGGGCGGTGGCATCTGGGCGGCCGCGCTGCGGCCGGGACGCGAGTGCTCGAAGATCAGCATGGAAGACCCGTCGGAGGAGGGAAACCGGGCACGAATTGTGCCACAACGCCGTCGCCTGACCGGCTGCGTACAAAGCCGCATGCCCGCGCGCATGCCATCACCGATCCGCATGCGCTACGCTGCGACCGCTTCGCGGCGCAGAGCCGCGCGAATCGTCCCAGCCCCCGCATCCCAGGAGACTCCATGGCGACCAACGCAACGCCCTTCCCGCAGCCCTCGCAGACGCGCTCGTTCACCACCATCTTCCTGATCGAGATGTGGGAGCGCTTCGGCTTCTACGGCATGCAGGCGCTGATCGTCTACTACATGGTGCAGCGCCTGGGCTTTGCCGATGACCGTGCCAACCTGGTGTGGAGCGCCGCCACGGCGCTGATCTATGTCGCCCCGGCCATCGGCGGCTGGGTCGGCGACAAGATCCTCGGCACGCGCCGCACGATGTTGCTCGGCGCGATCATCCTCGGCCTTGGCTACGCGCTGATGGGCCTGCCCACGGACAACGTCTGGGCATTGTTCGGCGCACTCAGCGTGATCACCGTCGGCAACGGCCTGTTCAAGCCCAACTCGGGCAACCTGGTGCGCAAGATCTACGAGGGCGACGACTCCAAGATCGACAGCGCGTTCACCATCTACTACATGGCGGTCAACATCGGCTCGACGTTCTCGATGCTGCTGACGCCGTGGATCAAGGATTACATCAACCGCACCTATGGCAACGAATTCGGCTGGCACGCGGCGTTCCTGGTGTGTTCGTTCGGGCTGGTGATCGGCCTGGCCAACTACAGCCTGATGCGCAAGAGCATGCGTCATATCGGTTCGGAACCGGACCAGCGTCCGCTGAACATCGGCCACCTGCTGCTGGTGTTGCTGGCCGGCGCGTTGCTGGCCGTCGGCGCGGCGGTGGTGCTGAACTACGAGACCCTGGCCGAGATTTTCGTGTACGGCGCGGGCATCGTGCTGCTGGGCATCTTCGCGCACCTGATCCGCAGCAGCGACCGCAGCGAGCGCTCCGGCCTGATCGCCGCGCTGGTGCTGGTGGTGCAGACCATTTTCTTCTTCATTTTCTATCAGCAGATGTCTACGTCCCTGGCCCTGTTCGCATTGCGCAACGTGGACTGGAACCAGAGCCTGTTCGGCCTGCACCTGTTCACCTGGAATCCGGCGCAGTACCAGGCGCTGAACCCGCTCTGGATCTTCGCGCTCAGTCCGCCGCTGGCGTGGATCTACACCACGGCCGGCAAGCGCGGCAAGGATCTTTCCATCGCGGCCAAGTTCGTGCTGGGCTTCCTCATGGTGGCCGTGGGCTTCTTCCTGTTCGGCGCCGCCGGTCATTACGCCAGTGGCGACGGCAAGACCTCCTCGTGGGTGATGATCTGGGGCTACGGGTTCTATTCGCTGGGCGAGCTGCTGGTCAGTGGTCTCGGCCTGGCGATGATCGCGCGCTACGTGCCGGCGCGCATGGGCGGCTTCATGATGGGCGCGTATTTTGTGGCGGTGGGCATCTCCTCCTATCTGGGCGGCGTGGTCGCCAACTTCGCCAGCGTGCCACGCGATCTCACCAATCCGCTGAAGACCCTGCCGGTCTACACCGCGCTGTTCAACAAACTGGGCTGGGCTGCGCTGGTCTGCACGCTGATCGCATTGGCGGTGTTGCCGCTGATGCGACGCCTGTCGGCAACGCACAACAGCCATGCGCCGCAGAATGCCAACGGCACGCACTGAGCCGGTAACCGCGCGCGGCGCCGCGGCGAATCGCGGCGACAACAGTCTGTTCCGCGGCGGCCCGCGCGCGCTGGCGATCACGCTGGCATGGCTGCGCCTGACCGCGATCGCCGGTCAGACCATGGCGATATTGTTCGTCGCCTACATGGTGCCGCTGGCGATCCCGGTGCGCGCACTGCTGGCCGGCGTCGGCGCGCTGCTGGTGTTCGAGATCGCCATGCTGATGCGCCTGCGCCTGCGCTGGCCCGTGACCGAGGTCGAGGTCATCGCCCACATCGCCGTGGACGTGCTGGTGTTGGGCTATCTGCTGTACCTCAGCGGTGGTGCCGGCAATCCCTTCGTCACCCTGCTGCTGGTGCCCATCGCTTTGGCTGCCGCGGCGCTGTCGCGCGCGGGCATCGCCGCGGTGGCGATGCTCAGCGGCGCGATCTACGGTTTGCTGCTGCACTGGTCGCGGCCGCTGCCGGTCATGACCGCAGGACGCGTGTCCGATGCCACCCTGCACGAAATCGGCATGGCCATCGACTTCGCCATCGCCGCGCTGTTGCTGGGGATCTTCATCGCGCGCCTTGCCGGCGCGCTGCGTGGCGAACAACTGCGTCTGCAGCGCCTGCACGAGCGCGCGCTGCGCGACGAGGGCATCCTGGCCATGGCCACGCAATCGGCCGGTGCCGCGCACGAACTCAACACGCCACTGGCCACGCTGCGCATGCTTTTGCACGAACTGATTCCGGCGCCATCAACCTGCGAACCGCTGCGCGAGGATCTCAAGCTGATGGCGCAGCAGGTCGACCGCTGCAGCGAGATCCTGCGTGACCTGGTCGCCGTGGGTCGCGCGCAGCTCGATGGCGACAGCGAAAACCTGAGCCTCGGCGATTTCGTGCAACGCTGCACGGACCGCTTCCAGTTGTTGCGACCGGAGGCCGACACCCTGGTGCAACTGGACAGCGCGGATGCCGATTGGCCGGTGCGCATCCCGGCCGGCTTGCAGCATGCGCTGATCAACCTGCTCAACAATGCCCTCGATGCATCGGCCCAGCTCGGCTCCACGCAGGTCGCGCTCAGCGCGCGCCGCGGCACGCGCTGTCTGGAGTTCCGCGTGCGCGATCACGGCCCCGGCTTCGCCGATCCATCACGTTCGCCTGATAGTCTTGGCGTCAGCGACAAGGATCACGGGCTTGGCATCGGGCTGGCGCTGGCCGAAGCGACCGCAGATCGTCTGGGTGGCGATCTCGATGCCGGCAATGCGGCCGGCGGCGGCGCCGAAATCCGTCTGCGCCTGCCGCTGCTGTCCATGCTGCCGGACCAGCCCGGCAAAGCGGCGGCAAGTGCCGCGCACTGCAATCCCGAGGAGACACCATGAGCGAGAACGCACCGCAATCCCCGTCCCAGTCCCTGCTCATCGTCGATGACGACACGGCGTTCACCGGCGTGCTGGCGCGCGCCATGGGCATGCGCGGCTACACCTGCGGTGTCGCCAACAACGCCACCATGGCGCTGCAGCTCGCCGCGCAATCGCGTCCGGCCTATTGCGTGCTCGACCTCAAGCTGGGCGAGTCCAACGGCCTCAAGCTGATCCCGGAGTTGTTGCGCGCCGCGCCAGGCATGCGCATCCTGCTGCTGACCGGTTATGCCTCCATCGCCACCGCGGTCGAGGCGATCAAACGCGGCGCCCACGATTATCTGGCCAAACCCGCCGATGCCGATCAGATCGCGCGCGCGCTCAACGCGCAGGCGCCGCGCCAGGCCAGCGCCGTCACCGCAGCGCCCGATGCGCCACCACCGCTGAAGCGCCTGGAGTGGGAGCACATCCAGCGCATCCTCGGCGAGACCGAGGGCAACATTTCCGAGGCCGCGCGTCGCCTCGGCATGCACCGGCGCACGCTGCAGCGCAAGCTGGCCAAGCATCCGGTGCGCGAGCGTCCCGCGCCCGGCCGCGAATGACGGCGCGCGCGGCGATTTGACGGACGGATGCGCCGCTCAGGCGGCCTGCTTGGGGATGCTGCGGTTGCTGTGCGTCATGCGATTGTGCGCATCCACATACACCAGCGTGGGCTGGAATTCGACGACGGCGGCGGCATCCACCTGCGCCCAGGCGGCGATGATGAGCAGGTGCCCGGGCCGCACGCGCAGCGCCGCGGCACCGTTGACCGAGATCGTGCCAGAGCCTTCCTCGGCACGGATCGCGTAGGTCACGAAACGCTCGCCATTGTCCACGTTCCATACGTGCACCTGCTCGTATTCGCGGATGCCGGAAACGTCCAGCAGGCGACCGTCGATGGCCACCGAACCTTCGTAGTGCTGCTCGGCCTGGGTGACCGTGACGCGATGGATCTTGGCCTTGAGCAGAGTCAGTAACATGACGAATGGTTCCGTGCGATTGCTGGCGCGATTATAGCGCCGCCTGCTGCGCTGCAACGCGAAGCGACCGGCCTGTTCAGGGTGCCGCGAACGGCAGATTGTCGATCAGCCGCGTACCGCCCAGACGCGCCGCGATCAGCGCGATGAGTTGCTCGACAGGGGTACCGTGCCCAGGCGGTTGCAACGTGTCGGCGACGCGTATCGCGCAGTAATCCGGCTCGAAACCGCCACGCCGCAGGCGCTGCGCGGCTGCATGCTCGACCACGGCGTGGGCGTGTCCCTGCAAGGCCGCGGCGCGCATCCAGCGCAAGCTTGCGTGCAGCAGCGGCGCGCGCGCGCGCGCGTCGGCATCCAGATACTGATTGCGCGAACTCAGTGCCAGGCCGTCGGCTTCGCGCACGGTGGCCAGGCCGATGATCTCCAGCGCCAGGCCAAGGTCACGCTGCAGGCGGCGCACCACCTGCAGTTGCTGCCAGTCCTTTTCGCCGAACACGGCATAGTCCGGCTGCACCATGGCGAACAGCTTGGTCACCACCGTGGCCACGCCATCGAAATGCCCGGGGCGGTGCGCGCCTTCCAATACCTCGGTGATCTCCGGCACGTGGATGCGCAGCGCATGCTCGGTGCCGTAGGGATACATCACCTCGAGCGCAGGCGCGAACAACAGGTCGCAGTCCAGCGCGGCGAGGCCAGCCTGATCCTGCCGCAGTGTGCGCGGATAACGCGTGTAGTCTTCGTTGGGGCCGAACTGGGTGGGATTGACGAACACGCTGACCACCACGCGCGGCGCGCACTGTTGCGCGCGCCGTACCAGCGCGTGATGGCCGGCGTGCAGGTTGCCCATGGTCGGCACCAGCGCGATGCGCTGGTCCTGCTTGCGCCAGGCGCGCAACGCGGCGCGCAGGCTGGCCAGATCGTGCACGGTCTGCATGCTGTCCTCGTGGTTCGATGCAATGACGCGCGCGGCTCGCGACGCGCACCCGGGATTCAGTAAACGTGCTCGGCGCCGGGAAATTCGGCGGCGCGCACCGCCGCCACATAGGCCTTGAGCGCGTTCGCCACGCTACCGGCATCGGTCAGGAAATCCTTGCTGAATTTGGGCCGCTTGCCCGGCGTGATGCCGAGCATGTCGTACAGCACCAGCACCTGGCCATCGCACTCGACGCCGGCGCCGATGCCGATCACGGGAATCTGCAGCGTCCGGGTGATGCGCGCGGCCAGCGCGGCGGGCACGGCCTCGAGCACCAGCAGTTCGGCGCCCGCCGCCTGCACCGCCAGCGCATCGCGGTACAGGCACTCGGCGGCATCGGCCTCGCGGCCCTGTACCTTGTAGCCGCCGAGGCGATGCACCGCCTGCGGCGTCAAGCCCAGATGCGCGCACACCGGCGCCTCGCGCGCCACCAGGTCGGCGATGATCTCGCACACCCAGCCGGCGCCTTCGAGCTTGAGCATGGCCGCGCCACATTCGCCGAGCAGCCGCGCCGCGGCGTCGCGCGCGTGCGCGGCATCGCGATAACTCATGTACGGCAGATCCGCGATCAACAGCGTGGAGGAAACCCCGCGCGCGACCAGGCGCGTGTGATACGCCATATCGTCCAGCGTGACCGGCAGCGTGCTGTTGCGCCCCTGCACCACCATGCCCAGCGAGTCGCCGACCAGCGCCACGTCCACGCCCGCCGCCTCGATCTGCGCGGCGAAGCTGGCGTCGTAACAGGTGAGCATGGCGATCTTTTCACCACGCGTTTTCATCGCGCGCAACGCGGGGATGGTGATGGCCTTGCGCGCGCTCGCGGCGGCTTCGACGTACATGGTGTTCTCCGATGAAGCGCGATTATGCGCGCCCCGCGCGCGGGCTCAAACCTGCCCCGTCCAAAGCCGACACGCGCTGGCATCGACGCGCGCCAACAGCTCCCCGACACTGGCGTTGGCGCCCGGCACGCGCGCTTGCGGCGCGATCTCGGCCAGCGGCAACAGCACGAAGGCGCGCTCGCCCATGCGCGGATGCGGCACCTGCAAATCGGCCTCGTCGATGCAGGCATCGTCATACAGCAGCAGGTCCAGATCCAGCGTGCGCGGCCCATGGCGCTCGCCGTCGCGCACGCGACCGTGCGCGCGCTCGATGTCGAGCAGCGCCGTCAGCAACGCGCGCGGCGTCAAGGTGGTTTCCAGGCAAGCCGCGGCGTTGCAGTAATCCGGCTGCGGTTGCGGCCCCCAGGCCGGGGTACGCCACAGCCGCGAGCGTGACTTCAGGCGCGTATGCGCAAGCGCATCCAGCGCGTCGCATGCCGATCGCAACTGCGCCTCGGGCCGACCGAGATTGGCGCCCAGGCCGACATAGGCCAGGATCACGCGTCGCCGCCACCGGGATTGCGCTTGCGTTGACCTCCGCGGCGGCGACGGCGCGCAGCCTTGGGCGCGGCACCGTCGACCGGCACGGATTGCGCGGGCGCGACGGATTCAGGCGGCACGGGCAACACGGCGCCAGGCCGTTCCTGCGCGGTCGTCCACCAGGCCGCCAGTTCGGCCAAGGCGGGTTCCTGCTCGACCCGCAACTGCAGGAAGTCGTAAGCCGCGCGGAAGCGCGGATGCGCCAGCAGCCGCTGCACGCGACCGCGCGCGGTACGTACCGCGAAGCGCGGCTGCAACGCCCAGATTTCCTCCATCGCCACGCCGAAACGGCGCGGAATGGCGACACGCCGCGCCTGCTCGGCGATCGCCATCTGTCCGGCACGATGCCAGGCGGCACTGACCTCGACACCGGATTCCAGCAGATGCAGCGCCGTGGACTGCACCTCGCTCCACAGCAACACCGCGAAGGTGAATGCCGGCGTCACCGGCTTGTCTTCGCGCACGCGCGCATCGGTATTGGCCAGCGCGCGCTCGGTCATGCGTCGCAACGCGCCGTCGCGATCACGGGTCAGCGCGGCAGCCAGTGCCGGCAGCAGCCAGCGCAGCAAGCCATGACGTTCCAACTGGTGGAAGCTGGCCAGGCCGTGGCCTGCCATGAACAGCTTCAGCGCCTCGTCGAACAGACGCGCCGGGGCGACATCGGCCAGCAACGGCGCCAGTTCCGCGATCGGTTCCGCGCTGGCCGTCGCGATCTCGAAATCGAGCTTGGCCGAGAGCCGCGCCGCGCGCAGCATGCGCACGGGATCCTCGCGATAGCGCTGCTGCGGATCGCCGATCAGGTGCATCTCACGACTGCGCAAATCCTCCAGCCCGCCGACGTAATCGCGCACGCTGAAATCACTGATGTCGTAGTACAGCGCGTTGACGCGAAAATCGCGGCGCAGCGCGTCCTCCTCGATGCTGCCCCAGATGTTGTCGCGCAGGATGCGGCCATCGTCATGCACCTCGCGCTCGCCCTCGCCGTCCTGACCGCGCAGCGTGGCCACCTCGACGATCTCGCGCCCGAACACCACATGCGCCAGGCGGAAGCGCCGCCCGATCAGCCGGCAGTTGCGGAACAATTGCCGCACCTGCTCGGGTGTGGCATCGGTGGCGACATCGAAATCCTTGGGATGCCCGCCCAGCAGCAAATCGCGCACCGCGCCACCGACCAGATACGCGGCGTAGCCCGATTCATGCAGGCGATACAGCACGCGCAGCGCGCCGGGGCTGATGTGCTTGCGCGACAACGTGTGCGCGGCGCGCGGCACGATGCGCGGTTCTGGAGACGGCAAATTCCGGTTTTCCGGGTTCAATCGGCGCGGTTCCTGGGCATTCGTCGGAGTGCGCCGCAGCAGGCGCGAGAAGGCATTGCCGATGGAAATCATCTGGCTATACTACCGCCTCTTTGCACGGTCGCGCTCCCATCGTCTAGCGGTCCAGGACGTCGCCCTCTCAAGGCGAAAACACGAGTTCGATTCTCGTTGGGAGTACCACTTCCACCCCGCGCCGGTGCCCGCCATGGCCTTCGTCGTCACCGACAACTGCATCAAGTGCAAGTACACCGACTGCGTCGAGGTCTGCCCCGTGGACTGTTTCCACGAGGGTCCGAATTTTCTCGCCATCGACCCCGATGAGTGCATCGACTGCACCCTGTGCGAACCCGAGTGCCCGGCCAAGGCGATTTATCCCGAGGATGACGTGCCCGCCGGCCAGGAAGCCTTCGTCGCGCTCAATGCAGAACTTGCCAAGGGCTGGCCGGTGCTGACCGAGCGCAAGGACGCGCCCGATGATGCCGCCGAATGGGACGGCAAGCCCGGCAAGCTGCCGCTGCTGCAACGCTGAAGCCAACTGCCGGGCGCGCGCCGCTGCGCGCGGTGCATGGCCCACGTTCATGCCGGCATCGGCTCACGTTGCGCCATGCGTCCCTTCGCGTTGCGAAGCGATTCCCGCCCCCGCCTTCGCGGGGGCAGGCCCTGCGCGGGAATGACGAAGGGTTGCCCGCTGCGGCGCCCGTTCACCCGGCGCTGCGCCAATCGCCCGGCCCTCGCGCGCAGCGCTCGGGCGTTCGGCGGCGCATGATCGGCCCGTGGCCGATCATCAACGCGCTGACCCGGCCCTCGCGCGCAGCGCTCGGGCGTTCGGCGGCGCATGATCGGCCCGTGGCCGATCATCAACGCGCCGCCTCACCCCAGGCGTTGCTGCAGCGCGGCTTGCAACTGCTGCACGGCAGCCTCGGGGCCTTG
>DZBX01000020.1:0-11732 GCA_022730075.1 Rhodanobacter sp. | reverse complement strand
CCAGGCGTTGCTGCAGCGCGGCTTGCAACTGCTGCACGGCAGCCTCGGGGCCTTGCAGTTCGATGCGCGCCTTGTCGCCATCGGCGCGCACATCGATGGTGACGATGTTGCTGACCACGTGCGATTTGGCGCCGGAGAAGATGCGCGAGAAAAAGCCCTTGGGCTTCTCGGTCACCGTCGTATTCACCTCGACGCGATAAGCGTGGGCTGTGGCATCCGCATGCTGCACGGTGCCAACCCCACCTTTGTCGAGCGCCAGGCCGACACGCTTGTAGACGCTGTCGACGCTATCGTTCAACACCATGCTGGCGCTGCCCTGCGCTGCGCCGACCGTGGTCAGCGCCCCCGGCGGCGCGGCTTCCGGCGCACTTCCGGCAGGCGCGTTGGGCAGGGTGGGGATGGTCAGCGCCGCGGCGTTGACGGGCTTTTCCAGATCCGGCGGGACTTCCAGCGGGCGCTCCTGCACCGCCGCATGCCATTGCTGGTCGCGTGTATTGGAGTGGAACCAGCTGCAACCGCCGCCCAGTGTGGCCAGCGCGAGCAGTGCGATCAGGGGAAGCTTTTTCATGCGTACAGTCCGTGGGTGAATGGCGTGAATCGGTCAGGCGGCACTGGCGACCGGTGCCAGCGCGGCCAGTGAGTGTACGAGTCGCGCGCGCGCCGCGCCCGGTTCGAGCTCGATCAGCGGCAGACGCAAGCCAGCATGACAGATGCCGAGCGCGGCCAGGCCCGCCTTGACCGCGACCGGATTGGGCGCGCATTCCAGCGCCTGGATCAGCGGCGCCAGACGCGCGGCATGTTGCTCGGTAACCGCGCGATCGCCATGCAGGGCGGCATCGCACAACACGCGCATCGCCGCCGGCACCAGGTTGTTGACCACCGAGATCACCCCCTGCATGCCGGACAGCATGGCGCCATGCGCGCTGGCGTCATCGCCGGACAACACCGCGAAGCCGGGCTGCGCAAGCGGCGCGACGGCCGCGATGCGCGCGGCATCGCCGCGCGCCTCCTTGAGGCCGATGATGTTGGCGTGCCCGGCCAGCCGCGCCGCGGTTTCCGGCAACAGGTCGCAGCCGGTGCGGCTGGGCACGTTGTACATCACGATGGGCAAGCCGCCGTGTTCGGCGACCTCGCTGAAGTGACGCAGCAGACCTTGCTGGGTGGGCCGCACGTAATATGGCGTGACCACCAGCGCGGCATCGCAACCCAGCGCCTGCGCGCGCCGCGTCTGCCGCACGCTGGCGGCGGTCGCGGCGGCGCCGGTTCCGGCCAGCACCGGCACGCGGCCGCGCACGTGCTCCAGTGCAAAGGCGAGCAGGCGCTCCCACTCGGCATCGGTGAGCATGTGCGCCTCGCCGGTGGAGCCGGCGACGACCAACGCCTGCGTGCCGCCGGCAAGCTGGTAGTCGATGAGACGGGCATAGGCTTCGAGATCGAGCGCGCCGTCCGCCGTGAATGGCGTGGCCAGCGCGCAGATGCTGCCGGAGAGCTGCACGGCGCAATCCAGAAAGATGAAAGACGCGCGATGTTACTTGCGGCGCGCGCGCGCGGGCAAGTAAGCTGAAACCTGCATGCGCAGCCGCGACCACGCCCGGGAACCGCACTTGAACACCACTGCACCGCGTAGCGGCAGCGAACATTACCTGCTCATCCAGACGCTCACCCCGGCCGCCCAATCCCCGTTGCTTGCGCTGACGCGCCGCGTCGCCGACTCCGGTTGCGCGCTGGGCGATGCGCGCGTCAACACGCTCGGCGCCGATGTCTCGGTCACCCTGCTGGCACAAGGCGCGTGGGACGCCGTGGCCAAGCTGGAAACCGCGCTGACGCGCATGGCGCGCGATCCCGATCTGCACCTGGTCAGCTATCGCAGCGGGCCGCGCCAGCCACAGCAGCACCTGTTGCCCTACCTCATCGAAGTCATCGCCGCCGATCGCCAGGGCGTGCTGGCCGAAGTACTGGATTTCTTCGCCGAGCGCCAGATCAGCATCGAGCAACTCGGCTCGCAGCGCTATCAGGCCATGCAGACCGGCGCCGAAATGTTTTCCGCGCAGATCACCCTGGGCATCCCCGCTGAACTGCACATTGCCGCGCTGCGCGACGAGTTTCTGGAACTCTGCGACGGCTTGAATCTCGATGCTGTCATGGAGCCGGTGAAATACTGAGCACGTTGATCCACGAGGAGGCTGGCGAATGATCGATGTGGGTGCGGCAGTTCCCGATCTGCCGCTGGCGCTGTCCGGCGGAACCAGCGCCCGCCTCAAGGATTACGCCGGCCATTGGCTGGTGCTGTATTTCTATCCCAAGGACAGCACGCCCGGCTGCACCACCGAGGGCATCGAGTTCAACGCGCTGTTGCCCGCATTCAAGCGCCGCAAGGCGGTGGTGCTGGGCGTATCGCGGGACTCGCTCAAGTCGCATCAGAATTTTTGCGCCAGACAGGGTTTCAAGTTCGATCTGGTCAGCGATGCCGACGCGGCCCTGTGCCAGGCCTTCGGCGTGATCAAGCTGAAGAACATGTACGGCAAGCAGGTGCTGGGCATCGAGCGCAGCACGTTCCTGATCGCACCGGATGGCACCCTCGCGCACGCATGGCGCGGGGTGAAGGTGCCTGGCCATGCGCAAGCGGTCCTGGACGCGATCCCCGCCAAGTGACCCCACGTTTCTTTCAACGCGCATCCCGCGGTTCGCCCCGCGACGGGTGCGTTTTCGCATGTCTTTCCCCCGCCACGAGGACCATCGCCCATGAGCCGCGGCAAGCGCATCTACGCCCTCGATACCAACGTGTTGCTGCACGATCCGACCGCGCTGTTCCGCTTCGAGGAACACGATGTGTTCATCCCGATGAAGGTGCTGGAGGAACTCGACGAAAAAAAGAACGGCAGCTCCGAGCTGGCGCGCAACGCGCGTCAGGCCAGCCGCTTCTTCAATGAGCTCATCGAAGGCGCGGGGCGCAATGGCATCAAGGGCGGGCTGCCGCTGCGCAACCCCGGCGGCGTGTCGCTGGGGCGCTCGGACGCGCGCGGCAAGCTGTGGTTCCAGAGCACATCCGGCAACGGCCATGGCTCGCCCGACAACCAGATCCTCGGCGCGGTGCTGGCCTTGCGCGAGGCGCAGCCCGACACACCGGTGGTGCTGGTCAGCAAGGATATCAACCTGCGCATCAAGGCCGGCATCCAGAACCTGCCCGCCGAGGATTACGAGAACGACCGCGCGCTGGATGACTTCGCGCTGTTGTTCGCCGGTCACGCCGAACTGCCCGAAAACTTCTGGCCCAGCCATCCCGAGCTGCGCTCCTGGGCCGAGCGCGGGCGTACCTACTACGAACTGACACCACGCAAGCACGAGCAGTGGTATCCGCAGCAGTGCCTGTATCTGCCCGGCGAGAACAGCGTCGAGCTGCGCGTGCTGAGCATGCACGAGGGCCAGGCGCGACTGGTGCTGCTGGACGACCACAGCCACAGCAACCACGCCGTGTGGGGCATCTCGGCGCGCAACCGCGAACAGAATTTCGCGCTCAACGTGCTGATGGATCCGGAAGTGGATTTCGTCACCCTGCTGGGCACCGCCGGCACCGGCAAGACCCTGCTGGCGCTGGCCGCGGGACTGGCGCAGGTGATGGACCAGCAGCGCTACCGCGAGATCATCATGACCCGCGCCACGGTGTCGGTGGGCGATGACATCGGCTTCCTGCCCGGCACCGAAGAGGAAAAAATGACGCCGTGGATGGGCGCGCTCACCGACAACCTCGAAGTGCTGACCAACCCCGAGGAAGGCGGCAGCTGGGGCCGCGCCGCGACCAACGACCTGATCACCTCGCGGGTCAAGGTGCGCTCGCTGAGCTTCATGCGCGGGCGCACGTTTCTCAATCGCTATCTGATCCTGGACGAAGCGCAGAACCTGACGCCCAAGCAGATGAAAACCCTGGTCACGCGCGCTGGCCCCGGCACCAAGATCGTGGCGCTGGGCAACGTCGAGCAGATCGACACGCCGTATCTCACCGAGACCAACTCGGGCCTGACCTATGCCGTGGACCGCTTCAAGGCCTGGCAGCACTCGGCGCACATCACCCTGCGTCGCGGCGAGCGCTCGCGGCTGGCGGATTTCGCTTCCGAGGCGTTGTGATCAAGCCGGATCCCCGGTCACGGCTCCCGGCGGTCGGGTCCCCTGTCCCGGAGATTCCCGTCGTGCTCACCATCGCCGGCTCCGATTCGGGCGGCGGCGCGGGCATCCAGGCGGATCTGAAAACCTTCATGGCGCGCGGCGTGCACGGCACCTGCGCGATCACCGCGGTCACCGCGCAGAACACGCGCGGCGTGCGCGCGGTGCACGTGCTGCCGCCACGCGAAGTGCGCGCGCAGATCGCGGCGGTATTCGATGACTTCCCGGTCGCCGCGATCAAGACCGGCATGCTCGCCGATGCCGCCACCATCCGCGCCGTGGCGCACGCGCTGCGCGAGCATCCGGCGGTGCCGCTGGTCATCGATCCGGTGATGGTCGCCAGCAGCGGCGCGCGCCTGCTCGATGCGCGCGCCGTCGCGGTGCTGATCGACGAACTGCTGCCGCTGGCGACGGTGCTCACGCCCAACCTGCCCGAAGCCGAGGCGCTCACCGGTCTTGCCGCGCACGCGCCGCGCCAGCGCGAGCGCGTGCTTGCCGCCTTGCTGGCGCTGGGGCCGCGCGCGGTGCTGCTCAAGGGCGGGCATGGGCGCGGCCGGCGCGTGACCGACACGTTCATCGACGCCACAGGCCGTTGCGACATCGTGCATCCGCGCAGACCGGGCGTCGCGCACGGCACCGGCTGCACCCTGGCTGCGGCCCTGGCCACAGGCATCGCCAAAGGCCAGAGTCCGCGCCGTGCAGCGCAAACGGCCGTGGCCTACGTGCAGCGCGCGCTCGCGGGCAGTTGCATGCTGGGCAAGGGTGGCTTGCTGCTGCTGCGCCACTGACGGCACCCGGCAGCGACGCCAGCGCAGCGCTCGAACCGGCGCGGGCGGCCATCCGCTACGTACGATGCGATGTTTACGAATGCATCACTTGTGCGCATGACTCACGACACTGTAAGTTTTTCGCAATGCAGATTAGCTTTGCCGCACTTCGGATCGCGGGCGCCGGCACCCACCCGCGTCCGCGATGCATCGCCTCCGCGCCGCGCCTCATCGCTGCGCAACATCCATCCAACGGAGTCCCGCCCATGCAGCTTTCCCGTCTCAAGCCCGTCGTCCTCGCCATCGGCCTCGCGCTGTCCTGCGTCGCCGCCGCCGCTGACAGCAGCGTGTTCAACGTCAACGAGCTGGACACCCAGGTCAGCGCCTGCAGCAACCTCAACACTTTCGTCAACGCCAAGTGGGTGGCGGCGCATCCGATCCCGGCCGACAAGACGCGCTGGGGCGCCTTCGACGAACTGGCGGAGAAATCGCTCGATATCCAGCACGCAATCGTGCAGCAGGCCGCCAGGAATGCAGCCACGGCCAAACCCGGCTCGATCGAGCAGAAGATCGGCTATTTCTTCGCCAGCGGCATGAACGAAGCCGCGGTCAATGCCGCCGGCATCCAGCCGTTGCAGCCGACGCTGCACGCCATCAGTCAGATCATGACCCAGCCGCAACTGGTGGATTATCTCGACACCAGTTTCGCCAAGGGCCAGGGCGGGCTGTTCGCGTTCGGCTCGGGCGCCGACTTCAAGAACGCCAAGATGCAGATCGGCTACGCCTACCAGGGTGGCCTGGGCCTGCCCACGCCCGACTACTACACCCAGCCCGAACACGCCGCGATCCGCGCGCAGTACGTGGCCTATATCCAGAAGATGCTCGAACTGGGCGGCGCGCCGGCCACCGATGCCGCACGCGACGCCAAGGCCGTCATGGCCTTCGAGACGCGCCTCGCCAAGGCTTCGCTGAAGCCGGTCGAGCTGCGCATGCCGGAAAACCAGTATCACTTCGTCAGCGTGGCCGAAGCCGACAGGATCACACCCAACTTCCCGTGGCAGAAGTTCTTTGCCGCGCAGGGCGTGGACGTGCGGGGCTTCTCGCTGTCGCAACCCGGATTCTTCGCCGAGGTCAGCAGCATGATTGGCGCGGAACCCATCGCCACGTGGCGCGCGTATCTGCGCTTTCACGAAATCTCCGGCGCGGCGCCGTACCTGTCGACACCGTTCGTCGACGCGCGTTTCGATTTCTACAACAAAACCCTGGGCGGGCAGCCGCAGATCGAGCCACGCTGGAAACGCGTGCTGGGCGCGGTCAATCATGAAATGGGCATGGCGCTGGGCGAGCTGTACGTGGCGAAGACCTTCACGCCCGAGGCCAAGGCGCGCGCACTGGCCATGGTCAACAACCTCCACGTGGCGCTGAAGCAGCACATCGAGGCCGTGAGCTGGATGAGCCCGGCCACCAAGGCCAAGGCAATGGAAAAGTGGCAGACGCTGCTGCCCAAGATCGGCTACCCGGACAAGTGGCGCATCTGGAATGGCCTGAGCGTCACGCCCGACAACTACTTCGCCAACATCGAGCGCGCCAGCGCGTTCAACTACCGCTACGACCTGGCCAAGATCGGCAAGCCCACCGACCGCCAGGACTGGGGCATGACGCCACAGACCGTCAACGCGTATTACAACCCCACCGACAACACCATCAACTTTCCCGCCGCGATCCTGCAGCCGCCGTTTTTCTACGCGAACGGCGACGACGGCATCAACTACGGCGGCATCGGCGCGGTGATCGGCCACGAGATGACCCACGGCTACGATGACGAAGGCAGCCAGTTCGACGCGCAAGGCAACAACGTCAACTGGTGGAGCAAGGCCGACCGCGCCGCGTTCGAGGCACGCACCGCCAAGCTGGTCAAGCAGTTCGACGGCTACTCGCCCCTGCCCGGCCTGCATGTCAACGGCAAGCTGACACTGGGCGAGAACATCGCCGACCTGGGCGGCCTCAACATCGCCTACACCGCCCTGCAGAACGCCATGAAAAAAGACCCAGGGCTGGCCAGCGAGAAGATCGACGGCTACACCGAGGACCAGCGCTACTTCATGAGCTGGGCGCGCGTCTGGCGCGGCTCGGTGCGCGAGGCGCGGCAGAAGGTGCTGCTGAATGTCGATCCGCATTCGCCGGCGCAGTTCCGCGCGATTGGCGCGCCATCGAACATGGCGGCGTTCTGGCAGGCGTTCCACTGCAAGCCCGGTCAGCCCATGGTGCACGCCGGCGTCCACCAGGTGGTGATCTGGTAAGCGCAGCCGATCGCACGACACCCGAGGGGCGCTGCGGCGCCCCTTTTTGCTGCGGCGGCAGCGTGCTCATCCGGCTGCGCCGGCCCACAGCCCGGTCAGTTGCTCGGCCTGTTCCAGCACCGTCTGCGTCGCTTTCTCCTGCTTGTCGGGCGGATAGCCGTACTGGCGCAGGATGCGCTTGACCAGCACGCGCAGGTTGGCGCGCACGGTCTCGCGCCGGGTCCAGTCGATGGTGACGTTGGCGCGCAGGGTCTTCACCAGTTCGCGCGCGATCAGGCGCAGGTTGTCGTCGCCCAGCACCTTGACCGCGCTGTCGTTGGTCTCCAGCGCGTCGTAGAAGGCGACCTCGTCCTCGCTCAGGCCCAGTTGCTCGCCGCGCTGGCCGGCGGCGCGAACATCCTTGGCGATCGCGATCAGCTCCTCGATCACCCGGGCGGTCTCGATCGCGCGGTTGTGGTAGCGACGCAGCGTCTGCTCCAGCATCTCGGTGAACGAGCGGCCCTGCACCACGTTGCGTTTCGCGCGCTGGCGGATCTCGCCCTTGAGCAGCTTCCGCAGCAGTTCGACGGCCAGGTTGCGCTGCGGCATGTCGCGCACTTCGGCGAGGAAGTCGTCGGAGAGGATCGAGAGATCGGGCTTCTTCAGCCCCGCCGCGGCGAAGATGTCGACGATCTGGTCCGTGGCCACGGCCTGGGAGACGATCTGGCGGATGGCGTGATCGAGATCAGCCTCGCTGCGGCGGCCCGTGTCGGGTTCGCGGCTGGCCAGTGCCGTGCGCACGGCCTGGAAAAACCCCACCTCGTCGCGCAGCGCCAGCGCATCCGGATGCGGCACCGCCAGCGCGAAGGCCTTGGTCAGATCCGCCACCGCGCGCAGCAGCCGCGGCTTGCCCTCCTCCAGCGCCAGGATGTGCTCCAGCGCGAACGGCAGCAGCGCCAGGCGCTCGTGCCCGCCGGCCGCGGGATCGAGCCAGCGCCGGTAGTCGAAGCCGTGGAACAGCCCGCGGCAGACCTCGACCTTCTCGCGCACCAGCGCGACGGCCTCGCTCTGGTCGATCGCGGTGCGGCCGCTGCCGCCGGCTTCGGTGTAGGTCGCCAGCGCCTGCTTGAGCTCGTCGGCCAGGCCGAGGTAATCGACCACCAGGCCGCCGGGCTTGTCCTTGAACACCCGGTTGACCCGCGCGATGGCCTGCATCAGGCCGTGGCCGCGCATCGGCTTGTCGATGTACAGCGTGGTCAGGCTGGGGCAGTCGAAGCCGGTCAGCCACATGTCGCGCACGATCACCAGCTTGAACGGGTCCGCGGGATCGCGGAAGCGCGTGGCCAGATCCTCGCGGCGCGGCTTGTTGCGGATGTGCGGCTGCCAGTCCAGCGGGTCCGACGCGGAGCCGGTCATCACCACCTTGACCGCGCCCTGCGCGTCATCGGCGCTGGCCCAGCCGGGACGCAGCGCGGTGATCGCCTGATACATCTCCACCGCGATGCGCCGGCTCATGCACACCAGCATCGCCTTGCCCTCGGGAAACACCTCGCGGCGCTGCTCGAAGTGGCTGACGAGATCGCGGGCGATCAAGTGCACGCGGCTCTCGGCGCCGACCACGGCCTCGAGCTGGGCCCAGCGCGAGCGCAGTTGTTCCTTGCGTTCCGCCTCCTCGCCCTCGGTGACTTCCTCGAAACCGGCGTCGATGCGCGGACGCTCGCTGTCCTTGAGCGCCAGCCGGGCCAGGCGGCTCTCGTAGTAGATCGGCACCGTCGCGCCGTCGGTCACCGCGCGCTCGATGTCGTAGACGCTGATGGTGTCGCCGAACACCGCGCGCGTGCTGGCGTCGGCGCGCTCGATCGGCGTGCCGGTGAAGCCGATGAAGGAAGCGTTCGGCAGCGCATCGCGCATGTGTCTGGCAAAGCCGTCGATGAAGTCGTACTGGCTGCGGTGCGCCTCGTCGGCGATCACCACGATGTTGCGGCGCTCGCTCAGCACCGGGTGCGCCTCGCCCTTGGTGTCGGGCAGGAACTTCTGCAAGGTGGTGAACACCACCCCGCCGGCCGCGACGTCGAGCAGCTCGCGCAACCGGGCGCGGCTTTCGGCCTGCACCGGCGGCTGGCGCAGCAGATCCCGGCAGCGGGCGAAGGTATCGAACAGTTGCTGGTCGAGATCGTTGCGGTCGGTGAGCAGCACCACGGTCGGGTTCTGCAGCGCCGGATGCAGGATCACGCGGCCGGCATAGAACGCCATGGTCAGGCTCTTGCCCGAACCCTGCGTGTGCCAGACCACGCCGATGCGGCGGTCGCCGGGATCGCCGCCGGGTTGCGCGCCGGCGCTGTAGCGGCCGCGTGCGTCGGCGACCTGCAGGCGCGCGGCGCGCAGGGTTTCCGACAGCGCCACGTTGACGGCGTGGAACTGGTGATAGCCCGCCAGCTTCTTGACCGGCAGGCCGTCACCGCTCTCGAAGACGATGAAGTGGCGCAGCAGCGGCAGCAGGCGCTGCGGCGCGCAGACCCCGGCCAGCAGCACCTCGAGTTCGGTCTGCGTCGCCGGCGCATCCGCCTCGCCGCTGATCGTGCGCCAGGGTTTGAACCACTCGCGCCCGGCGCCCAGCGCGCCCAGTCGCGCCTCCAGCCCGGTGGCGATCACCAGCGCGGCGTTGGCGGTGAACAACGCGGGGATCTGCGCCTGGTACGTCTGCAACTGGCGGCAGGCGTGATCCAGCGTGGCCTGCGCATCGGTGGGATTCTTCAGCTCGATCACCACCAGCGCCAGGCCGTTGACGAACAGCACCACGTCGGCGCGACGCTCGATGCGCTGCTCGACCACGGTGAACTGGTTGACCGCGAGGAAGTCGTTGTTCGCGGCGGCGTCGAAGTCGATCACCCGCGCCTGCGCGCCGCGGATGCCGCCGTCCGCGCCGCGGTACTCGACGGTGACGCCGTCCACCAGCAGCCGGTGCATGGCGTGGTTGCGCTCGATCAGCGACGGCGCCTCGAGGCGCAGCAGCTTGCGCTGCGCGTCCGCCAGCGCCTCGGCCGGCAGCTCGGGATTGAGCCGCGCCAGCGCATCGCGCAGGCGCCCCTCGAGGATCACGTCGCGGTAGCCGGGATCGCCGCGCTCCGCCTGCGGCATGCCGAAGGCGAGATCGGGGCCGTACTTCACCTGCCAGCCGAGACCGCGCAGCCAGTGCAGCGCGGTGTTCTCGACGTCGGCTTCGCGGATGCCTCGGGTCATGGCGCGGTCCAGTGACTGACGGGCCGGGCGAGGAAGTCCTCGAGCGCGATGCCGTCGCCGCCCACCAGCAGACTGCGCCGCGGCTTGAATGCCGCCGCAAAGGCGGCGCTGCCGGCATGTCGGGTCGGCGCGCGCCCGCTCTTGACCTCGATCGCGATCAGTCGGCGCCCCGCGGTCAGCACGAAATCCACCTCCTGGTTGCGCTCGCGCCAGTAGTAAAGGGCGATCTCGCCGCCCGCGGCGGCATTGGTCAGGTGCGCGCCCACCGCCGATTCCACCAGCCGCCCCCAGAACTCGGGATCGGCGCGCGCCTCGGCCAAGGATAGTCCCGAAGTCGCGCTCAGCAGCGCCGTGTTGAACACCTGCAGCTTGGGGCTGGAGCCGCGCTGGCGCGCCGCATCGCCGGCGTATTTCTGCAAGCCGCAGACCATGCCGGCGCCCGCCAGCAGATCGAGGTAATGCGCCAGCGTGGTGGCGTTGCCGGCGTCCTGCAGCTGCCCCAGCATCTTGGTGTACGACAGGATCTGCCCGGAGTAGCGGCAGGCCAGCTCGAACAGGCGCCGCAGCAGCGCCGGCTTGTCCACGCGGCTGAGCAGCAGCACGTCGCGCGCGATCGAGGTTTCGATCAGCGCATCCACGACATAGCGCGTCCAGCGCTGCGGCTGACGGATCAGCGGCGCCGCGCCCGGATAGCCACCGTAAAACAGATACTGATCCAGCGACCAGCCGAACGCCGCGCGCATCTCGGCATACGACCAGTGCGGCAGATGCAGCAGCTCGAAACGCCCGGCCAGGCTTTCGGTCAGGCCCTGCGCGATCAGCAGCGGCGCCGAGCCCAGCAGCACCACGCGCAGCGGACGCCGCTTGCGCGTGTCCTCGTCCCACAGGCGCTTGACCGTCTCCGACCAGCCGGGGATCTTCTGGATCTCGTCCAGCACCAGCACCGCGCCGGGCTTGCCGGCCTCGGCGGCGAGCAGTCGCGCCGCGTCCCACTGCTGGGCGATCCACGCCGGGCCGCGCAGCGTCGGCTCGTCGGCGCTGGCAAAGCGATGCGCCAGGCCCGCGCCCTCGACCACCGCCTGCACCAGCGTGGTCTTGCCGACCTGGCGCGGTCCCGCCACCACCTGCACGAAGCGGCGCGGCTCCGCGAGGCGTTCGGCGAGCGTGGCGGCTTGCGGGCGCTGATAGGCCATCGACGAATTACTCAATGTGTTGAGTAATTTTACTCACGATGCCGAGCAATGCAACGCGGCTGATCGCAAGCTTGGGGTGCGGCTGATTGCAAGGC
>DZBX01000271.1 GCA_022730075.1 Rhodanobacter sp. | reverse complement strand
GCCTCTCAGTGTTTGGCGGCCAGGCACATGCCGATGCGATGGCCCGTGGCGGAAATCTTCACCAGGACGGGCGGAATGGGTATGGGTGAACCGGTGATGTGCTGGTGCACGGTGCCGTCGATGGTGATCTGGCTGCCGTCGTCGCTGGGCGCGATCATGAAAGCTTCGTCCATCTGGGTCACCATGCCGTTGGGTTCGCTGGCAGTGCAGGCCATGGTCACGTGGTAGCCCTTGTCGCTGGTCTGCAGGCTCGGCGCCGTGCACTTGATGTTGGCAGGCAGCTTGGGCAGCAGCGGCAGCTTGGCCGGGTTGGTGTCCTTGATGCACTGCTTGGTGCTTTCGTTTACTGCAGGAATGGCATGGCCCTCCATCTCGGTCGTCGAGCGATAGTGGAACTGCCACAAACCCGGTTGCAACTGGGTCGGGGGCGGATTGGCCAAGGCCAGTGCAGGCAGCGAGATCAACGCGAGCAGCGCAAGCGTGGGTTTCATGTGGCGGCATTTCATGCGGGTCCTCCTGATGTATTGCAGTGGGTGATGGATGCAACGGATGCAAGCCGGCTCAGGCATCGCCGGCCACGCGCACGACGGTACGGCCGAATGCCTGACCGGCGAGGTAACCGGCGAATACGCCGGGCAATTGCGCGAAATCGATTGCGCGTGTGGCGACGGTCTCCAGCGCATGTGGACGCCAGTCGCTGGCGAGGTGTTGCCAAACGGCCATGCGCTGCGCGTGCGGCGTGTCGGTCGAGGCGATCCCAAGCAGGCTGACACCGCGCAGGATGAACGGTATCACCGTACTTTCGAGCGCGGCGCTGGCCGCGAGGCCGCAGCAGGCGACATTGCCATAGGGCGCGCAACAGGCCAGCAGCGTCGCCAGTGCAGGTCCGCCGACGGTATCGAGGGCGCCGCCGAAACGTACCGATTCCAGCGCCCTGGATTGCGCGGGCAGGGTCGTGCGTGGCAGTACCTCGGTCGCGCCGATCTGGCGCAAAAAATCGGCATGCTCGGGCTTGCCGCTGATCGCGTGTACTGCGTAGCCGGCGCGGCTGAATATCGCGGTGGCCAGCATGCCGACGCCGCCGCTGGCGCCGGTGATCGCGATCGGGCCAAGTTCGGGGCGCTGGTGGTTGTCCTGCATGCGCAGCAGCGCGAGACCGGCGGTGAAACCAGCGGTGCCGAGCGCCATCGCTTCGCGCAAGGTCATGCCGGTCGGCAGCGCGATGATGTCATCGGCCATCACGCGCGCGAATTCGGCATAGCCGCCATCGCGCGTTTCGCCAAGTCCGCAGCCAGTCACCAGCACCGCGTCGCCGGTGCGGTAACGAGCATCGGACGAACTCGCCACATGTCCGGCCAGGTCGATGCCGCCGACCAGCGGAAAGCGGCGCAGAATCTTGCCTTGTCCGGTCGCGGCCAGCGCGTCCTTGTAATTCACCGAGGACCACTCCACGCGCACGGTGACGTTGCCCGGGGTCAGATCATCGAGCCCGATCTGCTCGAAGCCGGCGCGGTAACCAGAGGCATCGCTGCGGATGCGAAAAGCATTGAAACGATCGCATTGCATCGTCTTGCTCACCCCGGTCTGTGGTGTTCGTC
>DZBX01000270.1 GCA_022730075.1 Rhodanobacter sp. | reverse complement strand
CGGTGGATTCGGCGCTGATGGTGATCGACTGCGCCAAGGGCGTGGAGGAGCGCACCATCAAGCTGATGGACGTGTGCCGGCTGCGCGATACGCCGATCATGAGCTTCGTCAACAAGCTCGACCGCGAGGGCCGCGCGCCGATCGAGCTGCTCGACGAGATCGAATCGGTGCTGCAGATCCAGTGCGCGCCGATCACCTGGCCCATCGGCATGGGCTCCAGCCTCAAGGGCGTCTATCACCTGCTCGACGACGAGGTGCACCTGTACGAGCCGGGGCGCAACTTCACGCGCCAGGATTCCACGATCTTCAAGGGCCTCGACGCCCCCGAGCTGCTGGCACGCATCGGCACGCAGGCGCTGCGCGAACTGCGCGACGAGCTGGAACTGGTGCAGGGCGCCTCGCATCCGTTCGACCGCGCGGCCTACCTGGCCGGGCGCCAGGCGCCGGTGTTCTTCGGCTCGGCGGTGAACAACTTCGGCGTGCAGTTGCTGCTGGATTTCTTCGTCGAACACGCGCCCGCGCCGCATGCGCGCAGCACCACCACGCGCACGGTGGCGCCCGACGAGGAAGCCTTCAGCGGCTTCGTGTTCAAGATCCAGGCCAACATGGACCCGCAGCACCGCGACCGCGTGGCGTTTCTGCGCGTGTGTTCTGGCCACTACGCGGCCGGCATGAAGGCGCTGCACGTGCGCACCGGCAAGGAAGTGAAGCTGGCCAATGCGCTGACCTTCATGGCCGCCGACCGCGAGATCGCCGAAAGCGCCTGGCCGGGCGATGTGATCGGACTGCACAACCACGGCACCATCGCCATCGGCGACACTTTCAGCGCCGGCGAGAAGCTCACCTATACCGGCATTCCCAACTTCGCGCCGGAGCTGTTCCGGCGTGCGCGGCTGCGCGATCCGCTCAAGCTCAAGCAATTGCACAAAGGGCTGGCGCAATTGTCCGAGGAAGGCGCCACGCAGTTCTTCCGTCCGCTGCTGTCGAATGATCTGATCCTCGGCGCGGTCGGCGCACTGCAGTTCGAGGTCGTCGCGTATCGCCTCCGGGATGAATACGGCGTGGATGCCGGCTTCGAGGCGGTGGGCGTCGTCACGGCACGCTGGGTACGCTGCGCCGACGCGAAAAAACTCGAGGAATTCCGCGAGAAATACGCCATGAACCTGGCCGTGGATGCAGCCGGCGAACTGGTCTATCTGGCCCCCTCGCGCGTGAACCTGCAGCTCGCCCAGGAACGCGCGCCCGGCGTGACGTTTGCCACCACGCGCGAGCACGCGACCGCGCTGGCGGGCTGAGCACGCGGCATCAGCGCACACGCCCTGCTGCTCGCCACTCCCGCCTGCGCCAAGCCCCCTTCCCATCATTCCCGCCTGCACCCGCCTCTTTCTCGTCATTCCCGCGCAGGAAGATCATCCCCGAGTGGTTGGGTCGGGGACGGGAATCGCTTCTCAACAGCGACGCTGGTCATCCAGTGACTTCAGCAAGCGATGGATCCCCGCCTGCGCGGGGATGACGGGTGACAAGGGCATGCCCGCGCGCTATTACCGTTCGCCATCCCCGCGCCGCCTGCTCGCCATCCCCGCGCCGCCTGCTCGCCATCCCC
>DZBX01000269.1 GCA_022730075.1 Rhodanobacter sp. | reverse complement strand
CGCGCGTGACCTGCGCCATGCTTGCGCCTTGTCCGCGTGGAGCCGCGTCATGCAGGAGTTCGCCGACTACGCGCAATACGACGCGCTGGGTCTCGCCGCGCTGCTGGCGCGCGGCGAGGTCAGCGCCGCCGAACTGCTGCACACCGCGCAATGTCGCGCCGAGCGCGCGCAGCCGCGACTCAACGCGCTGGTGCGGCGCATGGACGCCGCGGCCGACGCGACACTGCGCGCGGGCCTGCCCGCAGGCATGTTCAGCGGCGTGCCGTACCTGCTCAAGGATTTGATGCAGGCCTACGCCGGGGTGCCGATGAGCATGGGCAGCGCGGCGCTGCGCGACTACGTGCCAGCCGAGGATGACGTGCTGGTGCAACGGCTGAAGCGCGCCGGACTGGTGATTTTCGGCAAGACCAACGTGCCCGAGTGGGGCCTGGTGGCCTATACCGAGCCGAAGGCGTTCGGCGCCACGCGCAATCCATGGGACCTCACGCGCACGCCCGGCGGCTCCAGCGGCGGCAGCGCCGCGGCGGTGGCCGCGCGCATCGTGCCGGCCGCCGGCGCCAACGATGGCGGCGGCTCGATCCGCATTCCCGCAGCGTACTGCGGCCTGTTCGGGCTCAAGCCCAGCCGCGGCCGCGTCAGCCACGGCCCCGAGGACGGCGAGGTGTGGATGGGCGCGGCCTGCGAACACGCGCTCACGCGCAGCGTGCGCGACAGCGCCGCGTTGCTGGATGCCGTGGCCGGTGCGGCGCCAGGGGATCCATTCGAGATCGCACCCGCCGGAAGTTTTCTCACCGCCACGCAGGCGCCGCCGCCGCGCTTGCGCATTGCCTTCAGCACGGCTTCGCCGCTGCGCGCGCCGGTCGCGCGCGACTGCGTGGATGCAGTGCACGCGACCGCGCGCCTGCTCGAGTCGCTGGGCCACCACGTCGAGGAAGCCGCGCCGCGCATCGACGGCATGGCCTTGATGCACGCCTATCTGATGCTGTATTTCGGCGAGGTCGCGGCACAGGCGCGCGAGTTGCGCGCGCTGCTGCCGCGCGCACGCGTCGTGCAACTGGAGCCGGCCACGCGCGCGCTGGCGGCGATCGGCGAGGCGATCAGCGCCGGCGAGTACATGCGCAGCCAGCATCGCTGGAACGATTTCGGGCGCGCGCTGGGCGCACACTTCGCGCAGTACGACCTGTACCTGACGCCGACCACCGCCGATCTGCCGCCGCGCATCGGTGAACTCGCGCCGACGCCGTTGCAGGAACATCTGCTGGCACTGGCCGCACGCCTGCGCGCGGGCGGGTTGCTGCGCCGCCTGGGCATCGTCGAGCAGGTGGCGATGCGCAATCTGGCGCGCACCCCGTTCACGCAGCTGGCCAATCTCACCGGCGTGCCGGCGATGAGCGTGCCGTTGCACTGGAGCGATGCCGGCCTGCCGGTCGGCGTGCAGTTCATGGGTCGATTCGGCAGCGAGACGCTGTTGTTCGCGCTGGCCGCCGAGCTGGAACGCGCGCAGCCCTGGGCGCAACGGGCGCCAGCGGAGTGAATGCGGAGCCACACGAGATCAGTTTGCAAAACCGGGCATCCTGCCGCCTGATTCAAGGCGACTACATGCAA
>DZBX01000107.1 GCA_022730075.1 Rhodanobacter sp. | reverse complement strand
CTCGGGTATCAGCCGTCGCGCAGCGCCGCGCGCAAAAACTCGGGCGCACTCAAGGCCGCGCGGTGCACGCCGGCGTTGTAGTAGCGCGTGGCGAACGGCCTGGCTTCGGCATCGGCCGCGCGGAAGGCATCGATCGCCGCGGCGCCCTTGCGCGCCAGCGTGCAGCTCCACCAGCCGGTGGGATAGCACGGCTGCGGAAACGGCAGCGTCGCCATGGCGCCGAAACCGGCCTGGCGCATGGCCGCGCGCATGCTCTGGATCAAGGCCAGATGCGCCAGCGGCGACTCGGACTGCTGCACCAGCACGCCGCCTTCGCCCAGCGCGCGCTGGCAACTGCGGTAGAAGGCCGCGTTGAACAGGCCCTCGGCGGGGCCCACCGGATCGGTCGAGTCGACGATGACCACATCCACCGAGCCCGGCGCGCACTCGGCCATGTACTGGATGCCATCGGCGAAGCGCAGCTCGGCGCGCGGGTCGCCGTTGGCCTCGCACAGCTCGGGAAAGTGCTGCTCGGCCAGGCGCGTCACGCGCTCGTCGATCTCCACCTGCACCGCATGCTCCACCTCGGTGTGGCGCAACACCTCGCGCAGCGTGCCGCAATCGCCGCCGCCGATGATCACCACGCGCTTCGGCGCCGCGTGCGTGTACAGCGCCGGGTGCACGATCATCTCGTGGTACAGGAAATTGTCGCGCGTGGTGACCATCATGCAGCCGTCGATCACCATCAGCTTGCCCCAGTCGGTGCTGTCGTAGATGGCGATGGTCTGGTAGGGCGTGGTTTCCTCGTGCAGTTTGGCGCGCAGGCGAAAGCCGATGGACGACCCGCTGGGGGCGTGGTGCTCGGTGAACCAGGTCTCGCTCATGGCGGCGCGCTCGCAAAAAAGAAGCGCGATTGTAGCGGGCGGCGGCGCGCGCTCGGCGATGCGCGCCGCCGCCGCCGGCTACACTACGCGCGCCATCGACCCCGCGGCGTGCAAGGCTTCCGGTCGAGGTTGCCCGCGCGTCCAGGCCCGCCGCTGCGACGCCATCCACTCGATGACCACGGGAGAGCCCGCCATGCCGGAACACTGGGATCGCGACGCCGCGCGCCACACCTATGCCATGCCCTACTGGAGCGATGGCTATTTCGATATCGACGAGCAGGGCCGCGTCAGCGCGCGTCCGCGGGGCGACGCCGGCCCCGCGCTGGCGCTCAGCGACGCCGTGGCCGCGGCGCGCGCGAGCGGCTTGCGTCTGCCGCTGCTGCTGCGCTTTCCCGACATCCTGCACCATCGCCGCGCGCGCCTGCAGCAGGCTTTCGCCGCGGCGATGACGGCGCACGGCTACCGCGGCGGCTACACCGCGGTGTATCCGATCAAGGTCAACCAGCAGCGCGGCGTGGCCGGCGAACTGGCCAGTGGCGGCGATCCCGCCGACTTCGGTCTGGAGGCCGGCTCCAAGCCCGAGCTGCTGGCCGTGCTGGGCATCGCCAAGCCGGGCAGTCTGGTGGTGTGCAACGGCTACAAGGACGCCGAGTACATCCGCCTGGCGCTGATCGGCCGGCGCATGGGCCTGGACGTGGTGATCGTCATCGAGAAGCCCTCCGAGCTGGAGCACGTGCTGCGCGAATCCGCCGCGCTGCACGTGGCGCCGCTGCTCGGCGTGCGCATGCGCCTGGCCACGCTGGGCGCCGGCAAATGGCAGAACACCGGCGGCGACAAGGCCAAGTTCGGCCTCACCCCGCGGCAATTGCTGGACCTGCTGGCGCGGCTGCGCGCGGCGGGCCTGGGCGACGCGCTGCAACTGCTGCATTTCCACATGGGCTCGCAACTGTCCAACCTGCGCGACATCGCCTCGGGCATGCGCGAGGCCGGGCAGTATCTGGTGCAGCTCGCGCGGCAGGACGTGAACTTGCGCTGGGTCGATGTCGGCGGCGGTCTCGGCGTCGATTACGAAGGCACGCGCTCGCGCTCGTCCTGCTCGGTCAATTACGCCATCGAGCAGTATGCGCAGGCCATCGTGCAGCCGCTGGCCGAACTGTGCGCCGCAGCCGCGCTGGCGCCGCCGCGCATCGTCACCGAAGCCGGGCGCGCGATGACCGCGCACCACGCCGTGCTGATCGCCAACGTCAGCGAGGTGGAACCGGCGCCGCATGGCGCGCGCGCCGCGCTGGCCGCCGATGCGCCCGCGGCGCTGCGCCATCTGCACGCGCTGCACGCCGAACTGGCCGCGCGCCCGGCCACCGAGATTTATCTCGAGGCCCAGCAGCACCACGCCGAGGGTCTGGCCCTGTTCGCGCTGGGCCAGCTCGACCTGGCGCAGCGCGCCGCGCTGGACGATGTGTTCCACGCCCTCGCCCACGCCGTGCGCGCGCGCCTGGACCCGCACGAGCGCGCGCAGCGCGCGCTGCTGGACGAACTCGACGAGAAACTCGTGGACAAATACTTCGTCAATTTCTCGGTGTTCGAATCGATCCCCGATGTCTGGGCCATCGACCAGATCTTCCCCATCGTGCCCATCGCCGGGCTCGACCGCAAACCCGCGCGGCGCGGCGTGATCGCCGATCTCACCTGCGATTCGGACGGCCGCATCGACCATTACGTGGATGCCGGCGGGGTGGACGTGAGCCTGCCGCTGCACGCGCTGCCCGACGATTCCGGGTCGCCGTATTGCCTCGGCATCTTCATGGTCGGCGCGTACCAGGAAACCCTGGGCGACATCCACAACCTGTTCGGCGACACCGACGCGGTGAACGTGCGCGTCGGCGCCGATGGCCGGCCCGAGCTCAGCCATCACCGCCGCGGCGACAGCGCCGCGCTGATGCTGGAGTACGTCGGCTACGACCTGGCCGCGCTGCGCGAGACCTGGCGCCAGCGTCTGCACGACGCCGGACTCGACGCCGCGCAGGCCGCGCCGCTGCTGGCCGCGTTGCAGGCCGGCGTGGACGGCTATACCTATCTGGCCACGCCGGCGTGAACACGCCGTCCGCGTGCAGCGTGCAGCAGGCCGTGGCCGCGCTGCGCCGCGGCGAGGTGATCGGCCTGCCCACCGAAACCGTGTACGGCCTCGCCGCCGACGCCGGCAACGCGCAGGCGGTGGCGCGCGTGTTCGCGCTCAAGCAACGCCCGGCCGAGCACCCGCTGATCGTGCATCTGGGCAGCGCCGCGCAACTGGACGACTGGGCGCGCGCGGTGCCCGAGGCCGCGCGCGAGCTGGCCGCGCGCTACTGGCCGGGGCCGCTGACCCTGGTGCTGCCGCGCGCCGCGCGGGTGCTCGATGCCGTCACCGGCGGCCAGGACACGGTGGCGCTGCGCATGCCCGCGCACCCGCTGGCGCGCGCCGTGCTGGACGCCTTCGGCGGCGCGCTGGCGGCGCCCTCGGCCAACCGCTTCGGGTGCATCAGCCCGACGCGACCCGAGCACGTGCGCGCGGAGTTCGGCGCGGCCGTGCCCTGCGTGCTCGACGGTGGGGCGTGCGCGGTGGGCATCGAATCGACCATCCTCGATCTCAGCCGCGCCACGCCGCGCATCCTGCGCCCCGGCGCGATCACCCGCGCCATGCTCGAAGCCGCGCTGGGCGTGACCGTGGCCGCAGGCGCTGATGCCGCCGCCCCGCGCGTGTCCGGCAGCCTGCCCGCGCACTACGCACCGCGCACGCCGCTGCGCCTGCTGCCGCGCGACGAGCTGCTCGCGCAGGTCGGCGCTCCCGGCGTGCTGGTGCTCGGTCACGGCTTCGCGCTGCCGCCGCAAGCCGGGCTGCGTCTGCCCACCACTGCCGCCGGCTACGCGCAGGCGTTGTACGCGGCGCTGCGCGAACTGGATGCGCGCGGCGCGCGCGTGATCCTGGTCGAGCAGATACCCGATGCGCCCGAATGGGCCGCGGTGCGCGATCGCCTCACCCGCGCCGCGGCGGGCGCCGGCGCACGCACTGCAGATTGAGCGCAGCCATACGAAATTGCGGCCAAATGCCGGGAATGATCTGGCGGTCATTCCCACGCAAAGCCAGTCCTCGCATGCGCCCCACTTCTCGTCATTCCCGCGCAGAGCCTGCCCCCGCGAAGGCGGGGGCGGGAATCCAGTACCTTCGTTGCGCACTACTGAAAGTCACTGGATCCCCGACACAAGCATTCGGGGATGACGTCCCCGCGCGGGGATGACGCGCCGACTTGAGCGGAGATGACGCGCCAGAACGACAGGGCCGTTCGCTCGGAGAATCTTGCACATGGATATCAGGGCAAATCCGCGTCCACGCCCAGTCCCTGCGCGATGCGGTTGACGAAATTGAAGTACGCGGTGATCAGGTTCACGCGCAGGATGTCGGCATCATCCAGGCCCTGTGCGCGCAGTGCGGCGATGTCCACGGCGCGCAGCGCGTGCGGCTGCAGGGTGAGCTTGCGCGCGTACAACGCGATGGCGCGCTGGCGCGCGTCGGCGATGGTCTCGGGCGCGGCGCGCACGGCCTGCAGCGCGTCGTCTTCCTCGATGTAGTGCTGCAGGCGCCCCAGATGTTCGCGCACGCAGTAGCCGCAGCCGTTGGCCGCCGACACCACCACGGCGATGATCTCGCGCTCGTCGCGCGGCACGCCGCCGGGCGCGAACATCAGGTGCGAATACAGCGCCAGGTGTTGCTGCAACGCTTCGACATCCAGGCCCTGCGCCTCGATGATCGGCGTGGATTGGCCGCGGCGTGCGCGCAGGTCGACATAAAACGCGGCCAGGGCGCCGTCGGCGTGGGCTTCGTCGATGCTGTTGATCCACGCCATGCGGCGGCTCTCCGGGCGCCGCGCCGGATGCGCGGCCGTGGCGGGCATCTTCCCATGCGTCGTTGTGCGCTTGGCAAGTACGCATCCGCATCGCGCACAATCACGCAGCGGGCGCCACGAACGGTGCGCCCGGCCCCCGGCACTACCGCCATCCAGATCAGGAATCGCAACGCATGAGCACTTTGCAAGTCGGATTCGTCGGACTCGGCGCGATGGGCGTGCCCATGGCCCGCCACCTGCACGCGCGCGGCCTGCTGACCGCCGTCGCCAACCGCACGCCGGCCAAGACGCAGGCGCTCGCGTCTGAACTCGGCGTGGCCGCGCCGGACACGCTGGCGCAGCTCGCCGCGGCGTGCGATGTGATCGCCCTGTGCGTCACCGCTGATGCCGACGTGCTCGGCTGCGTGCAGGCGCTGCGTCCGGGTTTGCGCCAGGACGCAATCGTGATCGACCACAGCACGGTGGCGCCGGCAACCGCGCAGCGCGCGGCGACGCTGCTGCACGAGGCCGGTGCGCGGTTTCTGGATGCGCCGGTGTCCGGCGGCGTGGAGGGCGCGCGCAATGGCAAACTTTCGGTGATGGTCGGCGGCGACGAGGCCACGCTGGAGCGCGCGCGCGTCGTGCTGGAAAGTTACGCCGCGCGCGTCACCTGGATGGGCGCCACCGGCAGCGGCCAGGCCACCAAGGCGGTGAACCAGGTGCTGGTGGCCGGCATCGCCGCGGCGGTGTGCGAGGGCCTGGCGCTGGGCGCGGCGCTGGGACTGCAAGCGGAACGCCTGCTGCCGACACTGGCGGCGGGCGCCGCCGGCAACTGGTTCCTGGACAAGCGCGGCGCGACGATGCTGCGCGGCGAGTTCGGCGTCGGCTTCAAGCTCGGCCTGCTGCACAAGGACCTGGGCATCGTGCAGGGCATCGCGCGCGCCGCCGGCACCGAGCACAGCGTCGTCGACAAGGCGCTGGCCGACTACGCCGCGCTGATGGCCGCCGGCCACGCCGACGAGGACATCTCGGCGCTGATCCGGCTCAAGCACGCGCCAGTGCGCGGGGCCTGATCAACCACCCGGCAGCGCGCCCGGCTGCGGGCGCTGGCCGTGGTCGATCCAGCGCGTGAGTTCGTCGAAGGCGCGCCCCACCTCGACGCCGGTGAACACGCAATGGCCCTCGGCGGGCACGTATTGCTGCACGAACATGCCGGCGTGGCCGGCGCGCTGCACGCGTTCGGCGTAGGCATCGACGCTGTCGGCGGGCACCAGCGGGTCGGCCAGGTCGTGCAGCTCCAGCATGGGACGCAGCAGGCGCCCGCTGGGGGTGTAGTAGCGCAACAGGTAGGCCACGGCCGCGGGATCGGCGCGGTAGCGTGTCACGCCGGCGTTCAGCGTCGCGTCGTCGCGCGTGCCGAGGTACACGTAACCGGCGTTGCCGAAGGGGTTGCCGCCAGCCTGCTGCTGCGCGCGCTGCACCAGCGCGGTGGCGAAGGCAATCACGCCGGGCAGGTCCTGGGGCGTGCCCACGTGCCAGATCGCGCGCAGGTCGGCGAAACGCCCGGGGTGCGCGGCGAAGGCGGCGGCGATGCGCTGTTCGATTTCGGGCGTGGGCGCGTAATCGGCCGGCACCGGGCCCAGCGTCGGCAGGATGCCGGGAAAGTAGTACGCGAACGCCGCGAGCATGCGGAACTGGCGCTGCCCGAGCTCCCAGCTGGGCGCCAGCGCGCCGCACAGCGCCAGCGCGCCCTGGTAGTTGCCCGGATCGCTCTCGATGGTCAGCGCGGTGAGCGCGCCGCCCATCGAGTCGCCCGCCACCAGGGTCTGCCGCGGCACGCCGTGCCGCGCGATGAAGTAGGCGCGCAGTTGCGCGGTGTCGGCCATGGCGCTTTGCAGCGCCCAGCCGGTCTGCGCGTAGGCCGACTGGATCACCGCGTAGCCGCGCGCCAGCATCGGCGCCAGCCAGGCTTGCGGCGCGTCGAGGTCGTAGCGCACCGGGTCGAGCGAATAGCCGTGGTAGAACACCACCAGCCGGTGGTTCCAGTCCTTCGGCACGTCGATGCGGTAGGCCACGCCGCCGAGGCGGCCGGTCTCGATGGCGATGCCGGCGCGGGTCGTGCGCTGCACGGCGTGCACATGCAACCCGGCATAGGCGGCCGGCGCGTTGCGCGCCTGCGCGACGCTCAGGGTCGCGGCCAGCAGCAGGCCCGCCAGCACGGGCAGGAGTCGCGATAGGCATCGACGCGGCGGGTGCATGGCGGAGACTCCTCGGGGACAGCGGCGCAGTCTAGCCGCCGGCGCCGGCTGCGCGCCGGCAAGCGGACGTCCGCGGACAGCGACGACCGGCAGCACCCGCGCGCAAATGATTGATCGCAAAGGATCAGGGCCACGCCAAGTGCTGGCACGGGGCTTGCGATGACCTCCCTGCCGCGGCGCATGCCGCACGCACCACCACGGAGCCCACCATGGACAACGAACTGAAGCTGCTCGGCGCGATGTTCGCGCTGAATGCATTGCTGCTGGCGGTACTGCTGACGGTGATGCTGGGCCTGGCGCCCACGCCGCGCTCGGCGTTCGCCGGTGTCAGCCAGCCTGCC
>DZBX01000268.1 GCA_022730075.1 Rhodanobacter sp. | reverse complement strand
CGCTCTCGGCCTCGAATGCGGGGGTGGACTTGACGAGGATCATGTAGCGCATGGACATCTCCCGGCTGCGGGCGGCGCACGGTCCGCCCTCGCTGGCACGACGCGCGGCGCGGCGCGGAATCGACAGCGCGCGCGTCAGTCTCGCGCGGCGGCACGAACACGGCCAGCGCCACGCAACCGCTGTAGCGGCACGGCAACACCCGCCGCTACCGGCCGTGCGATGCAACCTCGCGCCCACGCCGCTGTCCAAGGTCGATCGACCACGGCACATCTGCGGAGATCCGACATGTCACTGCCATCGCGCCTGTTCGCGCTGCTGCTGGGCCTGGCGTTCGCGCCCCGACTGGCGCAGGCCGCCAGCGTGATCCCGCCGCCCACGGTGCCGGCCGCGGTGTCGGCGCGGGTGGATGCCATCCTGGCGCGGCTGGGCGCGGCCAAGACCTTGGCCGCGGTGGCGATCTCGCCGCACGCGCGGCATCTGGCCTGGATCGAGAAGACCACCGACGGCGCGCGGCTGTACCTGGCCAACGGCAGCGGCCGCGATGTGCGCGCCATTGCCGCGCCGGGCCAGCACAAGGGCTGCGGCGTCGCCGCGCCCGGCTTCGCGCCGGATGGCCGCGCGCTGGCGTTCCTGTCCGACTGCGCCAGCGGCCAGCGCGCGCAACAGGACATCGTGCTGCTGGATGTGGCGCGCGCCGGTGCGCAGCCGCATCAGATCACCCATCTCGATGGCCTCGTGCACGCCCTGCGCTGGGCGCCGGATGGCCGCGCGCTGGGCTTTCTGTACATCCAGGGCGACACGCGCCGTGCCGACGCCCTGGCCTCGACCGGACCCCAGGTGGGCGTGATCGGAGTAACCAATATCGAACACCAGCGTGTGGCGCAGGTGGCGGCGCAGGGCGGCGCACCGCAATTGCTCACGCCCGCTGGACTGTTCGTCTATGAGTTCGACTATGCGCCGCACGCGCAGCGCATCGCCTACGTGGCGGCCACGCCACCCGGCGCCGACCACTGGTGGGTGGCGCAGCTGTACGTGCAGCCGACGCGCGCCGCTGCCGCGCCACGCGCCGTGGTGGACCCCGACACCGTGGCCGGGCCGCTGCATGGCCTGCAGATCGCGCTGCCGCGCTTCGCGCCGGACGGCAAGTCCATCGCCTTCATCGGCGGGCTGATGAGCGACCAGGGCGCCACCGGCGGCGACGTGTACCTCGTCTCCGCCACGGGCGGCACGCCGGCGGATCTGACCCCGGGCATCGGCGTCACCCCGAGCTGGTTCGCCTGGACCGGCGCGCACGCGCTGCTGGTCAATGCCTTCGCCGGCGGCTCCAGCCAGTTGGCCAGCTTGCGCATCGACGGCGACCGCGGCCGCTGGCAGCCGCTGCGCACGGTGCATGCCGCGCTGGGTGACGGCACGGCGATGTCGGCGCTGGCGCTGGCCGCGCAGGGCGATGCGCTGGCGTGGATCCAGAGCAGCTTCGATGCGCCGCCCGAGGTGTGGTCCACCACGCTGCGCCGCGCCAGCGATGGCGGCATCACCGCGCTGGCCGCGCCGCGCGCGATCACGCGGATCAACGCCGGCATCCGCCCGCTGTGGGGCAAGTCGGTATCGCTGCA
>DZBX01000106.1 GCA_022730075.1 Rhodanobacter sp. | reverse complement strand
CGCAGCGGGCAATGCCCACTGCGCCCCTGTGCCGGAGCGGTTTTGCAAACCGCTCATAGCAAATAATAATCATTCCTATTTACTATGCAAGTGCCGCATGCCGGCGTCCTGGATCGCGGGGATCGCAGCGTGCGCACATGCGCCGCCGAACCCGTGTGCCGCCGATGCGCAAGGAGTGCAAGCCGCGCGCGTCGGGTGCCTGCGGCCACGCGCGCATGCTTGCTGCGTGCCCGGGTCAGCTCGCGGCGAGGGTTTCCTCGACGTGCCGCCACGCGCTGGCATCGAGGCGTTGCGCCACGGTCAGCGCGGCAAGATTTTCCTCGAGCTGGCTGATGCGGCTGGCGCCGAGAATCACCGTGCTGACCTGCGGATTCCTCAGGCACCAGGCGATGGCCAGTTGCGCCGGGCTGCATCCGAATTCCATGGCCAGCGCCGGCAGCGTGGCGGCGCGGCGCGCGTGCGCACCGCCTTCGGCATCGAGCACGGCCTCGCGTAGCCAGGCATTGTCACTCAGGCCCAGGCGCGAGTCCGCCGGAACCTTGGCGGCGTATTTTCCGGTGAGCAGTCCGGAAGCCAGCGGCGACCACGTGGTGATGCCGAGACCCAGCGAGTTGTAGATCGGCGCGTATTCCTGCTCGACGCGCTCGCGGTGCAGCAGGTTGTATTGCGGCTGCTCCATCTGCGGGCCGATAAGGTGGTGTGCATTCGCGAACTCGGCCGCCGCATTGATCAGTGCGGCAGGCCATTCGCTGGTGCCCCAGTACAGCACCTTGCCCTGACGCACCAGCGTGTCCATGGTCTGCACGATTTCCGCGACCGGGCTGTCTTCATCCGGGCGGTGGCAGAAATACAGATCGAGATAATCCACGCGCAGCCTGCGCAACGCCTGATGGCAGGCGTCGGTGAGGTGCTTGCGCGACAGGCCGCGCTGGGTCGGCGCTGGATCGGCCAGGCGGCCGAAATAGGCCTTGCTGGACACGCAATAGCTGTCGCGCGGCAGCGCCAGCTCGTGCAGGGCGCTGCCCATCACCTCCTCGGCCACGCCGTGGGCATAGACCTCGGCGTTGTCGAAGAAATTGACGCCCTGCGCGTGCGCATAGGCCAGCATGTCGCGTGCGGCGCGTTGGTCGACCTGACGTCCGAACGTGGCCCACGCCCCGAAGGACAGCGCGGAGAGCTTGAGGCCGGACGAACCGAGACGACGGTATTCCATGGCGAGTTCCTGATGACGGGGGACGCCGAGGCTGGACGCAAGCACGCCTTGGCGCAAGCAGCACGTTCGGCGCTACATGCCGATCGTCGCTGCGCAGGCTACGAAGACGTAATGAAAAATGCCGATTTGCATCGATCCCGCGAACCACGCGCGCATGCATGGCCCATGCCGTCGTGGATCGCGTGCGCGATCACGCATTGCCGAATCGTAAGGCGCGCGCATCGCGCGTGCCGCGGCGTGGAACTTGCGCGCGCCGCCGGACTCTTGAACTGCGCTGCATCCCCCACTCATGCTGTCCCAGGAGCCATCCATGTTCTCTCGCCGTCTCGTACTGGCCGCGACCATCGCGGCCGCGCTGTTGCCGATTTCCGCATACGCTGCCAAAGCGCAAGCCAAGCCAGTCGAGCATGCGGCCAACATCGATCATTACTGGGCCACGCCGCATACCTCGGCGACGACGGGCGAGGTCACCATCAACGGCAAGCACATCGACTACACCGCCGATACCGGCACCATCATCCTGCACGACAAGCAGGGCAAGCCCACCGGCGAGATGTTTTATGTGGCGTATATCAAGCGCGGCACGGATGCCGCCAAGCGCCCGATCGCGTTCCTTTACAACGGCGGCCCGGGATCATCCTCGGTGTGGTTGCACATGGGTGCTTTCGGTCCGGTGCGCGTGGTCACCCAGAGCCACATCCACACGCCGCCGGCGCCGTACCGGTTGGTCAACAACGATTACAGTCTGCTCAATGCCAGCGACCTGGTGTTCGTCGATGCCATGGGCACCGGTTACAGCCGCATCCTCGGCAAGGCCGAGGGCGGCGTGGGCACGCCGAAGATGTTCTATGGCGTCGATCCCGACGGCCAGGCCTTCGCCCAGTTCATCAGCAATTTCCTGTCGCAATACGGGCGCTGGAACTCGCCGAAATACCTGATCGGCGAGAGCTACGGCACCACGCGCAATGCCGTGCTGGCCAACATCCTCGAGCAGCAGGACAACATCGACCTCAACGGCGTGGTGATGATGTCGAGCATCCTCAATTTTGATACCAGCATCGACCAGCCCAACCTCAATCCCGGCATCAACCTGCCATACGCGCTGGCGTTGCCCACCTATGCCGCCGTCGCCTGGTACCACAAGGCGCTGGCCAATCCGCCGGCCACGCTGCACCCATGGCTGGATCAGGTGCAGACCTGGGCGATGGGTCCGTACCTGCAGGCGCTGAACGAGGGCGCCGCCCTGCCGCAGGCGCAGGAAAAGCAGATCGCCGCGCAGATGGCGGCTTACACCGGCTTGCCGGAGCGCTACGTGCTGCGCGCGGACCTGCGCGTGACCGGGCCCGAATTCGAGCAGACCCTGCTGTTGCCGCGCGGCGAGACCACCGGGCGGCTGGATGCGCGCTTCTCCGGGCCGACCATGGATCCGCTGGCGGAATCGGCCGACTACGACCCGCAGAGCGCGGCGATCAGCTCGGCCTACACGGCGGCGTTCAACGACTACGTGCGCAAGACGCTCAAGTTCGGCGGCAAGCACACCTACAAGATCGTCTCCAACACCGTGGGCAACGACTGGAACCTGCTGCATACGCCGCCAGGACAGACCACGCCGGCCTATATCGCCACCAACGTGATGCCCGATCTGGCCGCGGCGATGAGCTACAACCCGGATCTGAAGGTGATGGTCAACGCCGGCTATTACGACCTGGCCACGCCGTACTACGCGGCCTGGTACCAGTTCGAGCAGTTGCCGATGCAGCGCAAGCTGATGCACAACATCCAGTTCCACTACTACCACGTCGGGCACATGCTCTACGTGCGACCGCAGGACCTGGTGAAGGTGCACGCCAATATCGTCAAGTTCATCCGCAGCACCGATCACGAGCCCGCGACACGCTGAGGCTGCTTCAGTCCGTCGCGTCTTCCGGTGTCGAATCCGCGGTCGCCGCGGCGGCCGTGGATTCCAGCGCACGCAATTGGCGCAGTAGCTCGCGATACGCGTGTGGCGGGCGATTGCCGGCGCGCTCGACACGGGCCTGACGGATCAGCGCGCGCAGATTCTGCCGGTCGGCCAGCGGATGACGCTGCAGCAGTTCACCCAGCGCTGCATCGCCCTCGGCCAGAAGCTGCTCGCGCAGCGCCTCGAGCCGATGCGCAACGGCCACCTCGCGGCGATGCGCCACGATGTCGCCGCCCAGCGCCGCGCGCGCCGCTGCGAAAGCATCCTCATCATGGCGCCGCATCAGCTTGGCCAGAAACTGCAATTGCCGCTTGCGCGCCACCGGCGCGGTGATGCGGCGCACGTGGGCGATTTCCGTACGCACGTCGTCGGGCAGATCGATGCCTGCCAGGCGCGAAGGCGGCAGGGTCAGCAGCGCTTCGCCGAGATCGAACAGCGCCAGCGCATCGCGGCGCCGCTGGCTGCGACTGGGTGCCTCGAAGCCTTCGGTTTCGTCGTGGTCGGATGGCATGTCGTGGCACACTGCGCGGCTGATGGGACGCGCAGCGTAGCGCGCCCGTGACGCGAGACCCACCCATGTCCAGTGCCGTGATCGCCGCCGGCGATGCCGAATCGAACCCCGCCGCCGAACTCGACCGGCTTGGCGCCATCGCCGCGGAGGTGATCGCGCGCGCGCGCGGCGCCGGCGCCAGTGCGGCCGAAGTCAGCGCCAGCGTGCAGACCGGACTCAACGTCAGTGTGCGCATGGGCGAGGTGGAAACCATCGAGCACACGCGTGATCGCGGCTTCAGCCTGACCGTGTATTTCGGTCAGCGCAAAGGCAGCGCCAGCACGGCTGATCTGAAGCCCGAGTCGATCACTGCGACGCTGGAACACGCCTGCGCCATCGCGCGGCATACCGAGTCCGATGCGGCGGCCGGACTGGCCGATGCCGCGCTGATGGCCACGCAGTTTCCCGATCTGGACCTGTGGCACCCGTGGGCGCTGAACGTGGAGGACGCCGTGTCGCTGGCGCAGCGCTGCGAGTCCGCCGGGCTCGATGTCGCCGGTATCAGCAACAGCGAAGGCGCCAGCGTCGGCAGCGGCAGCGCGCTCGAGGTCTATGCCAACTCGCATGGCTTCTTCGGCCGCGAGCACGCCACGCAGCACTCGCTGTCGTGTGCGTTGATCGCCGGCAACGGCGCGGATGGCATGCAACGCGATTACTGGTGGGACAGCGCGCGCGCGCAGGAGGATCTGATGGATGCCGCCGCGCTGGGCCGCCGCGCCGCCGAGCGCACGCTGGCGCGGCTGGGTGCGCGCGCGCTGGGTACGCGCACCTGCAAGGTGCTGTTCACGCCGGACACGGCGCGCTCGCTGCTCGGACATCTGGTCGGCGCGGTCAGCGGTGGCGCGCTGTACCGGCGTGCCAGTTTCCTGCTCGATCAGCTCGGGCAGAGTCTGTTCCCGGCGCACATCAACATCGTCGAGCGGCCACGTCTGCCGCGCGGCCCGGCTTCGGCCACGTTCGATGCCGAAGGCGTGGCCACGCGCGAGCAGCCTCTGATCGAGAACGGCGTGCTCAAGCGTTACGTGCTGGGCAGCTATTCGGCGCGCAAACTGGGACTGGCCAGCACCGCCAACGCCGGCGGCGTGCGCAACCTGATTCTCGAGCCCGGCGCGCTGGACTTCGCGCAGATGCTCGATGCCATGGGCAGCGGCCTGGTGGTGACCGAGTTGATGGGGCAGGGCGTCAACACCGTGACCGGTGATTACTCGCGCGGCGCCGCCGGTTACTGGGTCGAGCACGGCGTGATCGCGTACCCGGTCGAGGAAGTCACCATCGCCTCCAACCTGCGCGCCATGTTCGCCGGCATCGAAGCCGTGGGCCGCGATCTGGACGCGCGCGGTGGGCTGATGACGCCCTCGCTGCTGATCGGCGCGATGACCGTCGCCGGCGCCGAATAGCCGCAGTCCGCGTCAACGCGCAACCTGGCCGTGCGTTGTGCATGGACAGATGCGGCCGTGTGCTGGCTGCGGAGTGCGGACATGGCTACTGCCGATGCCGGACGCGCGGCCAGCGCGCTGAATCGTCTCGGGTTGGGCGCGCGCAATGGCGATATCGCCGCGTTGGGCGATGCTGAGGCCTGGGCGTTGCGTCAATCCAGCCAGCGCGCCGAGGATCTGGGTGTGTTCGCCGGCCTGCCGGACAGCCTCGATTACCTGCGCAAGGAAGCGCAACTGCAGCAGCAGCGCCGTGCGCTCAAGCGCGATGACGCAGGCAAGGCGCAACCCGCGCAACACGGCAAGGACGGCAAACCGGTCAATCCGCTGGCGCGCTTGTATGTGCAGATGTTTGGCGCCGATCTGCGCCGCGAGGCCAGCGCGCGCTGGCAGCTGGCTGCGCGCAGCGACACGCCGGTCGCCGAACGCCTGGTGCGGTTCTGGTCCAACCACTTCGCGGTCTCGGTGGACAAGGGTCCGGCGCGTCTCTATGCCGCGCCCATGGAGCGCGAGGCGATCCGCCCGCACCTCAACGGGCGCTTTTACGACATGCTGATCGCGGTGGAGCAGCACCCGGCGATGCTGCGTTATCTGGATCAGGCGCAGTCGGTGGGCCCGGATTCGCCCTTGGCCGAGCGTGTCGACCGGCGCCTGGCGCGCCGTGCCGACGGACAGCCCGCACGCACGCTGGGACTCAACGAGAATCTGGCGCGCGAGATCATGGAGCTGCACACCCTCGGCGTGGGCGCGCACTACACGCAAAGCGATGTCACCCAGTTCGCGCGGGCATTGACCGGCTGGAGCTTGCCGACACCGCGCGAGCTGGAGCAGGGCGAGGTCACCGCCGCGTTCAAGTTCCGCCCATTCGCGCACGAGCCCGGCAACGTCAGCGTGCTGGGCAAGGTCTACGATCAGCGCGGCGAGGATCAGGCCAAGGCCATCCTCGCCGACTTCGCCGTGCATCCGGCCACGGCGCGGCATCTTTCGACCGAGCTGGCGCGGCACTTCGTCAGTGACACACCGCCGGCGGACCTGGTCGACGCGATGGTCCGCGCCTACCTCGACAGCGCCGGCGATCTGCCTGCGTTGTACCGGGCCATGCTGGAGCATCCCGCGACCTGGGCGCCGCAGGCGCACAAGATCCGCACGCCGCAGGATTTGCTGGTTGCGGGACTGCGCGCCGGTGGTATCGATCCGGGTGACAAGCCGCAGCCATGGGAGGGTTTTTTGATGCGCCTGGGCCAACCCACCTTCATGCCGCGCTCGCCGGCGGGCTACACCGACCTTGCCGCCGACTGGGTGGCGCCGGATGCATTGTGGAAGCGCGTGCAGGTGGCCGAGGCGCTGGCCGAGCGCGTGGCACGTGCCGGTCTACAGCCACGCCAGCTGGCGGCGGGCGTGATCGGCCCGGCGCTGCGCGCGGACACGCTCACCGCGCTGGCGCGCGCCGAGGCGCCCGAGCAGGCACTGGCGCTGCTGTTCGCCAGCCCCGAATTTCAATGGAGGACGTGAGATGGGCACGCGCCGCGAGTTCCTGCGCCTGCTGGGCCTGTCGGCCACGGCCGCCGCCACGCTGACGCTGTGGCCGGGCATCACCCGCGCCGCCACCGGCGCCGATACGCGTTTTCTGGTGCTGATGTTGCGCGGGGGTCTGGACGGGCTGCATGCGTTGCCGCCTTACGGCGACCCGGGCTATGCGCTGTTGCGCGGCCCGCTGGCGCTGACACCCAGCGGACCCACCGCGGAAGACCCGGCGGCGCTGCGCCTGGACGGCACCTTCGCGCTGCATCCGGCGCTGGCGTTCGCACAGCAACTCTATCAGCGTGGCCAATTGCTGCCGATCGCCGCGGCGGCGCCGCCGTACTGGGGACGCTCGCATTTCGAGGCGCAGGACTGCGTGGAAAACGGTACCGCCACGCCCGATGGCGCGCAGACCGGCTGGCTCAATCGCGCCGTCGCCGCGCTGCCGGGCATCGATGGACTCGCGGTGAGCACGGTGATGCCGCTGATGATGCGCGGCCGGGGCCGCATCACGACGTGGTCGCCGCCGCTGCCGATGCGCGTCAATCCGATTCTGTTGCAGCGGCTGGAGCCGCTGTACGCCGAGGACCCGCGGCTGGCAGTGGCCTTCGCCGACGCACTGGCCAATCAGGGTGCCAGCAGTGGCGCGGCGCTGGCTCCGGCTGACGCGATGGCGGCCGGCAAG
>DZBX01000019.1:10071-29382 GCA_022730075.1 Rhodanobacter sp. | reverse complement strand
GCGGAATTTTTCACAGGCACTGAGTCTGTTTTGCAGGCACCGCGTCACGACCGATGCGGTGCAGCCGGTGTTAAGCTTGGCGACAGTTTCCCACTCTCTTGGTAACGATCATGGCGCGTGTTCTCATCGTGGATGATTCCCCGTCCCAACTGATTGGCCTGAAGCGGATCATGGAGAAGCTCGGCCATGCCGTGATCACCGCGGAGGACGGTGTCAGCGGCGTGGAAGCCGCACGTCGCGAGCTGCCCGACCTGATCCTGATGGACGTGGTGATGCCCAATCTCAATGGCTTCCAGGCCACGCGCAGCATCGCCAAGGATCCGGCCACCGCGCACATTCCGGTGATCCTGGTGACCACCAAGGACCAGGCCACCGATCGTCTCTGGGGCCTGCGTCAGGGCGCGCGCGCCTATGTCACCAAGCCGATCAACGAGTCCGAACTGGGCGAAGCCCTGCGCGAAGTGCTGGGCGGCTGAGCGCGCGCGCCGCATGCGCCGTCAAGCCCGCGGGTCGAATGCGCTGAACGTCTTCCGCAAGGCCTCGTAGGCCTTGCGCGCCTCGTCGTTGTCGGCGGGAGGCGTGCGGATCAGCAGCTCGACGATTTGATCACCTGGCGCATGCCCGGGCATGCCGCGACCTTTCAGACGCAGCCTGCGCCCGGATTGCGATCCCGCGGGCAGCTTGAGATCGACCGTGCCGGCCAGCGTCGGCACCGGTACCGTGGCGCCCAGCGCCGCTTCCCACGGCGCCACCGGCAGCGACACCATCACGTCGCGGCCGTCCAGGCGAAAACGCGGGTCATCGCGCAGCACGACTTCCAGCAGCACGTCGCCAGCGGGTTGCCCGCCACTGCCAGGGTGCCCCTGCCCGCTCAGGCGAATCACCTGACCGCTGAGGATGCCCGCAGGAATCTTCACCTCGAGCACGCGCTCACGGTTGCCGTCGTGCAAGGCGAAACGCGTCTTGCCGCCGGTGAAGGCCGTGAGCAAATCCACCTCGAGCATGGCGCGCAAATCGCGCCCACGCCGGGAGCGCGGCGCGGCGCGGGCGCCGCCATGGGCACCGCCGAACAGGCTCTCGAAGAAATCGCTGAAACCCTGCCCCTCGAAATCGCCGGGGCTCTGGGCAGCGCCCTGCCCCCAGCCAGGCGGCGGCTGGAAGCTCTCGCCGGCACGGTAGCCACCCGCGCGCAACTGGTCATAGGACGCGCGCTTGTCCTTGTCGCGCAGCACTTCGTAAGCCTCGTTCACCGACTTGAAGCGCTCCTCGGCCCCGGCTTCCTTGCTCACATCCGGATGATATTTGCGCGCCAGCTTGCGGTAGGCCGATTTGATCTCGGCCTCGGCGGCGTCGGGCTTCACCCCGAGTGTGTCGTAGTAATCCTTGAACTCCATGCTGCCCTCATCGCGAAACAAAAAGGCCTGCGGCAGCGCCGAGTCTGCCGCAGGCCGCATCCCTGCGCATCATGCATGCGCCGTCGATCATTCGGCTACCGCGATGCGGCGCGGTGTGGTCTCGGGACGCTTGGGTATCACGATTTCCAGCACGCCGTGCTTGCCTTGGGCGCTGATGGTGTCCGGATCGGCGCTGTCGGGCAGTGCAAAACGGCGGTAAAACATGCCGTGGGAGCGTTCGATGCGCGTGAACCGGCCTTTTTCATCCTTGTCCTTGTGTTCGGCGCTGCGCTCACCCTTGATCGAGAGGATGCCGCGATCCATGTGCACCTCGATGTTCTTCGGATCGACTCCCGGGATGTCCGCAAGGATCACGAAGCGCTTGTCCTCCTCGCGGATATCGACGCGCGGCATCCATTGGCTGGTCACGACGTTGGATTGGTCGCTTTCATCACCACCGAAGAAGCGCTCGAAAGCCTGCTTCATTTCTTCCTGCAGGCCATTCTGGCCCGCCCACGGGGTGTAACGGGTAATGGTCATGTCGGTTCTCCTCTGGGTTCATGCGGCACTGCTGCCGCTTGGCCTCGATGTAGGGATTTCGTGCGCTGCTTTCAAGCAGGGCGACCACGCGCCGCAGCTATGATGGCGGCTGCGGTGTGGCCGCAATCCCCCATCAACGGAGTACTCCCATGACCATCAAGACCGGTGATCGCATTCCCGAAGTCAGCGTCAACGTCGTGCGCGACGGCAAGACCGAAACCGTGACCAGCAGCAGCCTGTTCAAGGGTCGCAAAGTGGTCCTGTTCGCGGTGCCAGGGGCGTTCACGCCGACCTGCTCGCTCAAGCATCTGCCGTCCTACATCGACAGTGCGGACGCGTTTGCCAAGCGCGGCGTCGATCTGCTGTGCCTGGCGGTGAATGACGCCTTCGTGATGCAGGCCTGGGCCGCCAGCGAGAAGGCGCCCGCCAGCATCGCCATGCTGGCCGATGGCAACGGTGCATTCACCAAGGCGCTGGGTCTGGAACTCGACGCCAGCGGATTCGGCATGGGCCTGCGCGCGCAGCGTTTCGCGCTGTATGCCGACGACGGCGTGGTCAAGGTGCTGCATGTCGAGGCGCCCGGCGAGTTCAAGGTATCGGGTGCCGACGCGATGCTGGCCGCGCTGGATTGAGCGCACCACGCTGGGGGCGCCTCGAAAGAACACTTCGATGTGCCCTATGCTGAAGTGCAAGCCACAACCGATCGAGTATCGCGATGCTGACGCTATGCGCCGTGCAACACACCGAGGGTGAGTATCTCGGTTTGATGGAAGATCACTTCGAAAGCCGTGCGATACGCTTTCAGTACACGCGGCCTTTCGTGGCCGGCGGCAGCATACCGGCCGACGCACGGGGTTTCGATGGCCTGGTTTTGCTTGGCGCAGGCCCGCGCGGCGTGGTCAGCGGCGATATCCTGCCCAGCCTCAACGCAGAATTGCGCCTGACCGATGCGTTCCTGCAAGCAGGCTTGCCGGTGATCGGCACCGGCGCCGGCAGCCTGATCCTGGCCATGGCCGCCGGCGGTGGCGCGCAGGCACTCCCGTTGCGCTTCAGCGTCGGCGAGGCGCGACGCAGCGCTGCCGATGCACTGGCGGGCCACTTGCCCGAGCGTTTTCCATACGCCCTGTACATGCGCGACCGCGTGCATTTGCCCGCGGATGCGCGCGTGCTGGCCGTGGATGAGGACGACGCACCGATGATCTTCCAGGTGCGTGACAACTGCCTCGGTTTCAGCGCCCATCCCGGCATCAAGTCGGGGATGATCGAGGATCTGGTCATGGAGTTCGACGAGGTCCCGGAGAACATTCCCGAGACCCTTGCGCGAATGAGTGCCCGCCAGCGCGCGATCGCCGAGGCCCTGAGCGAGATCATGGTCGGCATGATCAAAGTAACCCAGCTGATGCGCTGAGCCGCACCCGCGCCCACGGCTTGTGAATTCGTAAGTCGACAAGCCTTGACATTAGCGCCGCGCTCATGTTGCGGTGCCACGTGTATACATCAGTATCGTCTGATACAACGGGCGCCAACCTGAGGCTAAATGTCGCGCCTCGCCCTGTACCGATAACGGAGACCCGACCTTGGCAAAAAAGCTTCTGATCATGCTGGTCAACACCGACCCGCGCAACGGCGAGGAACTGGGCGCCCCGTTCTTCCAGGCCTCGGTGGCCGCCGCCATGGACTATGAAGTCGAGGTGGTCTGTACCGCGACGGCGGGTCGGCTGATGAAAAAAGGCGTGGCCGAGAAACTCGTGGTCAAGGAGGGTTCGCCCAAGACCGTATACGACTTCATCAAGGAAGCCCACGAAGCCGGTGTGAAGTTCCTGTGCTGTTCGCCCAACCTCGACCTGTTCGACATGACCAAGGAGGATCTGATTCCCGAGTGCGCCGGCATCGTCGGCGGCGCCTACGTCATCGAAGAAGTCATGGAAAGCGACAACACCAAGGTGCTCAGCTATTGACCCTGCAATCCAGCCCGCGTGGCTGGAGGAGTGCGATATGACGACTGCATCACTCGCTGTCGGCGACCCATCGGTCAGCACCGAGGCCGTCACGCGCGACAAGCTTGAGGAAATCTTCGGCGACATCAAATCGCATGCGCTGTATGACCACGAGCTCTATGGCTGCCTCAACTGCGGTATCTGCACCGCCACCTGCCCGGCCGCGCACTACTACGACTTCTCGCCACGCGAAATCGTGCAACTGCTGCTGACCGAGAATCTGGAAGGCATCTACGACGCCATGCAGGAAAAAATCTGGGCCTGTGCCCAGTGCTACACCTGCGCCGCGCGCTGTCCGTTTCACAACTCGCCCGGCGGATTGATCATGCTGATGCGCGAAACCGCGATCAAGCACGGCATGCAGTCGGCCAAGGACGTGCTCAAGCCGTTCACGCGCGTGCTGATGAAGCTGATCACCACCGGCAACCAGTTGGCCCCGAACATGATCACGGCGGATGCGTTCGCCGACTGGGGGCCTGGCATCGCCAAGATCAATGCACCGCTGGACATCCTGCGCAAGGCCATCCCGGTGCCGACCCTGCACACGCTGGATACGGCGTGGGTGGTGAACATCAAGACTTCGATCGAGCTGTACACCATCTGGGAAGCTTCCGGCGTGCTCGATCAGCTGGAGACCATCGACCCGAACCTGTTCGATGTGGTCACCGACATCATGGACGAGAAGCGTGACGAATATCAGGAGTGGCTCGACGAGCACGCAGCCGCCTAACGCACAACCATCCCATCAAGACAGCAAGCGAGGTATCCCATGGCCAGCCAAGACGAAAAACCAGCATCCGGTTACACCGGTTTCGGTGCGGAATGGCGCCCGGTCAAGTTGAGCACCGACGAGGCACAGCGCGCCACGGCCTGGGTCGAAGCGCGCATCGATCGCCGCGAGATGCTGACGCAGAAAGATCGCGTCCAGGACGTGCGCGACATCATGTGGCAGCTCGAGAAGGACGGCGAGATCGTCGTGCATCGCATCACCGAGCAGCACGAGCCGGTGACCGGCAAGACTCTGTACGGATGGGACAAGCGCATTCCCACCAATCAGCTCTGGCACCACAAATCCTGCGGTCAGTGCGGCAATATCCCAGGCTATCCCAGCTCCTTGTTGTGGCTGCAGAACATGCTGGGAACCAAATATCTGGATGAGACCGACCAGACCTCGTGCACGGCGTGGAATTATCACGGCTCCGGCATCGGCAACATCGTCAGCCTGGCCGCGGTATTCCTGCGCAACTTCCATCAGGCTTATGTTTCGTCGATCTCGCAGGGCCTGCCTGCCGGCTACTACTTCCCGCTGGTGCATTGCGGCACCTCGTTCGGCAATTACAAGGAGGTGCGCGGTTACTTGCTGCACTCGGCCGAACTGCGCGAGCAGGTGAAAAAGATCCTCGGCAAGCTGGGGCGTCTGGTCGACGGCAAGTTGCTGATCCCGGAAGAGATCGTGCACTACTCCGAGTGGCTGCACGTGATGCGCGAGCGCATCGCCGAGCACCGTGTGATCGATTGCAGCAACATCCGCGCCACCGTGCATCCGGCCTGCCACGTGCACAAGATGGTGCCGGAAGACGTGCTGTACGACGACACGGTGATGGAAGGCAACCGCGTCGCCGTGTCCACCGGACTGCTGCAGACCCTCGGTGCGCAGGTGATCGATTATTCAACCTGGTACGACTGCTGCGGCTTCGGCTTCCGCCACATCATCGGCGAGCGCGAGTTCACGCGCTCATTCGCGATCGACCGCAAGATCAAGGTCGCGGTCGAGGAGGCCCACTCCGACGTGATGATCGGCCACGATACCGGCTGCATCACCACGCTCGACAAGAGCCAGTGGATCGGCCAGGCGGTGGGCAAGGTCTACCCGCTGTCGGTCATGGCCGACTGCCAGTTCGCTGCCTTGGTCTGCGGTGCGCACCCCTACAAGCTGGCGCAATTGCACTGGCACGCATCGCCCTTCGAAGGATTGCTCGAGAAGATGGGCATCGACTGGGAAAAATCCAAGGCCGAGTTCGAGGCGTATCTCAAGGAGGTCGCCGCGGGTCGCGTGGAGACGCTGTACGACCCGAAGCGCGCCATCACGTCCGGGCCTGGTTACGAGAAGCCGGTGCAGCCGGCGCAGATCGAGGTGAATTCATGACGACTCCGGTATTGGTGGTGGGCGCCGGCCCATCCGGGCTTTCAGCCGCTCACGCCCTCGCCAGCGCAGGACAAAGCGTGATCCTGGTGGACAAGGCCGACCGCCTCGGCGGCGCGCCGATCCTGTCCGGCTACGCCAAGCTGGTGCCATCGGGCGAGTGGGCCAGGGATGCCATCGGCGGCATGGTCGAACGCGTGCGCCAACACGCCAACGTGGAAATTTTCAGCGACACGCGCGTGACCCGCTTCGACGGCGAGCCCGGCGCATTCGTCGCCGGCCTCTCCAATGGACAGCAACGTGAGGTCGGCGCCGCCATCCTGTGTACCGGCTTCACCCATTTCGATTCGGTCAACAAGCCGGAGTGGGGCTTCGGCACCTATCCCGACGTGGTCACCACCACCCAGGTCGAGCAGATGATTTCCTCGGGCAAGGGCGTCAAGTGTCCTTCGGATGGACGCGCGCCCGACCGCGTCGCGATCCTGCTGTGCGTGGGTTCGCGCGACCGCCAGATCGGCCGTGAATGGTGCTCCAAGGTGTGCTGCACGGTCTCGGCCAATATCGCCATGGAAATCCGCGAGGCGCTTCCAAAATGCGCCGTGTACATCTACTACATGGATATCCGCACCTTTGGCCTGTATGAGGACAAGTACTACTGGCAGAGCCAGGAGGAGTACCACGTCAAGTACATCAAGGCGCGCATCGCCGAGGTCACTTCGGATGGCAAACGCCTGATCGTCAAGGGCGAAGACACCCTGGTCAAACGCCCGATCACGATCCCGTTCGACATGGTCGTCCACGCGATCGGCATGGACCCGAATATCGAGAACCCCGACATCGCCAAGACCTTCGGCGTGCAGCTCGAACGTCATGGCTATCTGTTGCCTGGGCCGACCTACCGCGCCATGGGCAGCACCTCGCGGCCGGGAGTCTTCGTCGCGGGTTCTGCGTGCGGCCCGGAGACGATCGACGATTCGATCGCCCAAGGCCAGTCGGCGGCCATGGCGGCGCTGGCCTCCCTGCGTGCCCCCGCCACGGCGCTGGCGGGATGAGAGCAGCGCCCGACATCATGAGCAAGCGCGCATCCGACACGGAATTGCTGCCGACACTGGACCTCAGCGGCCCGGCGTTGCGCAGCGGTTTCGAGGAGCTGGTTGCCGCGGCCGAACCGGGCGGCGGGATGGACGTCTATCTGTCCGCGCTGCAATTCAAGTCCAAGCTGTTTGGGGAGTGGTTCCTCGGCAAGCAGAGCGCTGCGCTGGATGCGCCGCGTTTCCTAGGCCTGTGCACGTTCATGCCCACGGTACGGCGCCGCATCGGCGCCTGGCTGGGCAGCAATGACTTCGCCGACCTGCATCGCCAGCTGCTGTTGCTGATGCGCGCAGATACCACGGCACAGGAGCGACTCGATGCATTCGTCGCCGCATTCCCGACGGACCGAAGCTGCCGCTGGGCGCGCGATCTGGCGGCCGAGGTCCTGCATTTCTGCGCCCCGGACGAAACACCCTTGATGACGCGCTGGATGTGGGACGCGCAAAGCGGCAGTGGCGTCCTGCGCGAGATCTGGTTCAACGACAGTCACGAGCTCGACCCCCGCGCGGTCTCCGACCGGCTGTCCACGTTTCTCGCGCTCAAGGCAGAACTCGAAACCTTCCTGCGCGACAACGGAACCTATCGCGACTTCGGCCTGATGCAGGACCTGCTGTGCGCGCATATCTATTCGCGCTACATCAACGATCGTGGCAGCACGTATCTGAAAGGCGACTTTGCCGGCACCGAAGACGCCATGGCGCATACGCGACGCCTGCTCGGTCTTGATTGCTACGAGCGCGATGGCATCCGCATGAAAGTGAAACTTCCGGAAACCATGTCCGTGGCGCTCGCCACGCCGCTGCAACTCGACGCGTGAGGACGATGCATGCCGATCCATGAAAAACACCTGATCAGGCCCGAGAATCTCGTTCGCAACGACAAGCTCGCAATCGAGGGCGTCGATGTGTCTGGCGACTGGAGCACCTTCATCCAGACCCGCGTGATCACCGATTACAACGAATCCCTGCAGGACGAGATCGCCGCCCTGCCCGGTGGCGAATTCATCCACCGCTGCTGGCAATGCGGCTCGTGCACCAACTCCTGCACGGTCAATGCGCTCAATCCGGATTTCAATCCGCGTTACTGGATCTATCTGATCCGGTTGGGCATGGAACAGGAGCTGCTGCGTGACAAGGACATCATCTGGCAGTGCGTGTCGTGCAACAAATGCACCTACGCCTGCCCGCGCGACGTGGTCCCGGAGGCGGTCATGCACGCCACCGCGCACTGGCTGGAACTCAAGGGTTATGTCCCCGAAAAGCCCTCGGTCGTCTTCGACGATGTGTTCTCGGGACAGGTCTTCGCCAAGGGCAAGATCGAGGAAGGCCGTCTGATGCGCAAATTCTTCGTGCGCACCCAGCAGAAGCTGGCGCAACCCTGGCTGATCGCCATGGTCAAGGGCCTGGTCTCGCGTCTGCCCATCACCCTGCTGATGCGACTGGGCCTCGCCGGCGTGGTCCATCCGCGCACGCGCAACTGGGGTCGCACGCGCGACGCCATCAACGAGTATGTGGGTGAGCAGAACGCCAAGCATCGCAGCGCGCTGGGCTTGCCCGCACAATCCACGGAGTCGCACTCATGACTGAGAAGTACCGCAAGGTCGCCTACTATCCAGGCTGTGCACTGGAAGGTACCGGCCACGCCTACAACCGCTCCACCAAGGAGGTCGGCAAAGCGCTCGGCCTGGAACTGGTCGAGCTGGAGAACTGGAACTGCTGCGGTGCGATGGAGGTCAAGAATGTCGACCCCAAGCTGCAGACCTTCCTGTCGGCGCGCAATCTGAAGATCGCCGAGGACATGGGCTTCGATACCGTGATGGCGCCCTGCAACGGCTGTTATCACAACCTCAAGAAAGCCGAGTATGACCTCAGCCACGATGCCGGCTCGCGCGAAACCGTCGCCAAGCTCGCCGCCAAGTCCGGCGACCAGCCTTACGAGGCCGGCAACGTCGAAACCATCCACGCGCTGGAGTGGATCCGCGACGCGATCGGCACCGACGAACTGCACAAGCGCATCAAGAATTCGCTCAACGGGCTGAAGATCGCCAACTACTACGGCTGCATGTACACCCGCCCGCGCCACATTTTCCCCGAGAAGGACAAGGGTCCGGGCTCGGAGTCCACCAGCAAGCCGCATTTCATGGACGACCTGCTCGCAGCCGCCGGCGCGGTGAACGTCGAGTTCCCGCTGAAAACGGCCTGTTGCGGCGGCGCGCACACGCTCTCGGACAGCGACACCTCGACGCGTCTCGTGCTCAATATCCTCACCACCGCCGAGGCCTGCGGCGCCGAGGTCATTGCCACCGAGTGCCCGACGTGTCACTCCGGGCTGGAGATGCACCAGATCCGCGCCGAGAAAGTGCTGGGCAAGAAAACCAACGTCAAGATCCTGTACTTCACCCAGTTGCTGGGCATGGCCCTGGGCCTGTCCGCGCGCAAAGTCGGCGTGAACGAAAACTTCTCCGAATCGCGCGACCTGCTCAAGGCCAAGGGGCTGGGCTGATGGCTACCCTGCTGGAAACCGCCGAGGCCATCGAGGCCATGCCCGACGCAGCCTTCGCCGCGGATGGCGCCACGGTACGCGATACCCTGCTGCACGCCGGCGAGTTCATCATGGAGCGTTGGCTGCAGGCTCAGGGCGTGCAGCCAACGCTCGAGCAGCATGAGGGCTTCCGTCTACTCGCCTTGCAACGCCAGGCCGCATGCGCGGACGCAACGTTCAATGCCTGTCGCGAGAGTTGTCGTGAACTCGTTTACCAGTGCAATGTCGCCGATGCCGCCAACGACACGCACGAACGTGCGCAGCATCTGCGTCTGGCCGCCAGCGTCACCAAGCACCTCGCCTTGTTCATCGATGGCAAGCTCGAAAACAAGGCACTCGGCGAATTCTGCTGCTCGTCGCGTCCGCTGCGCGCGCAGGACAATCGCGCTGCCAATCCGGCCACCAGCGAAGACCGGAACTGATTTCGTCATGCCACTCACACGCAGGCACGCGCGTTCGATTCCGCCAGCTTCGCCGCAACCCCCGGCGATTGTTCCTGACTGCGCAAGAACAGGCCGACCATCGGATTCCGCATATATCTCGCGTTGACACACCGCATCATCCATCGAGGAAGCGTCCCATGAGCAGCACCGAACCCGCCAAGAACATGTCGATCATCGTGACCAAGGGCACGCTGGACTGGGCCTATCCGCCATTCATTCTGGCTACCACGGCCGCCGCGATGGGACTCGAGGTAACCATGTTTTTCACGTTTTACGGCCTGGTGCTGCTGAAGAAGGACCTCAATCTGTCCATCTCGACCCTGGGCAATTCCGCCATGGCCATGCCGATGATGGGTGCGCACATGGTCATGCCGAATCTGGTCTCGGCGATCCCCGGTGTCGATGCAATGGTCACCTCCATGATGAAGAATCTGATCAAGAAGAAAGGCGTGGCATCCATCGAGGATCTGCGCGCAGCCGCGGTCGAATCGGAAGTTCACATGATCGCCTGCCAGATGACCATGGATCTGTTCGAGTACAAGCAGTCCGACCTGATCGACGGACTCACCATCGGCGGCGCCGCCACCTACATCGAAACCGCCACCAAATGCGATATCAACCTGTACATCTGACTTTCACGAACCACGAGGAGAACACCATGGCTGACCAAATGCTCGATGCGAAAGGCCTGAATTGCCCGCTGCCGATCCTGCGCACCAAGAAGGCACTCAAGGACATGGCCATCGGCGACGTGCTGACCGTGCAGGCCACCGATCCGGGCGCGGTCAAGGATTTCGAGGCGTTCTGCCGCACCACCGGCAACGAACTGGTCGATTCCAGCAATGCCAACGGCGAATACCACTTCCGCATACGCCGCAAGCAGTGAATGAAACAGCCTGGCCATATGCCTGATGCCTTGGCACACGCGACCATGAATCACCGGCATGCGTGCGATGCTGCAAGGATTCCGGCCTGGCCCTTGCGCACCGACCGGCACTGCTCGGGCCTGCGGGTGTTCGTTCGTGTCTGAATCACTGCGCGTGCTCGATCTTGGCATGGTCCCCGCGCCCCGCTCGCAGGCATTGTTTCACGGCATCGCCAGCGTGATGCATGACGGTGATGACCCGGTACTGACCCTGGTCAGCCCGCAACAGCCTTATGTGTGCATCGGCATGCATCAGGATGTCGTGGCTGAGGTCGACGAGGCTTACTGCCGTGATGCCGGGCTACCCGTGCTGCGCCGCCATGTCGGCGGTGGCGCGGTGTACCTGGATCGCAATCAGCTGTTCTTCCATTTCATCTATCCGGTGCACAAGGCGCCGCGTCGTGTCACCGATCTGTATGCGCATTTCGTCGCGCCGGTGCTGGCCACCTATCAGGCATTCGGCATTCATGCACGCCTGCGCCCCATCAACGACATCCACGTCAACGATCGCAAGATCGGTGGCACCGGTGCGGCACAAATCGGCGACGCCACGATTTTCGTCGGCAGTTTCATGCTCGACTTCGATGTCGAAACCATGGCGCGCTGCCTCAAGGTGCCCTCCGAGAAATTCCGCGACAAGTTGCGCGGCACACTGCAGGATTACATCACCACCATGCGCCGTGAGCTGGGCGCGATTCCGCCGCGCGAGGCGCTGGTCGCACGCTTTCTGCGCGATGTCGGCGAGCAGCTCGGTGTCGAGCCTCGGTCCGATCATTTGCGTGCCGATGAAACACGCGCCGTCGATGAATGGGAATGCCAATTGCAGGAACCCGACTGGCTCTACCAACCCAACCGCCGACGCTTCGCCGAGGGCGTGAAGATCACCGGCGGCGTGCACCTCGGCGAAGCCATGCACAAGGCGCGTGGCGGCCTGGTGCGCGTGCGTCTGCTGAGTCAGAACCAGCGCATCGCCGATGTGGACATCAGCGGCGATTTCACCTGCATTCCTGCCTCGGGTGTCGAGGCCCTGGCACATGCGCTGCGCGGTCTCGATCTGGCAAGCGCCGACATGACTCCGCGCATCGCACAGCACATGACCACGCTCGGACTGGACCTGCCCGGTGTGGATGCCGCAGACATCGCCAGCGCGATCCGCGGCGCCTGCGCGCGGGAGGATTGAACATGCTGTCGCGCAAGCGCAAGACCATTTCACCCATCCGCATCGGCGCAAGCCGATGCGGTCCTGCGCGGGATTGCGCAGGGCTCCGTACGGGATCCGCGGCATGCCTGCGGTATCCCGGCTCGTGCACGCACCCGACCGGTCCTGGACAAGAACAACATCCGGCATGGGTCGTGCGTTCTGGTACTACCCGTGTTGGTTACGACAACAGGCCGTCCGACGCTCGGCATCGTGATCGTTGCCGTCTGCGACCCATTGCAGACGCAGACAATCGCTGGCGCGCGCGCGGCCACCATGCCCCGCAAGGGCCCTTGAGGGAGGGTTCAATATGATTTCCAGAAATTTCAAACGCACACTGTTGTTTTCGATGTTGCTGGCTTCGGGTGTCGCCTCGGCGACCGACGGCTATTTCCAGCCTGGCTACAGTGTTCAATCCGTGGGCATGGGTGGCGTCGGCATCGCCTTCCCGCAAGATGCTCTGGCGACGGCCACCAATCCGGCCGGCATGGCCTGGGTCGGCGACCAGGTCAACTTCGGCCTCAGCGTGTTCCGCCCGGACCGCAATGCGACCTTCACCACGCAGGCCGGCGCGGCCACGTTCAGCGGCAATCAGACCCAGCAGTTCTATATCCCCGAGTTCGGCTACAACCACATGCTCAACTCGCGACTGGCCGTCGGCATCGCCGTGTTTGGCCACGGTGGCATGAACACCGGCTACAGCTCATTGAATACCGCCACGCGCGGCGCGCAATGCGCCAATCCGCAGGTGCTGCAGATGTTCGGCGGCAATGTGCAGCAGTGTCTGGCATCACCCGCCGGTCAACTGGGTGCCTTCGGCGTGGGCTCGGTCGGCGTCGACCTGCAGCAACTCTTCATCGCCCCGACCGTGGCATGGCGCATCGACGCCAACAATTCGATCGGCATCGCGCTCGATTACGTGCACCAGAACTTCGGGGTCACCGGCATCCAGGCCTTCCAGGGACTGTCCAGCAATCCGGCCAATCTGACCAACAACAAGCATGCGCAATCCGATGGCTTCGGCTTTCGCATCGGCTGGACCGGGCACGTCACGCCGGACCTGACCCTGGGCGCGACCTACCAGCCCAAGATCAGCATGAGTCCGTTCAAGCGTTACAACGGCCTGTTCGCCGAGGGCGGCAAGTTCGACATCCCGGCCAACTATGGCGTGGGCATCGCCTGGAAGGCCAGCCCCGGCCTGACCCTTGCCGGCGACGTCGAACGCATCGATTACGGCAGTGTCCCCGCCATCGCCAACCCGATGATCAACTCGCTGGTTTGCGGCACTCCGTCGAGCTGCGGACTGGGCACGGCCAACGGCAGCGGCTTCGGCTGGAGGAATGTCACCGTGGTCAAACTGGGCGCGGCCTGGGCGATGGATTCGCAGTGGACACTGCGTGCCGGCTGGAATCACAGCAGTCAACCGATCACCAGCGAAAACGTGCTGTTCAACGTACTGGCGCCCGGCGTGATCGAGAATCACGTGACCCTGGGTGCGACGTATGCCATGAGCCGCGACCTTGCACTGTCATTCGATTACGTGCACGCCTTCAACCAGACCATCACCGGCACGGGCGCCAGCCAGGGCACGCAGATCGGCATGTCGCAGAATACGGTCGGCTTTTCGCTGGGCTGGAAGTACTGATGCATGAACCGCGGACCGCGACAGGCACTCGTGTCTGTCGCGGTCATCGCAAGTCGCCGCTCACACCCCGGGGGTGTTTTCGGTGTCGATGATGTCCGTGTCACCGTCTGCAGCCGCCGCGTCGGATTGACCGTCCGCGCGCTCGTCATCATCCAGCGCCAACCGCACCACGCCGACCAGACTCTCGTCCGCAGGCAGACGGATCAGCGTCACGCCCTGGGTATTGCGGCCCAACTGCGAGACCTCCGCCACGCGCGTGCGCACCAGCGTGCCGCGATCGGAAATCAGCACCAGACCCTGCTCGGGTCGGACCTGCACCACGGCGACCAGCGCGCCATTGCGCTCCGAGCACTGAATGGCGATCACGCCCTGCGTGCCGCGACCCTTGCGCGGGAATTCATCCAGCGCGGTGCGTTTGCCGTAGCCGCGCGCGGTCGCGGCGAGGACATCGCCCTCCGCAGCCACGATCAGGCTGACCACATGCTCGTTCTCGGCCAGACGCATGCCACGCACGCCCGTTGCCGTGCGTCCCATCGAGCGCACCGTCTCTTCGCCAAAACGTACCGCCTTGCCATTGCTGGCGAACAGCATGATGTCGCGACGACCGTCGGTAAGGCAGACATCGACGAGCGCATCGCCTGCATCCAGATTGATCGCGATCTTGCCGCGCTGCAGCCGGTAGGCAAATTCACTCAATGGGGTCTTTTTCACCGTGCCATGGCGCGTGGCGAAGAACACGTATTGGCCGCTGTCGAAAGCATGCACCGGCAACACCGCCTGTACCTTCTCGCCCGCGTCCAAGGGCAGCAGGTTGACGATGGGCTTGCCGCGCGCGCCCGGGCTGGCGTCGGGGATCATGTAAACCGTCAGCCAGAACACACGCCCGGCGCCCGTGAACACCAGCAAGGTGTCGTGCGTGTTGACCACCCACAGCTGCTCGATGAAATCCTCTTCCTTCATCGCCGTGGCCGAGCGACCCTTGCCGCCACGACGCTGTTCGCGATAAATCGTCAGCGGCTGCCGCTTGACATAGCCCGCATGCGAGAGCGTGACCACGACGTCCTCGGGCGCGATCAAATCCAGCATGTCGAGATCATCCTGCGAAGCCTGGATGACGGTGCGGCGCGCATCGCCGTATTCCTCGCGGATCGCTTGCAGTTCCTCGCGAATCACCGCGAGCAGGCGTTCGGGATCTTCAAGGATGTGGATCAGGCCGGCGATGGTGTCGAGCAGGCTGCGGTACTCGTCGGTGAGCTTGTCCTGCTCGAGCCCGGTCAGGCGGTTCAGGCGCATCTCGAGAATTTCTTTGGCCTGCACCTCGGAAAGCTGGTATCCGGTCGGGCCCAGGCCCAAGCCTGGCAGCAGATCCTCGGGCCGCGACTGTGCCGCGCCGGCCGCACCCAGCAGCGTGCGCACCAGGCCCGGCTCCCACGCACGCGCGAGCATGCGTTCGCGCGCTTCCTGCGGCGAAGCCGATGTCTTGATCAGCTCGATCATCACGTCGATGTTGGCCAGCGCGACGGTAAGCCCTTCGAGGATATGCGCGCGCGCACGCGCCTTGCGCAGATCGAAAATCGTGCGCCGGACCACCACTTCGCGGCGATGGCGGATGAATGCTTCGAGCACCTGCTTGAGATTCAACAGGCGTGGCTGGCCATCGATCAGCGCGACCATGTTGATGCCGAACACCGTCTGCATTTGCGTCTGCTGATACAGGTTGTTGAGCACCACATCGCCCATCGCGTCGCGGCGGATCTCGATGACGATGCGCATGCCGTCTTTGTCGGATTCGTCGCGCAGCTCCGAGATGCCTTCGAGCTTTTTCTCCTTGACCAGTTCGGCGATCTTCTCGATCAGCCGCGCCTTGTTCACCTGGTAAGGCAACTCGGTGACGATGATGGTTTCGCGGCCGTTGGGCTCGGATTCTATTTCGGCGCGCGCGCGCACCAGCACGCGGCCGCGACCGGTGCGGTAAGCCTCGTGGATGCCGGCCGAGCCGTTGATGATCCCGGCAGTGGGGAAGTCCGGCCCAGGGACGTAGTTCAGCAGCGCGTCGACTTCCAGCGCCGGGTCGTTGATCAATGCGACGGTGGCATCGATCACCTCGACCAGATTATGCGGTGGAATGTTGGTCGCCATGCCCACGGCAATTCCTGCCGATCCATTGATGAGCAGGTTCGGTACACGCGTGGGCAGCACCAGCGGTTCGTGTTCGCTTTCGTCGTAGTTGGGTCCGAAATCGACGGTTTCCTTGTCGATGTCAGCCATCAGTTCATGGGCCAGGCGCGACAGACGCACCTCGGTGTAGCGCATGGCCGCGGCATTGTCGCCATCGACCGAGCCGAAGTTGCCCTGCCCATCCACCAGCAGATAGCGCAACGAGAACGGCTGCGCCATGCGCACGATGGTGTCGTAGACCGACTGATCACCATGCGGGTGATATTTGCCGATCACGTCACCGACCACGCGCGCCGATTTCTTGTAGGGCTTGTTCCAGGCGTTGCCGAGCTCATTCATGGCGAACAACACGCGCCGGTGCACCGGTTTGAGGCCGTCGCGCACATCGGGCAGCGCGCGACCGACGATCACGCTCATCGCATAGTCGAGATAGCTCTGGCGCATCTCGTCTTCGATGTTGACGCGGATGATTTCTTTGGCGAGTTCGGCCATGCCCGGGGTCCGTGATGTCAGGCCCGAGCGTTGCGCCCGGACGGTGAAAAATCAAAACACAATGCTAGCACATCCGAGCCTGAATTGACCCGATAAAAATCTTTCCAATCAATGCATTACGGTTATTTTTTCGGCGTGTTTCCAATACCGCCAAAGACCCAGCGCCGCGCGCTGGTGTAGTTGAACGCGGCGGCGGCCAGCGAACCCAACGCCACGCCCAGCGCCGGCCATGCGCGCACCAGGGACGACTCGTACACGGCCAGCGCGAACACACCATAATTGACCAGCGCGCCACCACTCATCGCCGCCATCCAGCGCGCCCACTCGACATGCCAACGATGCTGACCACGCGCATCGGCGAACGTGGTGTGCCGATTCCACAGCCACGTCACCGTGGCCGCGCAACTGAAGGAAATCAGGCGTCCGAAATAAGGGTCCATGCCGAAAAACGAGACCAGCCCCTGCACCACGCCGGCATCGACGACAAAACCGATCAGGCCGCCAATGAAGAACAGGCCGACTCTACGCATGCATGGCTCCGAACTGGCGCCGCATGCCCGCAGCATCGGGTTGCTGCAACACGCCGCGCTCGGTCACCAGCACGTCGATCAGTGCCGCCGGGGTGACATCGAACACCGGGTTCCAGGCCGCAACACCCATGGGCGCCATGCGCCGGCCGCCGCATGAGAGTATCTCCTCGGGATCGCGCAGTTCGATTTCGATGTCATCGCCGCTGCGTGCAGCCATGTCCACGCTGGAAACAGGCGCGACCACCATAAAGCGCACACCATGATGGCGTGCGGCAAGCGCCAGTGCATAAGTGCCAATCTTGTTGGCGACATCGCCATTGGCCGCGATGCGATCGGCACCGACGATCACCCATTGCACGGTCCCGCTGCGCATCAGCGCGGCCGCAGCGGAATCAGCGATGAGCGTGGCGGCGATTCCATCCTGCTGGAGCTCCCAGGCTGTCAAGCGCGCGCCCTGCAACCACGGCCGGGTTTCACCCGCGTAAACCCGCGCGATAAGCCCGCCGGCAACGCCAGCGCGGATCACGCCCAGCGCCGTGCCGAAGCCTGCCGTGGCCAGCGCGCCGGTATTGCAATGGGTCAGCACGCCCGCGCCCTGCTCCAGCAGCGCGGCACCCAGACGGCCCATGGCGTGATTGGCGGCGAGATCCTCGGCCTCTATGGCGCGCGCCTCTTCGAGCAGACGCCCTGCATCGGCTCCACTGGCCGCGCATGCGCTCATGCGGTCCAGTGCCCACATCAAATTCACCGCCGTCGGCCGTGCCGCGCGCAGGCGCGCGACGCAGCCGGCAAAATCGCCGGAGCGTGCAGCGAGCACCGCGCCGTAAGCTGCCGCGATGCCGATTGCGGGTGCACCACGCACCGCCAGTGCGCGGATCGCCGCGGCGACGGCTTCGGCATCCGCGCAATGCAGCCACGCCGTTTCATGTGGCAGCCGCCGCTGGTCGAGTACATCCAGCGACGTGCCCTGCCAACGCAATGGGCGCACCGAATCAAGCACGCACGGATCATGAGGTTCGACGGGCATCGGTCTTCCATGGCGACGGCGCAGCCAATGCGCTCGAGCCTTCAAGGATAAAGCCTGCGCTGCACACGCGCGAGCAGCAGCGCATGAACCTCAGCCTTGGCGTTCACCCAGCCAGCCATGGATGGCGCCTGGCACTTCGCGCTGCGCGCGCCCCGACACGTAAATGCCGATATGGCCACCCTTGAAGCTCAGCTCGGTGTAGTCCTTGCTGCCGACGGCGCCACGCAGCGGGCGCGCCGCGGACGGCGGCACCAGATGATCCTGCTCGGCGAAGATATTCAGCACCGGCAAGTGGATATTGCCGAGATCCACACGCTCGCCACCAATCTCGACCTCGCCCTTGATCAGTTTGTTGGCCTGGTAGAAATCCTTGATGAACTGGCGAAAAGCCTCGCCCGCCTGGTCGGGTGAGTCGAAGATCCACTTCTCCATGCGCAGGAAATTGGTGATTTCCTTCGGGTCATCGAGCACGTCGACCATGCCGACGTACTTTTGCTGGTTCAGACGCACCGGCTTGAGCGTGAGGTAGCACTAGTTCATCAGGTCCGCCGGCACATTGCCGAGTGTGTCGACGAACAGATCGACATCCATCTGCCGCGTCCAGTTGGAGAGCATGTTGTCCGGGGTGTGGAAGTCCACCGGCGTGACCATGGTGATGAGGTTTTGCAGCTTGTACCCGCGCAGCGCGGCATAGCACAGCGAGAACGCGCCGCCCTCGCAGATGCCGAGCAGGTTGATGCGCTCCAGGCCGTGACGCTGACGCACCTGATCGATGCAGCGATCGAGATAACCGAGGATGTAATCCTCCAGCGTGAGCCAGCGATCAGCCAGATCGGGGTAGCCCCACTCGATGAGATAGACATCCTCGCCCAGCTCGAGCAGGCGCGCGACCAGTGAGCGGTCGGCCTGCAGATCCACCATCCAGGGCGTGTTCACCAACGCATAGCTGATCAGGATCGGCATGCGCCCGGAGGCCTTGCCGATGGGCTTGAAGTGCCACAGGGTGAGCTTGTCTTCGCGGTACACGGCTTCCCGGGCCGATGCGCCAAAGTCGAAATCACCGACCTTGCGCAGATTTTGCATGCCGGCGGCGAGCTTGCGCTTGAAGCCATCGACTTCTTCCAGCGCCTTGAGTGGATCGATACGCAGTGGGCTGAGCATGGTGT
>DZBX01000019.1:0-9971 GCA_022730075.1 Rhodanobacter sp. | reverse complement strand
GCGCGGATTCCGCGCGTGGTTGCGGAGCGCTCAGGCGCGCTTCCAATTGCCGCACCTGCCGCCGCAAATCGTGCAAGCGCTTACCCAGCGTGTTGACCTCGCTGCGCGTGGGCACGCCCAGCTCGCGCGACACCTGCTCGACTTGCTGCTGCGTGCCGGCGCGCACCCGCATCTGTGCATCGACCAGCGCCCCATAAACCTCACGCCACTCGTCCGACAATGCGATTTCCTGAAAACCTTCCTCGGCGGCATCGACCCAGAGATCATAGAGCGCACGTAGTGACTCGACCTGCCGCCCCGGTTCGCTGCGCTCGGCCAGCTTGGCCTCGAACTTTTCCGTGCCCAGACGGCCGGCGCGGGCCAGCAACTGGTTGTAACGCTGCATCTGCTGCTGATAATCGAGCACATCACGCGCCTGCTTTTGCGCACGCTCCTGATGCTCGCGCGCCGAGCCAATTCCAGGTACGCCCAGGGTTTCCCGCACACCATCCAATGCAGGAGCGACCAGGGTCTGCCACGACTGCATCCATGCCTGCGGCCCACCCCCGGCGATCTGACTGGCGTCGGCAAAAGCCGTGGTGAACGGCAGGCCAGCGCCGAAAACACCACCCAGCGCATCACGCCACGCCGTCGCCGGTTGTGCGCCGCCAAGCTGTGACTGCATCGATTCGAGCAGCATGAAATAGTTCTTGAGTCCCGCCAGAGTGCGCTCGATCTGCGCCTCGCCGGTCTCGTTGATACCTGCCGCCTGGCCGCGCAGGCTCGACTGCCAGCCCTCCCAGGCTTGCTGCATCATGCGCGCGAACGGTTCGCCGCCGGGTGGCATGAATCCTGTCGTCATGTCGGTCTCCACTCGATGAATTGCGTTATTGTGCGACGCAGCACGGGGTGCCGTAAAGCGAAACGCCCGGGAATCCCGGGCGTCATTCACTGCAAGCTCAGCCCATGCGCTCAGGCTTGCGCTTCTTCTTCGGTCACCGCCTTGATCGACAGGCGAATGCGACCCTGTTTGTCGACCTCGAGCACCTTCACCTTGACGATGTCGCCCTCCTTGAGCTTGTCGGAGACCTTCTCGACGCGCTCGTTGGAAATCTGCGAGACGTGCACCAGACCGTCCTTGCCGGGCAGGATGGTGACGAAAGCGCCGAAATCCATCAGCTTGGCCACCTTGCCCACGTAGATGCGGCCCGGCTCGACGTCGGAGACGATCATTTCGATGCGCTTCTTAGCCTCTTCGGCCGCGTCGCGATTGACCGAGGCGATGATCACGGTGCCGTCATCAGTGATGTCGATGGTCGTACCCGTCTCCTCGGTGATCGAACGGATCACCGCGCCGCCCTTGCCGATGACCTCGCGGATCTTGTCCGGGTGGATCTTCATGGTCAGCAGGCGCGGCGCGTAATCGGACAACTCGGCGCGCGGCGCGCTGATCGCCTTGGCCATCTCGCCGAGAATATGCAGGCGCCCGCGCTTGGCCTGGGCCAGTGCCACGCGCATGATTTCCTCGGTGATGCCATCGATCTTGATGTCCATCTGCAACGCGGAGATGCCATCAGCGGTACCGGCGACCTTGAAATCCATGTCGCCGAGGTGGTCTTCGTCACCGAGGATGTCGGACAACACCACGAACTGATCGCCTTCCTTGACCAGGCCCATGGCGATACCGGCTACCGGCGCCTTGATCGGCACGCCGGCATCCATCATCGCCAGCGAGGAACCGCACACCGAAGCCATCGACGAAGACCCATTCGACTCGGTGATTTCGGAAACCACGCGCAGCACGTAGGGGAATTGCTCCATCGATGGCTTGACCGCCATCACGCCGCGCTTGGCCAGACGACCGTGCCCGATTTCACGACGCTTTGGTGCGCCAAACCGGCCGGCCTCGCCCACGCTGAAGGGTGGAAAGTTGTAGTGAAACAGGAACGGATCCTTGGATTCGCCCTCGGGCGCATCGATCATCTGCGAATCGCGCGCAGTGCCCAGCGTGGCGATAACCAGCGCCTGCGTTTCGCCGCGCGTGAACAGCGCCGAGCCATGGGTGCGCGGCAGCACGCCGACGCGCACGCTGATGGCGCGGATGTCATCCAGTTGGCGCCCGTCGATGCGTACCTTGGTTTTCAACACACTGTCGCGCAGCGTGCGGTATTCGAGTTCGGCGAACTCCTTGGCCAGATCGGCCAATGCCCAGCCCTTGGCCTCGGCCTCGGGTTTGAGCACGGCCAGCACATCGGCCTTGATCGCGCCGATCGCGTCGCGGCGTTGCAGCTTGTCGCGCACCTTGAAGGCTTCTTCGAGCCTGCCGCCCAGCGCGTTCTTGAGTGCAACGACCAGCGCGTCGTTGCGCGCCGGCGGCTGCCAGTTCCATGACGGGCGCGCGGCCTCGGCGGCCATCTCGGCGATGGTGCGGATCGCGACCTGCATCTGCTGGTGACCGAACACGACCGCGCCCAGCATCACATCCTCGGGCAGCAACTTGGCTTCGGACTCGACCATCAGCACTGCATTGGAGGTGCCGGCGACAACCAGATCCAGCGCCGAGTTCTTGAGTTCGGTCGCGGTCGGATTCAACACGTACTTGCCATCGACATAACCGACGCGTGCCGCGCCGATCGGGCCTTTGAACGGAATGCCGGACAGACTGAGCGCCGCCGAGGCGCCGAGCAGCGCAGCAATATCACCATCGACCTCGGGGTTGAGCGACAGCACCTGCGCGATGACCTGAACTTCGTTCTTGAACTCATCAGGAAACAGCGGACGCACCGGGCGGTCGATCAACCGCGAGGTCAGGGTCTCCTTCTCCGTGGGGCGGCCTTCGCGCTTGAAGAAGCCGCCGGGAATGCGGCCGGCGGAATAGAACTTCTCCTGGTAGTCGACGGTGAGCGGGAAGAAATCCTGTCCCTCGCGCGCCTTGCTGGCGGCGACGGCGGTGACCAGCACCACGGTGCCACCCATGCTCACCATGACCGCGCCGGACGCCTGGCGGGCGATTTCGCCCGTTTCCAGAATGACTTCGTGTTTACCGTACTGGAATGACTTGGTTACTTTCGCCACGATTTCGGTCCTCGTTGAGATTAGCGACGCAGACCGAGGCGCTGGATCAGATCCTGATAGCGCTGCGCATCTTTGTTTTTGAGATAGCCCAGCAAGCGCCGGCGCTGATTGACCATCTTCAACAAGCCACGGCGCGAATGATGGTCCTGCTTGTGATCATGAAAATGGGTCGAAAGGTGCTCGATGCGCGCGGACAGCAGTGCCACCTGCACTTCCGGAGATCCGGTATCGGTGGGTGCGCGCCGATAATCGGCAATGACTTTGGCGGTTTGATCGTTGGACAGAGACATCGTGCGGATTCCTTGAACAATGCGAGACTTGCGCCAAACCACGGCCCTTGTTGAGCCTTGGGCTGGCGCAAGCCCCGCCGGTGGATGAAAGCAATTGACTGAGCCAGCTATTTTAGTCGCGCCCGCGCTCCAACAACAAGTTATTTGCGGCGTGTGATGCCTGCGACACAGGAAACTCGCGCGCACTCAGCCTGGGCCCTGCCCCCAATGAAAGCCGCGACGGACCCTGAATTGCCCCGCCAGTACCTCGGCCATGGCCAGCGCGCGACCGTCCGCATCCAGCAGCAGGCAAGGACCCGGCGCCGCCTGAGGCGGGGCGACCAGCGTGCGCCCTTGCCTGATGCTCAGGCTGTCGGCGGCACTCAGCGTCCAGCGCGGCCATGGCATGACGTCTTCGATCGGCCGCAACTGCGCACGCAAGGCCGCGACCCCATCACGCCGCAGTGTTTGTTCCAGCGTATCCATCCCGATCATCGGCCGCTCCTGGAACGGCGCCACCCAGAGCCTGCGCAGCGCAGCAAGATGCCCGCCACAACCCAGGCGCTCGCCCAGGTCGCGCGCCAGGGCACGCACGTAAAAGCCGGCACCACACTCCACTTCCAGCGTCAGATCATCATCGTCGCGCCCGAGCAGTCGCAGTGCATGCACTTCGACCTGGCGCGATGGAGCCTGCACTGCCTCGCCTCGACGTGCACGCCGGTACAGGGGCTGACCTTGTTGCTTCAGGGCTGAATAAATCGGTGGCACCTGGTCGATGCAGCCGACGAATTCCCGCAGCACGCCGGCAAGCGCAGCATCATCGAGCCGAGGTGGCGAACTCTCGCGGATCACGGCGCCTTCGGCGTCGTCGGTGCTGGTGACCTGCCCGAGCCTGCACACCGCGCGATAGACCTTGCGCTCGCCCAGCAAGGCGCCTGCCAGTTTGGTGGCCTCGCCAAAACATAACGGCAGCATGCCCGTGGCGAGCGGATCCAGTGCGCCCGTGTGACCGGCTTTGGCTGCGCCCAGCATGCGCCGCACATGCTGCAACGCCCGGCTGGAACTCAGCCCCAGGGGCTTGTCCAGCAACAGCACACCGTGTACGGGATGAACCTCAGCGGACATGATCCGGATCGAAACGGTGCAACAGACTCATGGCCCGGTGACTCACCGTGCCGGCTTGTCCGCGCGCAGCAACGCATCGATGCGCTCACCGCGATCCACGGATTCGTCGTAGCGGAAACGCAATGCCGGCACACGACGCAAACGCATGCTGTGCGACAACTGCATGCGCAGTTCGCCGGCCATGGCATTCAGCGATTTGACCGCTGCGGTCGACTGCTCCGGCAACAACGCAATGACCCAGACCGTCGCCATGTCCAGATCGCGGGTGACCTCGACATCGGAAACACTGACCGAAGGCAACGCGTGATCGCGCACCGCGGCATGCACCAGCGTGCCCAGTTCGCGGCGTAGCTCGGCGGAAACGCGATCGGTGCGGTTGAAGGATGGCGACATGACGGCTGGGCTCTGGATGCGGCGTGGATCAGGGCGCATGCGGCGCGGCGGGCGCATGGCCCATCAGACACCGCGACTGGCGACGGCGCATGCGCCATCGCCAGTCTGCACGCGCAGGCTACAGGGTACGCTTGACCTCGATGCGCTCGAAGCACTCGATCTGGTCGCCTGCGCGCACATCGTTGTATTGCTTGACCGCGATGCCGCACTCCATGCCGTTGCGCACTTCCTCGACGGCCTCCTTGAAGCGACGCAGCGATTCCAGCTCGCCCTGGAACAGCACGGTGTTGTCGCGCAGCACGCGGATCGGCTTGTTGCGACGCACGCTGCCCTCGATGACCATGCAGCCGGCCACGGCGCCGAACTTCGAGCTGCGAAACACATCACGCACCTGCGCCACGCCGATGATCTCCTCGCGCACCTCGTTGCCAAGCAGGCCGGACGCGGCCTGGGTGACCTGGTCGATGACGTCGTAGATGATCGAGAAATAGCGCAGATCGAGACCATTGGCCTCGATGACCTTGCGCGCGCTGGCGTCGGCGCGCACGTTGAAACCGATCAGCAGCGCCCTGGATGCTGCGGCCAGCGTGGCGTCGGACTCGGTGATGCCGCCCACGCCGGATGCAATCACGTTGACCTTGACCTGATCGTTGCCGATCCTGCCCAGCGCGTCGCGCAGCGCCTCGACCGAGCCCTGCACATCGGTCTTGACGACGATGTTCAGCGTCTGCTGCTGGCCCTCGTTCTGGCCCATCTGCGCCATCAAGTCCTCGAGGCGATTGCCGGAGCGCACCAGGCGCGTTTCGCGGCGCTTCTGCTCGCGCTGCTGCGCAACGTCCTTGGCCAGGCGTTCATCGGCCACGACCGCCAGATCATCGCCCGCCTCGGGCACGCCCGAGAGACCCAGCATCTGTACCGGAATCGACGGACCGGCGCTGGCAACCTGCAGGCCAGCTTCGTCGAACAGCGCGCGCACACGACCATATTGCGTGCCGCACACCACGTAGTCACCGCGCGTCAACAGGCCCGACTGCACCAGCACCGTGGCCACGGGACCGCGGCCCTTGTCCAGGCTCGACTCGACCACCACGCCGCTGGCGCGGCCATCGGCCACGGCGCGCAATTCCATCACCTCGGCCTGTACCGAGATCGCATCCAGCAGCGCATCCACGCCTTCACCCGTCTTGGCCGACACCGGCACGAATTGCGTGTCACCGCCCCATTCCTCGGGCACGACTTCGTGCTGCACCAGACCCTGTTTGACGTTGTCGGGGTTGGCATCCGGCTTGTCCATCTTGTTCACGGCGATGATCAGCGGCACCTTGGCGGCGCGCGCATGCTGCACGGCCTCGACCGTCTGCGGCATCACCCCGTCATCCGCGGCCACCACCAGCACCACGATGTCGGTCAGCCTGGCGCCACGCGCGCGCATCGCGGTGAAGGCCGCGTGGCCGGGCGTGTCGAGAAAGGTGACCACGCCCTTGCCGGTCTCGACGTGATACGCACCGATGTGCTGGGTGATGCCACCCGCCTCACCCGCCGCGACCTTGGTGCGGCGAATATAGTCCAGCAGCGACGTCTTGCCGTGATCGACATGGCCCATGATGGTGACCACGGGTGGACGCGGCACGCGCTCGCCGACGGCCTCGGCCTGTGCCACCAGTTTGGTCTCGGCGTCGTTCTCGGTGGCACGCACCGCCTGGTGACCGAGTTCCTCGACCACCAGCACCGCGGTGTCGTGATCGATGCCCTGATTGATGGTCGCCATGACGCCCATCTTGAACAGCGCCTTGACCACATCGGCGCCTTTGACCGCCAGCTTCTGCGCCAGGTCCGCCACCACGATGCTGTCGCCAATGGCGACCTCGCGCACCACCGGCGCGGTGGGCTTGGAAAACGCATGCTGGCCGGCAGCGGCACGGCCTGCTTCGGGCTTGCCCTTGCCGGGCTTGCGGCGCCCGGCGCGGCGCGCGCGCTCGGCTTCGGTCAAGTGCAGCTCGCCTCCGGAAAAGCGCCCAGCATCACTGTCGCCACCCGCAGGCGCGCGATGCGAACCGCGATCCGGGATGCGATGCCGATGCGGAGCTTCCGGCGCGCGTGCCGGCTTATCCGCCTTGGCGCGCTCGCGCGGCGGATGCGCGCGCGCTTCGCCTGCAGCCGCCACACTTTCCCCGGGCGACGCGGACTTGGCTTCCCCTTCGCCACGCGCAGCCTCCAGCGCGGCCTGCTGCGCTTGCTGCTGAGCAAGAATCTCGGCCTGCTTGCGCGCCTCTTCCTCGACGCGCTGACGCTCCAATTCCTCGGCACGGCGACGATCGGACTCAAGCAAATGCGCCTGCTGTTGATCTCGCTCCTGCTGCGACTCACGCAATTTGCGAATCGCGTCCTCGCGCTCACTATCGACCGCCGATTCGTCGGCAATGACGCTGCGCTTGACATAAGTGCGCTTGGCGCGCACCTCGACGGCGACCGTCTTGGAGGTTGCCGCGCGTCCGGAGCCGCTGGAAACCTTGATCTCGCTGACCTTGCGCCGGCTCAGCGTGACGTGGGTGGGCGCAGTGATGGTCTCGCTGGCGTCTTCAGCCTTGCCATGCGCGCGGCGCAGGAAGCCCAGCAACTTCATTTTTTCGGTGCTGCTGACGGCCTGGTCAGGGCCTTTGAAATGCATGCCCGCCTCGGCGAGCTGGGCCAACAGCTTGTCAGCCGGAATGTCCAGCATCGTGGCAAGGTGTTTGATGGTGACTTCAGCCATGTCGATCTACTCCGCAGGTTTCGAGCCGCGCATCGGGGCGCGGGAGCGTGCGCTGAACATGTCCGGGCCTCAGCCGCCCTGCTCCATCTTCTCGATCATCGGCGCGCGGGCGGCCATGATCAGCGCCGCCGCGCGTGACTCGTCCATGCCTTCGATATCCATCAGATCGATCACCGCGAGATCGCCGAGATCTTCCAGCGTATTGATGCCGCGCTCGGCAAGTATCGCAAGCAGATCCGAGTCCATGCCGTCCATGGCATCCAGGCTTTCGGCGTCGGAGTCACCGCCGCTTTCCTCAGCGACCAGCGCCTCGGTCAGCAACGCATCGCGGGCACGCGCACGCAACTCCTCGACGATATCTTCATCGAAGCCTTCCACCGCCAGCAACTCGGCGGTCGGCACGTAAGCGATTTCCTCGACCGTGGAAAAACCCTCCTGCACCAGGATCTGCGCGATCTCGGTGTCCACCTCGAGCTTGTCCATGAACAGAGCAAGCGCGGCTTTTTGCTCATCCTCGCTCTTGGCCTGCACCTGCGCCTGGGTCATCACGTTGAGCTGCCAGCCGGTGAGCTTGCTGGCGAGCTTGACGTTCTGACCGCCGCGACCGATGGCCTTGGACAACTCGCCTTCGGGCACGGCGATATCCATCGAGTGCTTGTCTTCATCGACGATGATCGACTCGACCTGCGCCGGCGCCATGGCGTTGATCACGAATTGCGCGGGGTTGTCGTTCCACAGCACGATGTCGACACGTTCGCCGTTGAGCTCGTTGGCGACCGCCTGCACGCGCGAACCACGCATGCCGATGCAGGCGCCGATGGGGTCGGTGCGATGGTCGTGTGCCAGCACCGCGATCTTGGCGCGATCACCAGGATCGCGCGCGCAGGCTTTGATTTCGACCAAGCCCTGGCCCACCTCGGGCACTTCCAGCTTGAACAGCGCGATCATGAATTCGGGCGCGGTGCGCGAGATGAACAATTGCGGCCCGCGCACCTCGGCGCGAATCTCCTGCAGATAGCCGCGCAAACGATCGCCGACGCGCACGGTTTCGCGCGGAATGGCGCGTTCGCGTGGGATGAAGGCCTCGACATTGCCGCCCAGGTCCAGATAAATGCTGCCGCGCTCGACGCGCTTGACCACGCCTGTCAGCAGCTCGCCGACGCGATCGCGGTAAGCATCCAGCACCAACTCGCGCTCGGCCTCGCGTACGCGCTGCACGATCACCTGCTTGGCCGCCTGCGCGGCGATGCGCCCGAACTCGGGATTGTCGATGGGTTCCTCGATGAACTCGCCAACCTGGATGTCGGCGCGTTCCTCGATCGCATCCATCAGGCGCGTCATGCGCTCGGGTGACTCCATGACCACATCGTCGGCCACGACTTCCCAGCGGCGGAAGGACGAGTACTCACCACTGTCGCGATCGATGCTGACCCGGATGGCGACATCCTGATCGGGATATCGCTTCTTCGCAGCCGATGCCAGCGCCGCTTCCAGTGCCTCGAAAATGATTTCGCGCGCGACACCTTTCTCGTTGGCGACCGCATCGACGACCAGCATCAGTTCTTTGCTCATTTCGCTACTCCCGGGCAGGCGCCCGTTCGGATCATTGACTGACTGGAGGGGTTTCAAGCTTGCGTGTGGCGCGTTTGCCACGAGGTGCCGGTTTAATGTTGCCCTCGATCACGCCCTGTTTGGGCTGCGGCGCATAACCCAGCGCCACCCAATCGGGAACCAGGCGTGCGCTTTCAAACGCATCGCCAGCAAAAGTGAATGGCACGCCATCGACATCCACGGTGATCTGCTGGTCATCAACCGCCTGCACGCGCCCACGCAGGCGGCGGCGTCCATGCTGCGGCAGCTTGAGCGTGACGCGCACCTCGGCGCCGAGTTGGCGCGCGAAATGCGCGGCCGTGAACAGCGGCCGATCGAGACCAGGCGAGGAAACCTCGAGCGTGTACTGGCCGGGAACCGGATCCTCGACATCAAGCCAAGTGGACAGCGTGCGGCTGGCCGCGGCGCAATCCTCGACATCAACCTCGCGATCTGCAGCCTCGATGTACACGCGCAGCGTGCCACCGTGACCATGCGTCACCCACTCGATCCCGAGACATTCGAGACCGATGCCGGCCAACATGGGCCCGATGCGTTCCGCCAGTGCGCGCGCGTCCAAATCTCCGTCCTGCACAAACAAAAAAAGGGCGTGACCGCCCTGTTCAAACGCCGCCTCGACGGCGCCTCACTCCTGCGGCCAACAAAAAAGCCTCACGAGGAGGCTTTCTTGTTCAGAAAGTCTGGTAGCGGGGGCAGGATTTGAACCTGCGACCTTCGGGTTATGAGCCCGACGAGCTGCCAGACTGCTCCACCCCGCAACAGAGTCG
>DZBX01000018.1 GCA_022730075.1 Rhodanobacter sp. | reverse complement strand
GCCAGTTTCAATTCGGCCGCGGCGAACAGGTCGCGCGTCGGCTGCGGCAGCAGGCCGAAGCGATCGATCATTTCCACTTGCAGCTCGCGCAGCTCAGTTGGCGTGCCAGCGCTGGCGATGCGCTTGTACAAGGTCAGGCGCGCGTGCACGTCGGGCAGATAATCATCCGGGATCAGCAAGGGTGTGTGCAGCACGATCTCGGCCTCGTGCTCGGCGTCGAAACTGTAATCGGGCACCTTGCCCTGGCGCAGCGCGCGCACCGCGCGATCGAGCAGCTCGGTGTACAGGGTGAAGCCGATGGCCTCGATCTGGCCGGACTGCTCCTCGCCCAGCAGTTCGCCGGCGCCGCGGATTTCCATGTCGTGCGTGGCCAGGGTGAAGCCGGCGCCCAGTTCCTCCAGCGAGGCCAGCGCGGTCAGGCGTTTTTCGGCGTCGGCGCTGAGCGCGGCGCGCTCGGGCACGATCAGGTAGGCATACGCGCGGTGGTGCGAGCGCCCGACGCGGCCGCGCAGCTGGTGCAGCTGGGCCAGACCGAACTTGTCGGCGCGGTTCACCAGGATCGTGTTGGCGCTGGGTATGTCGATGCCGGATTCGATGATGGTGGTGCACACCAGCGTGTTGAAGCGCTGGCGGTGAAAATCGATCATCACGCTTTCCAGCGCGCGCTCGGGCATCTGCCCGTGCGCGATGCGCAGGCGCGCCTCCGGCACCAGTTCGGCCAGCTCGCGCGCGATGCGCTCGATGCTGTCGACCTCGTTGTGCAGGAAATAGATCTGCCCGCCGCGCGCCAGCTCGCGCTGGAACGCTTCGCGGATCAGCGCCGCATCCCATGGCGTGATCACGGTTTTCACCGCCAGGCGCTGCGCGGGCGGCGTGGCGATGATGGACAGATCGCGCATGCCCATCATCGCCATGTTCAGCGTGCGCGGAATTGGCGTGGCGGTCAGCGTGAGCAGGTCGACCTCGGCGCGCAGACGCTTGAGCTGCTCCTTGTGGCGCACGCCGAAACGGTGTTCCTCATCGACGATCACCAGACCCAGGCGCGCGAATTTCACGTCGCTTTGCAGCAGCCGGTGCGTGCCGATGACGATGTCGATTTCGCCGTGGGCCAGGCGCTGCAGCGCCGCGCTGGCTTCGTTGCGCGACTGGAAACGGGTCAGTGCCTCGATACGGATCGGCCAGTCGGCCATGCGGTCGCGGAAGTTCTGCCAGTGCTGCTGTGCCAGCAGCGTGGTCGGCACCAGCACCGCGACCTGGCGCCCGGCCAGCGCGGCCACGAACGCGGCGCGCAACGCGACCTCGGTCTTGCCGAAGCCGACGTCGCCGCAGACCACGCGGTCCATGGGACTGGGCGCCGCCATGTCGGCCAGCACGGCTTCGATCGCGCTGCCCTGGTCGGGGGTTTCCTCGAAACGGAAGCTGGCCGCGAATTGCGCATACAAGGCCGGATCGGCGCGCAGTTCGGCGCCGCCGCGCGCCGCGCGTTCGGCGTGCAGGCCAAGCAGCTCGGCCGCGGCGTCACGTACCTTTTCGGCGGCCTTGCGCTTGGCGCGCTCCCAGGCATCGCCGCCGAGGCTGTGCAGCGGCGCCAGCTCGGGCGCGGCGCCGCTGTAGCGGCTGACCAGTCCCAGTTGCGCCACGGGCACGTAGAGTCTGGCGCCCTTGGCGTATTCCAGCGCGAGGAACTCGCCGGTGCTGCCGCCGACGTCCAGGCTGAGCAGGCCGGCGTAGCGGCCGACGCCATGGTCGACATGCACGATCGGTGCACCGATGTTGAGTTCGGTCAGGTCGCGCAGCACCGCCTCCGGATCGCGCGCCGCGCCGCGACGGCGCGTGTGCTCCTGGCGCACGCGTTCGCCGACCAGCTCGTGTTCGCTGAGTACGCTGATGCCGGCCGCGGGCAGGACGAAGCCGGCGCTGAGCGCGGCCACGCCGAGTGCAAGGTGCGGTGCTGCCGCTGCCGCTGCCGCCGGGCGCGTGGCGCGCCAGGCCAGGAACGCGGGCCAGTCGGCCACGGTTTCGGCGCCAAGCCCGCTCGCGGTCAGCAGCTCGCGCAGCATTTCGCGGCGCCCCGGTGAATCGGCGCTCAGCAGCACGCTGCCGCGCAGGCCCTGCAGCAGCGCATGCAACATCTGCGCGGGGCTGCTGTGCGGCGTGGCCTGCACCTGCGGCGCGGCGGCGATGTCCAGCAACTGCGCGTGCGCGGTGCCGGCAGCGCACAGCTCGACGCGGCGACAGCGGTTGAGCTGCTCGCGCAGCGCCTGCGGCGGCAGATACAACTCGGCGGGCGGCAGGATCGGGCGCTCGAGGTCGTGCGCGCGCTGCGCGTGACGCGCCTCGGTCTGCTGCCAGAAGCGCTCGCCGGCATCCAGTGCCGCGTCGTCCAGCACGAACACCGCGCGCGTCGGCAGATACTCGAACAGTGTTTCGGTCACCGCGAAGAACAGCGGCAGGTAATACTCGATGCCGGCCGGCGTGCTGCCTTCGCGCAGGTCCTGGTAGACCGGGCAGTGGCGCACGTCGATGGGGAAACGCTCGCGCAGCCGCGCGCGAAAGCCGCGCACGGCGTCCTCGGTCAGTGGAAACTCGCGCGCAGGCAACAGATCGATGCGATCCAGCGTGTGCAGCGAGCGCTGGGTCTCGGCATCGAAGCTGCGCAAGGATTCGATTTCATCGTCGAGCAGCTCGATGCGGTAGGGCAACGGCGCGCCACTGGGGTAGATGTCCAGCACCGCGCCACGCACTGCGAATTCGCCCGGGTCTCCCACTTGCGCCACGCGCCGGTAACCGCTGGTTTCCAGGCGATGCGTCTCGCTGTCCAGGTCCAGCTTCTGGCCGCGCGCCAGTTGCAGCCCGGATTGCGCCAGATAACTGCGCGGCGCCAGACGCTGCATCAGCGTGGCCACCGGCAGCACCAGCACGCCCTGACCCAACCCGGGCAGGCGGTGCAGCGTGGCGATGCGCTGCGCGACGATCTCGCCATGCGGCGAGAACAGCTCGTAGGGCAGTGTTTCCCAGTCGGGCAGGGCCAGCACCGGCAGCGTCGCGGCGAACACGGCCAGATCCCGTTCCAGGGCCAGCGCGGCGGCGCTGTCGGCGGTGATCACCACCAGCGGCGCATCGCTGGCGCGCGCGGCCTCGCACAGCGCCAGCGCCAGACCCGCGCCGGGCGGCTTGGCCCAGCGCCGCCACTGACGTGCGTCGATGGGCAGCGGCGGTGGGGTCTGCAGGGGCGCTGGAGTCACGGCAGCGGCGGTGGAGTCGTTCATGGGTTGATGCGCAAAGAGCGCGATTTTAACCCGCGCAGCCGATCCATCTCCGACGCATCATCGACGCGCGAAGCCCAGGCGCTGTCCGCGCACGCTGTCGATCACCTGCGTGCCGTCGAAAGCCAGGCTGCCATTGACAAAGGTCGCCGCGACTGAACTGCGCAGGGTCTCGCCCTCGAACGGCGACCAGCCGCACTTGGACAGGATTTCGGTGCGCGCGACCGCGTGCGGACGCGTCGGGTCCACCAGCACCAGATCGGCGTGGTAGCCCTCGCGCAGGAAACCGCGCTCGCGCACGTCGAAGCGCAGCGCGGGCGCGTGGCAGGCGGCCTCGACCACGCGTTCGAGCGTGAGCTGGCCATCGAACACGCGCTCCAGCGCCAGTTGCAGCGCGTATTGCACCAGCGGCAGACCGGAGGGCGCGTGCTCGTAATCCTGCGCTTTTTCGCTTTCCAGATGCGGGGCGTGGTCGGTGGCCAGCACGTCGATGCGGCCCTCGGCCAGTGCGTGGATGATGGCCGCGCGGTCGGCCGCGGTCTTGATCGCCGGATTGCATTTGATGCGATTGCCCAGGCGCGCGTAGTCGGCATCGCAGAAGTGCAGGTAATGCACGCAGGTCTCGGCGGTGATCTGCTTGCCCTGCACCGGGCCCGGCGCGAACAGCGCCAGTTCGTCTGCGGTGGAGATGTGCAGCACGTGCAGGCGCGTGCCGTGGCGCCTGGCCAGCGAGATCGCCAGCGTGGTCGACTTCAGGCAGGCCTCGCGCGAGCGGATCAGCGGGTGCTCGCTGATCGGGATCTCGGCGCCGTAACGTGCATGCGCGGCGGCGAGATTGGCCTCGATCATCGGCGTGTCTTCGCAATGCGTGATCACCGGCACCGGCGCGGCGGCGAAGATGCCATCCAGCGTGGCCGGGTCATCGACCAGCATGTTGCCGGTCGAGGAGCCCATGAACACCTTCACGCCCGGCGCGCGCTGCGGATCGAGGCGCTTGATGTGCTCGAGGTTGTCGTTGCTGGCGCCCATGTAGAAGCCGTAATTGGCGCGGCTGACCTCGGCGGCGCGCGCGTATTTGGACTCCAGCACGTCGGCGGTCAGCGCCGGTGGGCGCGTGTTGGGCATGTCCATGAAGCTGGTGATGCCGCCGGCGATGCAGGCGCGCGATTCGTGTTCGATGTCGGCCTTGTGCGTCAGCCCGGGCTCGCGGAAATGCACCTGGTCATCGATCATCCCCGGCAGCAGCCAGCGTCCGCGCGCCTCCAGCAGCTGCTCGCCGGGTTCGGCGGCAAGACTCGGCGCGATGCGCGCGATGCGTCCGTCGCGCACGCGCACATCGGCGTGCCAGCGGCGGCCTTCGTTGACCAGTTCGGCGTCACGGATCAGCCAGTGTTCGCTCATGCTCGGATTCCTTGGGATGACAACGGGTGAGATGGAAGTGCTCGGGCACCGGATCGTGGCCGCCATGGCACAACGGCTGGCAGCGCAGGATGCGCCAGATCGCCAGCACGCTGCCACGCAGCGGGCCGAAGCGTGCCACCGCGACGCGCGCGTAATCCGAGCAGCTCGGGTGGAAGCGGCAACGCTGCCCCAACAGCGGACTGAGCAGCCGTTTGTACAGCGCCAGCAAGGCAAGAATGAGGCGGGTCACGCCGATGCAGGACCAGAAGCGGCAAGCGCGTGCGACGACGCGCTTATTGCCGGGGCAGGGCGACTAGGCTATAACACGCCGCCTTCGAGCCTCAAGCATCGAAGCCCGCGGCCATGAAGTCCGCATCGACAGGCGCGCGGCAGGTATCGCCCGCCCCGGAGTGGAGATGATGAAAACGCACAAACCCGTCGGCAAGGCCAAGGCTGCCAGCAAGGCGGCATCCAAACCGGCGAAATCGGCGAAGAAACCGGTCGCGGCAAAGAAACCGCTGGCGAAAAAGGCTGCGGCGGCCAGGAAAGCCCCCGTCGCGCACAAGCCTGCGCCGGCCAAACGCTCTGTCGTGGCTGCCAGGAAGCCCGTGGCCAAGAAGTCGGTGACCAGGAAGCCCGCCACCAAGAAGTCCGCGGCCCCCAAGGCAGCCCGCGCGCATCCGGTGGTCAAGAAGACACCCGCGAAGAAATTGCCAGCCGGCAAGGGCGCAGCGAAGAAGCTGCCCGCGCGCAAGCCTGCCGCCAAACCGGTCAGCAGGTCGGCGGGCAAAGCCGCTGGCAAGCCCGCGCCCAAGCACGTCAAGCAGCCCGCCGGGCACGGTCACGCAATCGTCAAATCCGGCAAGGCCGGCAAGTCCACCACAGTCAAACCCATGCAATCACACGCTGCCAAGCTGCCAACTCCCGCGGCTGGCAAATCCGTCGTCAAACCAAGCAGCAACGTGAATTCGATCAAAGCCCCCCCCATCAAATCCATCGACGATGTCGCGCTCACCCGTGACGATGGTCGTTACGCATTGCCTGCATCCACGCACATCGAGCTGCCGAAGGGCTACAAGCCCAAGGCCAGCGAGGAGTACATGAATCCTCGGCACCTCGCGTATTTCCGCAACAAGTTGCGCGGCTGGCGCGAGCAGCTGGTCGAGGAATCGCGGCAGACCATGGACAATCTGCGCGAGGAAGTGCGCGATGTCGGTGACGACGCCGAGCGCGCCACGCGCGAAACCGAGAACTCGCTGGAGCTGCGCACGCGCGACCGCTACCGCAAGCTCATCGCCAAGATCGACAAGGCGCTGCGCCGCATCGAGGAAGGTCGCTACGGCTTTTGCGAGGAGACCGACGAGGACATCGGCCTGGAGCGCCTGGAAGCGCGCCCCATCGCCACGCTCAGCCTCGATGCGCAGGAACGTCGCGAGCACCTGCGCAAGCAGATCGGCGAGTAAGCGCGCCTGTTCGCCGCGCCATCAGCCGTGGACACTGAAGCAAACCCCGCCGATGCGGGGTTTTTCACGCCTGCGCCCAATCCACGATGGTGCGCACCGCGCGCAGGCAATCCATGTGCCGGTTGTACAGCGGCACCGGCGCCAGGCGGATCACGTCCGGCTCGCGCCAGTCGCCAAGCACACCCTGCGTGACAAGGTGCGCGAACAGCGCGCGCCCCGCCTCGCGTCCGGCGCGCACGCGCAGGCTGAGCTGGCTGCCGCGCCGGGACTCGTCGCCGGGAGTCAGGATCTCGATGATGTTCGCCGCATGCGTGCGCAGCAGTTCATCGAGATAGCCGGTCAGGCGCAGTGCGCGCGCGCGCAGCGCCGGCATGCCGATGCTGGCGAACGGTGCCAGGCTGGCACGCAGCGGCGCCATCGCCAGGATCGGCGGATTGGACAATTGCCAGCCGCGCGCGCCCTGCTCGGGCACGAACTCGGCCGCCATCTGGAAACGCGTGGCCTGCGCATGGCCCCACCAACCGGCCAGGCGTGGCCGCTGCGCATGGCGCGGATGCACGAACACGCCGCCGGGCGCGCCGGGGCCGGCGTTGAGGTATTTGTAGCTGCACCACGCGGCGAAATCGACGCCGCAGTCGTGCAGGGCCAGTGGGATATTGCCCACGGCATGCGCCAGATCGAAGCCGGCGATGGCGCCATGGCGATGCGCCAGATCGGTCAACCCGGCGATGTCAAACACCTGCCCGTTGCGATATTGCACGCCCGGCAACAGCGCCAGCGCGATGCGCGTGCCCTGTTGCGCGAACGCGTCCGCGAAGACGTCGTTGCTGAAAACGCCGTGCGCGTCGGGGTCGACTTCGATCAGCGCGGATTCGTCCAGGCCATGCCAGGCGAGGTGTGAAACCACCACGTGCCGGTCCGATGGAAATGCGCCGCGCTCGACCAGAATGGCGTTGCGCGCGCCTTGCGGCCGATAAAAGCTGGCCAGCAGCAATTGCAGGTTGACGCTGAGCGTGTTCATCACCACCACGTCGGCGGGCGCGGCGCCGACCAGCGGCGCCAGCATCTGCTGCAGGTCGTCCTGCACATCCATCCATGGCTGCGGGCCTTCGAAGTGGCCTTCCACCGCGCGCCGCGCCCAACTGTCCAGTTCGGCATCCAGTGCGGCGCGCACGGCGCGCGGCTGCAGGCCCAGCGAGTTGCCGCAGAAATACGCCTGCTCACCCGCGCCATGCGGTGGGATCAGAAACGCATCGCGCCATGCGCTGAGCGCATCATTCGCGTCCAGCGTCAGCGCGCGCGTCTCCTCGGCGGCCAGTGCGGCCACGTTCAACCGCCTTGTTGCAGGCTCGCGGCAATCGCGTCGCAGCCCTTGTCGAAACTGGCCACCCAGGCCGCGTCGACCTCGCCGCGATTGGGGCGCAGGCAGCGCAGTTGCACGCCATCGAGACCCTTGAGGAAATAGCGCTCGCTGTAGCTCATGCGCACGCCGCTCTCCAGCGCGGTATAACGCACCACATTGCTGCTCGAGCCAGGCTGCGCCACCGATTCATAGCCAGGCAATTGATGGCTGTGCTGCACGCGCTGGTTGACCCACTGCTGGAACGCGGGGCCATTGAGCATCTTCACCACGGTGACGGTGACACGGGCCAGCACGCGCTGGGCGATCGGTGATGGATCGGGCACCTGAAAGGCCATGAACTGCGGATTGCCACTGGTCTGCATCATGATTTGCGGCCACCCGTCGGGGGCGCTGAAGTGCACCCGGCCATCGGCCAGTTGATAGTCGGTGGCGTGCGCGCTGAGGGTGGCGGCGGCGAGCAGCAGCGCGCTGAGCAGGACGGGAGCGGTGCGAATTCCGGGCTTGGACATGGGCGTTCCTGACATGGCGGACTCGGGAGAGATTGAAGTGTAGCGCCGCGTCGCACCGGTGCCGTGGACGCGAATCTCAGTCCGTGCCGGCACCGGCCGCCACTGCCGGCTGCAGCACGGTCTGCAGTGCATGCACGGCGTCGGCCAGGCGTTGCAGAGTCAGGCGTTCGCCAGGAGCTGCGGGCGGCGCCGGCAGCACCACGTCGCGGGCGCCGTCCAGATGGCGCGCGCAGGCGCCGACGCTTTCGGCGCATTGCCGCAGCCATGCCGCCGCGGCCGGGGTGGCGCGTTGCTCCACGGGCAGCAGCTCCAGACTCATCGCGCTGCGCACCAGACGATTGGCGTGCGCGAATACACGCTCGGCGCGCATGCGCAGTTCCGCTGTGGCGAAGGGCTCGCCGCGCAGGCGCTCCAGCGAGGCCAGCGCGTTGACCCGCGCCAGACGCGATGCGGCGCGCATGTGCGCGAGCCGACGCGCGTCGGCGCCGGTCAAGGCCGCGAGGTAATCGGCGTATGCGCGCAACATCGCCGCCAGTGCCGGTTGAATGCGCGTGCGTTCCCAGGTCGGCCACAACAGATAGCCACCCAGCGCGGCGCCGCAGGCCAGCAAGGTGGCGACCAGGCGATCGTGCATGGACTGCGCCGCGGATTCGCCCGCCATGGCCAGCAGGATGACCACAGCGCCGGTCAGCGCGGCTACCGCCAGCAGGTAGTTGCTGTTGCCCAGCCAGCGAAACAGGAACGCCAGTGCGCCCAGCAGCAGGATCGAGAGCAGCATGCCGCCGCCGAGATTGAGCAGCAGCGTGGTCAGCAGCAGGCCGAGCACCGTGCCCAGCGCGCGTTGCACGCCGAAGCTGAGCGTGGCGGCGAAATCCGCGCGCAGCACGATCGCCAGCGTCATCGGCAGCCAGTAGCCGTGTGCCAGCCCGAGATAGCGCTCGACGGCCACGCCCAGCGCCAGCGCGACGGCCATGCGCAGCGCGTGGCGGAATGCCGCTGATTTCATGTTGAGATTGGCGCGCAATTGCACCCAGGGTGAATCGCCGCGCAGTGCGGGTGGCAGGCTGCGTTCCGCGGCCGCCGCGCGCAGCTCGCCCGCGCTGCCGGCCCAGTTGGCATTGCGCACCGCGCGCGCCAGTGGCGCCAGCATGGCAGCCTGCGCCATGCCGGCTGCCGCATCGTGCTGCTGCAGGCGCTGCAGCGCTTCCGTGGCCGCGGCGCTTGGCGTGCCGGTCTGCAGTGCCGCGGCGATGGCATCGAGCACGACGGCTGTTTCCTGACGCAGTGCCGACGTGTTCAGGGCACTGTCCCTGGCCAGCACGTGCAGGCGCAATTGTTCCGCGGCATCGAGCAGCACCAACAGTGCCTCGCTGGCGCGCCCGTGCGCGTCGCGCTCGCCAAGCAGCATCGTCTGCGCATCCAGCATGCGCTCGCTCAGCGGTGGCGCGTCATCGTCGCCGGGGCGCTGTCGCGTCAGCTGCGCCAGCTCGCGATAGATCTGCGCCAGCAGCAGGCGTTGCGGGCGACAGCGCCCGAGTGGCCACGCCGCCACCGCCAGCAGTGCCTGCAGCAATCCGCCGGCGAGCAGCAAAAGCCCATCCAGCATGGCCTGGCGCAGCGGCATGGGCGTGGCGCCGGCGATCACCAGCAGGATCATGCTGGTCATGCCGATGCGCGACGCGGCGGCGCCGAACTGCACCAGCAGGCCGCCGCCGAATCCGAGCAGCAGGGCCAGCACGATCATGATGTCGCGCTGCGCGCCGAACACGAACCCGGCCCAGCCTGCCAGCGCCGCGCCCAGTGCCGCCAGGGCGATGTGCAGCAGCCGCTGTCGATACGGGCCGGGCTGATCGGAAAACATCACCACCAGCGCGCCCAGCGCCATCCAGATGCCGACGCCGAGCTTGTCGAAGACCAGCCCGAGCAGCAGTGGCAGCACCACGCCGGCGGCGTTGCGGGTGGCCACGATCAACGGCACATCGGGGCGGTTGAAGCGCAGCAGACTGCTGTCCAGCACACGCTGCAACGACCAGCGCGGCGCGTTCACCAGCGGGCTGCCGCGCGCGCTGGATGGCGGGGCGCGCGCATCGCCATCGCCGCGCGGCTCAGGCGCGGCCGGCGAATTCGCCGGTCAGCGTGCTGACCAGCACCTGGTCATCGACGCCGATGTATTCGGGCACCTGGATTTCGATCCCGGTCTCCAGACGCGCCGGCTTGGGTCGCTTGGTGGCCGAAGCGCCCTTCAGTTCGGGCGCGGTCTCGACCACGCGCAGGCTCACGCTGGGCGGCAACTGCAGGCCCACCGGCTGGTCGTCGATCAACTGCACGTAGCAGCCATCCAGTCCGTCGATGATGTAGCCGGCGCTGTCGCCGAGCAGTTCGCCGGTGAGGATGTACTGGGTGAAATCCTCGGTGTCCATGAACACGTAACCGTCGCTGTCCTTGTACGAGAAATGGGCCTGGCGGCGACTCAGTTCGACTTCGCGCAGTTCGTCGTCGGCGCGCAAGGTCAGGTCCAGACGCTGGCCGCCGGGGATGGCGTACAGCGCGAAGCGGTACGTGGTGTTGCCGCCGCGCGCGCTGGGCGAACTTTTCTCGACCTCGCGCACCTGCCAGGTCTTGCCCGCGTGTTCGACGGCATTGCCGCGCTTGATATCTGAGGCTTTCATCGGGGTGCTCGCAGCATGTGGGGGATCATTTCGGTTGCAGGCGGATGGCGCCATCGAGGCGGATCACGCTGCCGTTGAGATAGCGGTTGCCGAGGATGAAGGCCACGGTTTCGGCGAACTCCTGCGGCTGGCCCAGGCGTGGCGGGTAGGGCACCTGCGCGCACAGGCTGTCATAGACCTGCGGCGGCATGCCATCCACCATGGGCGTGTGGAACACGCCGGGCGCGATGGTCATCACGCGCACGCCGATGCGCGCGAATTCGCGCGCCATGGGCAGGGTCATGCCGACCACGCCGCCTTTCGATGCGGCGTAAGCAGCCTGGCCGATCTGCCCTTCGTAGGCGGCGATCGAGGCGGTGAGCACGATCGCGCCGCGCTCGCCATCCTCACCCGCGGCGTTGTGCTGCATCAGGTTGGCGGCGGCCTTGGTCAGGTTGAAGCTGCCGATCAAATTGACGCCGATGGTGCGCGCGAAGGTGGCCAGCGGCATGGGACCGTCCTTGCCCAGCACGCGCCCGGCGCCAAGGATGCCGGCACAGCTGACCGCGGCGTTGAGGCCGCCCATGGCCTCGGCTGCGCGAGCGAGATGGGCGGTGACCTCATCTTCGTCGCCGACATCGGTGCGCAGGAACTGCGCCAGCGGTCCCAGCGCTTGCGCGGCCTGTGCGCCGCGTTCGGCATTGACATCGAGCAGGCATACGCGTGCGCCGTGCTGGATCAGATGCGTGGCCACGGCGTGACCGAGGCCGGAGGCGCCGCCGCTGATGACGGCCTTGACTTGATCGAGCTGCATGGGAGGTTTCACTGCAATCGAAAGCGCGATTTTAACCGCGCGCGACGGCTTGCGTTTGCCGATCGCGCAGGGGCGATCGGCGTGCATCGATCCGCTGCGTCAATCCAGCCTGCGCAGGTAGTAGCGGTCACAGCCATGGTGGCCAGTGCCGCCCAGCGGCGCGTCGATGCGCGCGAAGCCGGAGCGCAGATACAGCGCCTGCGCCGCATCCATGCCGGTGAGGGTCTCGATGTAGCACTGGCGGAAGCCGAATGCGCGCGCGGCATCCAGACAGCACGTCATCAGCGCACGGCCCGCGCCCAGCCCGCGCAGCGCCGGCATGAAGTACATCTTGCGCAGCTCGCAGGTGTCAGCGCTGCCGCCGAGCAGCGGCGCGACACCGCCACCGCCGGTGACGCAGCCATCCTGTTCGACCACGAAATAGGCGCTGCGTGGCGCGGTGTAGGCGCGGCTCAGCCAGTCCACTTCCGGGTCATGCAGGGCAAAGCCCTGGCCCATGGCGCCGAACTCGGGCATCACGATACGGATCACCGCCGCCATCGCCGCGTCGTCGGCCGCCGTGATCGGGCGAATTCGCCATGGCGCGCTCATGCCGCCGCGCCGCGCGCCTGGCCGACGCGGCTGCCGTTGCCGCGGCCAAGCTGCGCCATCAGCCAGTGGCCGGTCGCGACGAGCGCATCCAGGTCCACCCCGGTTTGCATACCCATGCCGTGCAGCATGTAGATCACGTCCTCGCTGGCCACGTTGCCGCTGGCGCCGCGCGCGTAGGGACAGCCGCCGGTGCCGGCCACGGCGGCATCGACGACGCGCACGCCGTCCTCCAGGCAGGCGAGGATGTTGGCCAGCGCCTGCCCGTAGGTATCGTGGAAGTGCACCGCCAGCGCGTCCATGGGCACGGCCTCGGCGACCGCGCGCAGCATCGCGCGCGCCTTGCCCGGCGTGCCCACGCCGATGGTGTCGCCCAGTGAAATCTCCTCGCAGCCCAGCGCGTGCAGGCGCGCGGCCACGCGCACCACGTCGGCCAGCGGAACCTCGCCCTGATACGGGCAGCCGAGCACGGTGGAGACATAGCCGCGCACGCGCACACCATCGGCGCGCGCCTGCGTCAGCACTGGCTCGAAGCGCGCGATGGATTCATCGATCGAGGCGTTGATGTTCCTGCGGTTGAAGGCTTCGGAGGCTGCGGTGAACACCGCGATCTCGCTGGCACCGGCGGCGCGCGCACGCGCATAGCCCTGCAGATTCGGCACCAGTACCGGATAGTGCACGCCGGGCTTGCGCTGCAGGCCGTGCATCACCGCTTCGGCGTCGGCCAGTTGCGGTATCCACTTCGGGCTGACGAAGCTGGTGGCCTCCACGGTGTCGTAGCCGCAATCCGCGAGGCGCTCGATCAGCTCGATCTTGATCTGCGTGGGCACGATGGTCTGCTCGTTCTGCAGGCCATCGCGCGGGCCGACCTCGATCACGCGTACCGTTTCGCTCATGCCGCATCCTCCGCGAAGCCCAGCACCACGCGGCGATTGCGTGCGCCCTTGCTTTCGATCTTGAGCACGCGCACCGCGCCGATCTCTCCGGTGCGCGCGACGTGCGTGCCACCGCAGGGTTGCAGGTCGGTGCCTTCGATTTCGATCAAGCGGATCTGCGGCAGATGCATGGGTGGCTTGACCGAAAGCGTCTTGATCAATTCGGGCTGCGCGGCCAGTTCGGTACCGCTGATCAGGCGCATGTGCAGCGGATGGTCCTCGGCGATCAGGCGTGCCAGCTCGGCTTGAATGAATTCGGCATCCAGGGCGACGCCTTCCGCATCGAAGTCCAGGCGGCCGCTTTCGGCGCTGAGATTGCCGCCGGTGACGCCGTGAGGGACCACGGCCGAGAGCAGGTGCAGGCAGGTGTGCATGCGCATGTGGCGATGGCGTCGCGCCCAGTCGATCTCGACGCGCACGGCGCTGCCCGCGGGCGGCGCCTGGCTGCCGGCTTCGAGCAGATGCAGGATCGCGCCCGTTTCGCGGTCGCGGCGCGTATCGCCGATGCGCAGACGCTGCCCGTCCGGGCCGAGCAGCCAGCCGCTGTCGCCGGGTTGTCCGCCACCCAGCGGATAAAACACGGTTGCCTCGAGTTCGACGGCGCCAGCATGCAGTGCATGGATACGCGTCTCGCACTGCTGCAGGTAGGCGTCCTCGTTGTAAAGCATGCGACTCATGAGGGGTCTCGGACGCCGGCGCGCGTGGCGCCGGTCATGCGCCGATCATATCGGCAGCGGCGTTCACTCGAAACGGATCAGCACGCTGTCGGCTTCGACGAAGTCGCCGGCCACGGCCTGCACCGTCGCGACGATGCCGGCGCGCGGCGCGCGCAGGGACAGCTCCATTTTCATGGCTTCCATCACCAGCAGCACGGTGCCGGCGGCTACCGTCTGGCCGACCTCGGTCTGCACCAGCACGATGCGTCCTGGCATGGGCGCGCGGACGGCGTCGTCGTGCACGGCGCCGACATCTCCGGACACATGGGCCGGCGCCAGCACGAAAGCGTGGCGCGTGCCGTCACGCTGCACTTCCAGCGCGTCGCCGGCCTGGTGCACGCGCAGGCGCAGAGCGCGCTGATCGAGACGCAGGCTGAGCACATCGCCATCGCGCCGCGCGCCGGCCACGACGAAAGCAGCAGCGTGGCCTTCGACATGCAGCGCGTAGTCGCCGCCGTAGCCGCGCGCCTGGATGCGCAGCCGTGCATCGCCCTGCTGCAAGTACAACTCGCGTGGTGCGGCACCTTGCAGGCGCCAGGCGTCGGGTGTCGCCCAGGGCGAGGTCTCGGTGCGTGCCGCTGCGGATTCGGCGTGCAGAAGGGTTGCGACCGCTGCCGCAAGCACGGCGGTGGTGTCGAATGACGTGGTGGCAGGCAGGAACTCGTCCAGCGCACGATCGAGATAGCCGGTGTCGATGCGGCCTTCGCGCACCGCCGGATGCGCGATCAGGCGTTCGAGGAACGCGACGTTGGACTTGGGCCCATGCACATGACAGGCGGCCAGCGCCTCTGCCATGCGCGCCAGCGCGCGCGGACGGTCCTGGTCCCAGACGATGAGCTTGGCGAGCATCGGGTCATAGAAAATGCTCACCGTATCGCCTTCGATCACGCCGCTGTCGACACGCACGTGCGGCGAGGGTGCCGGCAGTGCCAGATGCTCGAGGCGACCCGAGCCGGGCAGGAAGCCTTGCGCCGGATCTTCGGCGTACAGGCGCAACTCGATGGCGTGGCCGTTCTGCGCCGGCGTGCCGGCCAGCAGCGCGTCGGGCAGCGGTTCGCCCGCGGCGATGCGCAATTGCAATTCGACCAGATCCAGGCCCAGGGTCCATTCGGTGATCGGATGCTCGACCTGCAGACGTGCGTTGAGCTCCATGAAATAGAACTCGCCCTGCGGATCGACGATGAACTCCACCGTGCCGGCGTTGCAGTAATCCAGCGCTTTGCCCGCGGCGATGGCGGCGGCGCCCATGCGCGTGCGCAGTTCGGGCGTGAGGAAGGGCGAGGGGGTTTCTTCCATCACCTTCTGGTAGCGGCGCTGCGCCGAGCATTCGCGCTCGTTGAGGTGCACGACGTGGCCGTGCTGGTCGCCGAAAATCTGGAATTCGATATGGCGCGGGTGTTCGATGTAGCGCTCGACCAGTACGCGCGCGTTGCCGAAAGCCCCTTGTGCCTCGCGCTGGCACGAGGCCAGCGCCGCGGCGAATTCATCCGCACTGCGCACGATGCGCATGCCCTTGCCGCCGCCGCCGTAGGCAGCCTTGATCATCAGCGGATAGCCGATGCGCGCGGCCTCGCGCGCGAGGGATGCGGCGTCCTGGTCCTCGCCGGTGTAGCCCGGCACCACCGGTACGCCATGCGCGGCCATCAGCGTCTTGGCGCCGGCCTTGGAACCCATGCGCCGCGTGCTGGCGGCGCTGGGTCCGATGTAGATCAGCCCGGCTTGCGTCACCGCCTCGGCGAAGTCGGCGTTCTCCGAGAGAAACCCGTAGCCCGGGTGGATTGCCTGCGCGCCGCAGGCTTGCGCGGCGGCGATGATGGCATCGCCGCGCAGGTAGCTGTCCTGTGGACGCGGACCGCCGATCGGCACGGCGACATCGGCGAGGCGCACGTGCTGCGCATCGGCATCCGCCGTTGAATACACCGCGACGCTGCGCAGCCCCAGCCGCCGCAGGGTGCGGATGATGCGGCAGGCAATCTCGCCGCGGTTGGCGATCAGCACGCTGTCGATCGGGAAACTCATGTTCCGCTCCCGCGGATCCAGCGTGGCGGGCGCTTGTCGAGGAACGCCTGCAGGCCTTCCTGACCTTCGGGCGAGACGCGCAGGCGCGCGATCAGCGCGGCGTTGTCGTGATCGATGGCGTCGCGCGCGCGCGCGACATCGCCCGCGCCACGCCGCAGCAGCGCCTTGGCCTCGGCCTGCGCGCGTGGACCGCCCTTGCCCAGCCAGTGCAACTGGCGTTCGACGGCGGCATCCAGTGCAGCGCCGGGAACCACGGCGTGCAGCAGACCGATGCGCTGCGCCTCCGCGGCGTCGAAGATCTCGCCGCTGAGAAAAAAGCGCCGTGCCTGGCGCGCGCCGATCGCCGCCGCCACGTAGGGCGAGATCACCGCCGGGACCAGGCCCAGCTTGACCTCGCTGAGCGCGAACTTCGCTTCCGGCACGCCGATGGCGATGTCGCAACAGGCGAGCAGACCCACGCCACCGCCATAAGCCGAGCCATTGACGCGCGCGAGGGTCGGTTTGCCGAGTTCATCCAGAGTGCGCATCAACGTTGCCAGGCGCATCGCATCGGCGTGATTTTCGCTCTCGCCAGCGCCGGCCATGGCGCGCATCCAATTGAGATCGGCGCCGGCAGAAAACGTGCTGCCGGAGCCGCTGAGCACCACGGCGCGCGTTCCGGCATCGGTGTCCAGATGGCGCAGGGTTTCGGTCAGCTCGCTGATCAGCGTGTCGTCGAAGGCGTTGTGCACTTGCGGGCGATCGAGCGTGAGGTAAGCAACGCCGTCGTGCTGATGCTGCTGCAGGGAACTCATGGCGGTCGCCTCACATGCGGAACACGCCGAAGCGCGTCGGTTCGATGGGCGCATTGAGGCTTGCCGCCAGGGCCAGGCCGAGCACGCGGCGTGTATCGGCCGGATCGATGATGCCGTCGTCCCACAATCGCGCCGTGGCGTAATAGGGATGGCCTTGCTGCTCGTACTGCGCGCGGATGGGCGCCTTGAACGCGGCCTCGTCCTCGGCGCTCCACGACTTGCCCGCGGCCTCCAGGCCGTCGCGGCGCACCGTGGCCAGCACGCTGGCGGCCTGCTCGCCGCCCATCACGCTGATGCGCGCGTTGGGCCACATCCACAGAAAACGACCGCCGTAGGCGCGCCCGCACATGGCGTAGTTGCCGGCGCCGAAGCTGCCGCCGATGACGACGGTGAACTTGGGCACGTTGGCGCAGGCCACCGCGGTGACCATCTTGGCGCCGTCGCGGGCGATGCCGCCGTGCTCGTACTTCTTGCCGACCATGAAGCCGGTGATGTTCTGCAGGAACACCAGCGGCACGCCGCGTTGCGCGCACAGCTCGATGAAATGCGCGCCTTTGAGCGCAGATTCGGAAAACAGGATGCCATTGTTGGCCACGATGCCCACCGGAAAACCGCACAGGTGCGCGAAGCCGGTGACCAGCGTCTTGCCGTAGCGCGCCTTGAACTCGTGCAAATCGGAGTCGTCCACCAGGCGCGCGATGATCTCGCGCACGTCATAGGGTTGGCGCGTGTCCTGCGGCACGATGCCGTACAGTTCCTCGGCGGCATGGCGCGGCAGGCGCGGCGCCTGTGCCGGCTGTGGCGCGGTTGCCCGATTGAGCTGCGCGATCGCGTCACGCGCGAGTTGCAGGGCGTGACGGTCGTTCTCGGCGAAGTGGTCGGCCACGCCCGAGATCGCGGTGTGCACGTCGGCGCCGCCCAAAGTCTCGGCATCGACGATCTCGCCGGTGGCCGCCTTGACCAGCGGCGGGCCGCCCAGAAAGATCGTGCCCTGCTCGCGCACGATGATGGTCTCGTCGCTCATCGCCGGCACGTAGGCGCCACCTGCCGTGCATGAGCCCATCACCACCGCGATCTGCGCGATGCCCAGTGCGCTCATGCGCGCCTGGTTGTAGAAAATGCGACCGAAATGCTCGCGGTCGGGAAACACCTCGTCCTGCAGCGGCAGGAAGGCGCCGCCGGAGTCCACCAGATACACGCAGGGCAGGTGGTTCTCCAGCGCGATTTCCTGCGCGCGCAGGTGTTTTTTCACCGTCATCGGGAAGTAGGTTCCACCCTTCACCGTGGCGTCGTTGGCGATCACCAGAACCTCGCGTCCGTGCACACGACCGATGCCGGCGATCAGCCCCGCCGCGGGCGCCTGGTCGTCGTACAGGCCGTGCGCGGCCAGCGGCGCGATTTCGAGGAACGGGCTGCCGACATCGAGCAGCGCGTCGATGCGCTCGCGTGGCAGCAGTTTGCCGCGCGCGCTGTGCTTGTCGCGTGCCTTGGCATCGCCGCCGGCGGCGGCGCGGTCCAATTGCTGGTGCAGATCCGCCACCCATTCGCGCATACGCGCAGCGTTGGCGAGGAATTCAGGTGAGCGCGCGTCGATGCGCGAGGTCAGAATGCTCATGCGTCCGGCCATTCGAAGGCCCGTGCATGATAAGGCGCTGGCGCTCCCGGTGATACCGGCGCGCGCGCATTGCGCGGACGAAAAAAAACCGGCCGCGACAGCGGCCGGTTTTGGTGATCGCGATGACGCCGATCAGCCGCCGTGCGTGGCGGTGCTGGCTTCGGCCGGAGCCGCAGCCGTGGTCGCCGCGGCCGGGGTCGCGGTGCCGGCTTCGGCCGGAGCCGCAGCCGTGCTGGACATGGCCGGGGCAGCCGTGGTGGCCGGGGCCGGAGCTTCAGCCGGAGCCATGGCAGCCGAGCTGGCGGCGGCCGGAGCCTGCTCGCTGGATTCCTGATGGCTGCAAGCAGCCAGCAACGCAACCAGCGAAGCCGCAAAAATGATGCGGGTGAGCTTCATTGTGTGTCTCTCCTAAATGCCGTGAATGCCAAGTGAGTAAATGGCCGCCATATTAAAACGCGACTTTAACGCCGGCGCCAGTGGGGAGCATGCCACAACTTCGCCCCCTGCCAGCGATCCGGATTGTAATCGCTCAGCCGAGCCAGTGTGGGCCAAACGCCAGCTCGGAAAACCTCTCGCCGCAAACGCTACTGCAAATTGCAGCGCTTTGCACATTACGCCGTTTCAGGCCAATTCGATGGCAATGGCCGTGGCCTCGCCACCGCCGATGCACAGCGACGCCACGCCACGCTTGGCCTGACGCTGGATCATGGCATGCAGCAGGGTCACGATCAGGCGCGCACCGCTGGCGCCGATCGGATGACCCAGCGCGCAGGCGCCACCGTGCACGTTGAGGCGATCATGCGGGATGCCCAACTCGCGCATGGGCGTCATGGCGACCACGGCGAAGGCTTCGTTGACCTCGAAAAGATCGACGTCTTCGACGCGCCAGCCGGCCTTGTCCAGCACCTTCTGCATGGCGCCGACCGGCGCGGTAGTGAACCATTCCGGCGTCTGCGAGTGCGTGGCGTGGGCAACGATGCGCGCCAGTGGTTTCACGCTACGGCGCGCGGCATCCTCGGCGCGCAGCAGCAGCAACGCCGCGGCACCGTCGGAAATGCTCGATGAAGTGGCCGCGGTGATCGTACCGTTGTCCTTGCGGAACGCCGGCTTGAGGCTTGGTATCTTGGCGATGTCGCAACGGCCGGGCTGTTCGTCGGCGCTGAACTCGACCTCGCCCTTGCGCGTGGACACCTTCACCGGGACGATCTCGCCGGCGAAGGCGCCGCTCTGCTGCGCGGCCAACGCCCGGCGCACCGACTCGGCGGCGAACGCGTCCTGTTCGGCGCGGGTGAACTGGTACTTGTCGGCGCACAGCTCGCCGAACACGCCCATGGCCTTGCCGTCATAGGGATTGGTCAGGCCGTCCCAGGCCATGTGATCGACCAGCGCGCCCTCGCCATAGCGGATGCCGACGCGCGCCTGCACCATGTGCGGCGCGTTGGTCATCGACTCCATGCCGCCGGCGACCACGATATCGGCGCTGCCGGCGCGGATCAGGTCATGCGCCAGCATGACCGCCTTCATGCCCGAGCCGCAGACCTTGTTGATCGTGGTGCAGCCGGTGCTGGCCGGCAGACCCGCGCCCAGCGCTGCCTGGCGCGCCGGTGCCTGGCCGAGATTGGCCGGCAGCACGCAACCCATGATCACCTCGGTCACCTGATCGGGTGCAACGCCCGCATGCTCGAGCGCGGCACGCATCGCGCTGGCACCCAGTGTCGGCGTGGGCACGCCGGTGAACTGGCCGAGGAACGAACCAATCGCGGTGCGCTTGGCGCCGGCGATGACGATGTCGGACATGCGGGACTCCGTGCGGCATGGGGGCGCCGCGAATCAAGGGAAAGTGCGATTATCGCGCCGCCTGCTGCGCTGCCGCAAACACGTGGCGCGCCGGCATCAGGACTTGCCGTGAAACAATTCGCGGCCGATCAGCATGCGGCGGATTTCGTTGGTGCCGGCGCCGATCGCGTACAGCTTGGCGTCGCGCAGGATGCGTCCGGCCGGATAGTCGTTGATGTAGCCGTTGCCGCCCAGCGCCTGGATGGCTTCCAGCGCCACCTGCACGGCGTTTTCGCTGGCCAGCAGCAAGCACGAGGCCGGATCGATGCGCGAGCGCTGCTTGCGGTCGAATTGCTGCGCGACCATGTAGGCATAGGCGCGGCTGGATTGCAGCGCGGTGTACATGTCCGCGATCTTGGCCTGCATCAGCTCGAAGGTGCCGATCGGCGCGTTGAACTGCTTGCGCTCGCGCACGTAGGGCAGGGTGATGTCCAGCGCCGACTGCATCAGCCCGATGGGACCGCCGGACAGCACCAGACGCTCGCTGTCCAGCCCGCTCATCAACACGCGCACGCCTTCGTTGACCTCGCCGATGCGGTTGTCATCCGGGATCGCACAGTTCTCGAATACCAACTCGCAGGTGTTGGAGCCGCGCATGCCCAGCTTGTCCAGCTTTTGCGCAGTGCTGAAGCCGGGCATGCCCTTCTCGACGATGAAGGCGGTCATGCTGCGACTGCCCGCCTCGCGCCCGCTGGTGCGCATGTACACCAGCAGCACGTCGGCGTTGGGGCCGTTGGTGATCCACATCTTGTTGCCATTGGCGATCCAGGCATCGCCCTTGCGCTCGGCGCGGCAGGCCATCGAGCCGACCACATCCGAACCCGAGCCAGGTTCACTCATGGCCAGCGCACCGATCCATTCGCCGCTGCACAGCCTGGGCAGGTAGCGCGCGCGCTGCGCGGCGCTGCCATTGAGGAAGATGTTGTTGACGCACAAGTTGCTGTGCGCGCCGTAGCTCAGGCCGACGGATCCGGAGGCGCGCGAGATTTCCTCCATCGCCAGCAGATGTGCGAGGTAACCCATGCCGCTGCCGCCAAACTCGGGCGCCACGGTGATGCCGAGCAGGCCCAGTTCGCCGAGCTTGCGCCACAGGTCCTCGGGAAACTCGTTCTCGCGGTCGATGCGGTCCGCGCGCGGTGCGATTTCCTTGTCCGCGAACGTGCGCACGCTGTCGCGCAGCAGGTCGATGTCTTCGTCGAGCGAGAAAGGGCGCATGGGGGTCGGCCGGCAGTGGGGAAACAACGAGTCGCTGGAAACGGGAAGCCTGAAGCGGAGTCAGGTGATGCGGGATGAAAGGGCGCGCCGATGGCAGCCTGCGCGATTCGGCCACGATGACCGTGGCCAGCGCCGACCGCGCCGGATCACTGCCCGCGCATGCGTCCGAGAAAGCGCGGGCCGTTGCCCATGGTCGGCAGCTTGATCTTGCCGATGGTGGCGATGCGCTCCTCGGCCATGCGGTCGGCGGCCTTGTAGGTCGCAATGCCGTCGCGATCGGCGATCTGGAAGATGCGCCCGACGTTGTAGTAGATCGTGCGCATCATGCGCATCGCGCGCTCGCGGTTGTAGCCATCGATTTCCAGCGACACGTTCATCACGCCGCCGGCATTCACCGCGTAGTCCGGCGCGTAGAGGATGCCGCGCTTGGTGACCTCGTCGCCGATGGCGTCGCTGGCAAGCTGGTTGTTGGCCGGCCCGCAGATGATCTTGCATTTGAGCCGTGGCAGCGTGTGCTCGTTGACGGTGCCGCCCAGCGCTGCCGGGCTGTAGACGTCGGCATCGACGTCGTAGATGTCTTCCAGGCCCACGGCCTCGCAGCCGAATTCATCCACGCAGCGTTGCACGGCGGCCTTGTTGATGTCGGTGACGAACACCTTGGCGCCCTGTTCGCGCAGCAGCTTGACGAACTCCAGGCCGACGTGTCCCACGCCCTGCACGGCGTAGCTGAGCTTGCCCACGTCCTCGTGGCCGTACTTGTGATTGAGCGCGGCCATCAGTCCTTGCAAGGTGCCGAACGCGGTGAACGGCGATGGATCGCCGGAACCACCGTGCACCTGGTGCACGCCGGTGACGAATTCGGTTTCGCGGTACACGTATTCCATGTCGTTGACGTCGATGCCGACATCCTCGGCGGTGATGTAGCGCCCGCCCAGCGATTGCACGAAGCGGCCAAATGCACGAAACAGCGCCTCGGACTTGTCGCGGGTCGGGTCGCCGATGATCACCGCCTTGCCGCCACCCAGGTTCAGGCCGGCCACGGCGTTCTTGTAGGTCATGCCGCGCGACAGGCGCAGCACGTCGTTGAGCGCTTCCTGCTCGGTCTTGTAGGCCCACATGCGCAGCCCGCCCAGGGACGGCCCGAGCACGGTGTTGTGGATGGCGATGATGGCCTTGAGGCCGACATCTTTCTGATGGCAAAACACCACCTGCTCATGGCCGTAGGTGGCGAGGGTTTCGAAGATCATCGATGACTACTCCGGGAGGATGAAACCGCCGGGATCGGCGGGAATATGGCAAGCAGGAGCCATGCTTACGCGCGCCGCGCGCAGTGGCGAATGGCCGCACAGGACCGTGATCGGAAATGCATTTTACTCTGCCCCCGCGTCGATGCCAGCTACGGCGCGCTGCAGCGCAACGGTCGCGCATTACTTCAGCCCGTGAGCTTGGCCAGCAGCGTGCGCTGCGCCGAGTGCGATGGGCCATCGCCGCGCGCGACGCGCTCGTAGTGCCCATCCGGCTGCAGAATCCAGGCTTGCGCGTTGTCACTGAGGTAATTGGCCAGTGTCTCGTCGTAGACGCGCTGGGCCAGCTTGACGTCGAGGACCGGAAAGCACACCTCGATGCGCTGCATCAGGTTGCGCTCCATCCAGTCGGCACTGGAGCAGAACAGTTCTGGCGCGCCATCGTTGGCGAACCAGTACACGCGGCTGTGTTCCAGAAAGCGCCCGACCACGGAGCGCACGCGGATGCGCTCGGAGATGCCCGGCAGACCGGGACGCAAGGTGCAGGCGCCGCGCACGATCAAGTCGATCTCGACGCCCGCGGCGGATGCGCGATACAGCGCTTCCACGACGCTAGGCTCGTTGAGTGCGTTCATGCGCGCGATGATGCGCGCCGGCTTGCCCGCGCCAGCGTGAGTGATCTCGCGCTCGATGCGCTGCATCAGCCCCTTGTACAGCGTGAACGGCGACTGCAGCAGGCGCGTCAGTTTGATCGTCGGCCCCAGCCCGGAAAGCTGCTGGAACACTTTGTGCACGTCCTCGCCGATTTCCGCGTGCGCGGTCATCAGGCCGATGTCGGTGTACAGGCGCGAGGTGATCTGGTGGTAATTGCCGGTGGCCAGATGCACGTAGCGGCGCAGCTTGCGGCCCTCGCGGCGCACCACCAGCAGCATCTTGGCGTGGGTCTTGTAGCCGACCACGCCGTAGACCACTTGCACACCGGCGCTTTGCAGGCGATTGGCCAGACGGATGTTGGCTTCCTCGTCGAAGCGCGCGCGCAGCTCCACCACCACGGTCACGTCCTTGCCGGCGTGCGCCGCATCGATCAAATGCTCGACCAGTGGCGAGTCGCTGCCGACGCGGTACAGCGTCTGCTTGATCGCCAGCACATCGGGATCGGTCGCTGCCTGGCGCAGCATTTCCATCACCGACTGGAACGACTCGTAGGGATGATGCAGCAGCACGTCGCGCTTGCCGATCACCTCGAACACATTGGCGCCCTGCACCAACGATGGGCTGAGGCGCGGGGTGAACGGCCGGAACTTGAGATCGGCGCGATCAACCTGGTCGAAGATCGAAACCACGCGGCTGAGGTTCACCGGCCCGGCGCAGCGATACACGTCCTGCTCGGTCAGTTCGAAGTTGGCCATCAGCAAGTCGGTGATCGGCTTGGGGCAGTTTTCGGCGACCTCCAGACGCACCGGGCGCGCGAAGCCGCGTTCGATCAATTCGGCGGTCAGCGCGCTGGCGAGGTTCTCGACTTCCTCCTCCTCCACCGTCAGCTCGCTGTTGCGGGTGACGCGGAACTGGTACGAGCCCTGCACGGTGAAGCCCGGAAACATTTCATCTGCGAACTGCTGCAGCAATCCGGCCAGGAACACGAATTCGTAGGGCGCGTCGGAGACTTGCGCCGGCAGGCGGATCAAGCGTGGCAGCGAGCGCGGCGCGCGCACCAGTGCCATGTGGCCGGCGCGGCCGAAGGCGTCGCGGCCTTCCAGTACCACGGCAATGTTCAGACTCTTGTTGAGAATGCGCGGGAACGGGTGCGCCGGATCCAGCCCCAGCGGCGACAGCACCGGCAGGATCTCGTTGCGGAAGTAGCCCTGCAGCCAGCGTTTCTGGCGCGCGCTCCAGCGATCACGGGTGAGAAAGCGCACGCCTTCCTCGGCCAGTGCCGGCTGCAATTCCTCGGCCCACACCCGGTATTGCTCGCCGACCAGCGCCAGCGCGCGCTCGCGGATGCGCGCCAGCACTTCGCCGGGGGGCAGGCCGTCCGGACCGGAGCGCGCATCGCCGTAGCTGATGTGCTGGCGCAGCACGGCCACGCGCACCTCGAAAAACTCGTCGAGATTGCTCGATGAGATGCACATGAAGCGCATGCGTTCCAGCAGCGGCATGCGCGGATCACGCGCCTGCGCCAGTACGCGGAAATTGAATTCCAGCGCGGCCAGCTCACGGTTGAGGTAGAGCTCGTTGCGGGAAAGGTCGTTCAATGCGTCCATGGATCGGTCCGTGTGGCCCGCCAGCATCGCGCGCACGGCGGGTTGCGGCAAGCATGCCCGTGGCTCAGTCGCCCGCTGCCGTTTCGCCGCTGGCGTCCGGCAGGCGCATGCGCGTCGCCGGGAACAACGCCGTGAAGGTGGAGCCCTGGCCTGGCTCGCTGAGGATCTCGATCCGCGCCTGGTGCATGCCCAGTGCGTGCTTGACGATGGACAACCCCAGGCCCGTGCCGCCGCTGTCGCGCGAGCGGCTGGAAGACACGCGGTAGAAGCGCTCGGTGAGGCGGCTGATGTGGTGCGCCGGAATGCCGTAGCCGGTGTCGATCACCGAAAACGCGCCGCTGCCGTCATCCAACTGCTGCCAGCGAATGCGGATGCTGCCTCCGCTGGGCGTATAGCGCACCGCGTTGCTGACCAGATTCGAACAGGCGCTGTGCAGATCCTTGAGTGAACCGAACAGGTTTGCCGGAGTCTCCACCTCCAGGGTGATGCGGTGCCGACCCTGGCTGAGTGCATCGGCTTCGCGCCGCAAGGTGGCCAACAGCGGCGCCATCGCCACAGTCTCCTCGCTGGCACCGGATTGTGTTTCCAGACGCGACAGGGTGAGCAGGTCCTCGACGATTTGCGCCATGCGCTTGGACTGCGTGCGCATGTCGCCGAGCACGCCGGCCAGTTGCGGCACGTCTTCGGGATCGAGCAATTCGAGGTAGCCGTGGATCACCGTCAGCGGCGTGCGCAACTCATGCGAAACGTTGGCCACGAAATCGCGGCGCATCTGTTCGAGTCGCGCCAGCGTGCTGATGTCGCGTGCCAGCAGCAGGCGCTGCGTTGCGCCCACGGGAATCAGCGACAGCGACAGGCGGCGCTGCGCGTCGTGTGGCGCGGGTATGTCATGCAGCGGCTCGCTGGCGCCTGCGGCCAGCCAGTCGCCGATGACCGTGCCACGCAGTTGCTCGCGCAGGTCGCAGCGCAGATCCCGCGGTCGCCGCAGGCCTAGCAATGCATCGCTGGCAGGGTTGAACCACAGGGCGTGACAGTGCTCGTCGAGCAGCACCACCGCATCGGGCAGCGCCGCCACGGCGTTGCGCAGCGCACGGAATTGCGTCGCCAGCAGGCGCACGCGGCGCGGGTCGTGACCCGGGGTGGCAAGCGGCGCGTGGGGCGCGGCGTCTGCTGCCGGCAATGAACGCAATCGATGCATGGTCCAGAACATCCAGATGAGCGCCAACGCGGCGGCCAGGGCGAACCCGGCCAGCGGCTGTTGCACGAGACGGGCGAGCAGGGTGACCAGCAGCAGCCATGCGCCGAGCAGCGTCGCGTGGATCAGGCTGCGGCGCGGCATGCTTCACGCATCGGCGGAGAGGCGGTAACCCGCGCTGCGCACGGTCTGCACCATGGCATCGAGGCCGAAGGGCTCCAGCGTCTTGCGCAAGCGGCGGATGTGCACATCGACGGTGCGCTCCTCGACATAGACGCTGCTGCCCCAGACGTGATCGAGCAATTGCGTGCGCGAGTACACGCGATCCGGGTGGGTCATGAAAAAGTGCAGCAGGCGATATTCGGTGGGACCGATCGGCACCGGCTGCGTCTCGGCATGCACGCGGTGCGCCGGGCCGTCCATGCGCAACTTGCCGACCGACACCACGCCTTCGCCATCCTCGCCATGACTGCGGCGCAGCACCGCACGAATGCGCGCCACCAGTTCGCGCGATGAAAATGGCTTGACCACGTAATCATCGACACCGGCTTCGAGGCCGCTGACGCGATCCATTTCCTCGCCACGCGCGGTGAGCATGATGATCGGGATCTCGCGCGAGACTTGCTCTTTGCGCAGGCGCCGCGCCAGGTCCATGCCGCTGAGCCCGGGCAGCATCCAGTCCAGCAGGATCAGATCAGGCACTTTTTCCGCGATCGCCAGCTGCGCGGCGCGCGCGTCGGCGGCTGGAACCGGATCCATGTCCGCCTTGCGCAGGGCAAAGGCGACCATGTCGCGGATCGAGGCCTCGTCTTCGACGATCAAGATGCGCTTTTGCACGATGCAATCCCCGGTGGTGTCCGGATTATTACAGTCATCTCGTGTTGCAGCGCGATGACAGACGCGCGCATGAGTCGGTCGATGCCTTGCATGACAAGGGATTGCGGCCAGGTGCGGGGTCCGCGCGCGTATCGGCGCGGTGCCTGTGCAGGGGTGTCATCTCAAAGACTATCGATGCCATCCGCATTTCCCGAGGTGGCGCGCAGGCGCCTCTGGTCCAGCACGATCGGCGTGAGCCAGGCGATGCGCGCATCGATGCGCGCGCGCTGCGCGTAATCCAGGTCGGCGCGCCGACTCAGACGCGTGAGTTGATCCAGAGCCGCGGCGGCGTGGCCGGACAGGAATGTGGCATCGGCAAAGGCCTCTGCGGCGCGGATCTTCAAACCCGCCAGTTCGGCGGCGTGGCCATAGATGCGGTACACCTCGGGGGCATCGCTGTCGTCCAGTTGCGGGCGCAGCAAGGCTTCTGCCTTGGCGCCTTCAGCACGGTCCGCGCCGAGGATCAAGGCACTGGCGTAGTCCAGTGCGACGGCCTGGTTGCGGGGCCAGTCGTGACTGATGCGCAGGTAGTCCGCCAGTGCGCGTGCACGCTGACCTGCCAGCAGTTCGGCGTGCGCCATGGCCAGACGCAGCGGCAGGTTGTCGGGATCCCGCGCGAGCAAGGGTGCGAGCTGCGCGAGCGCGGCGCCGGCGTGGCCGCTGCGCATCAGTACCAGCGCGTAGCCGTAGTGGTTGGATGGAATGTCGAAAGCTGCGTGGCGCGCGAGATTGTCGGCGTAGTAGCGCGCCAGTGCGTTCAGATCGGTACTGCTGAGCACGCGCACGCGTTCGCGCATCAGCAAATAGGCGTCGTGCGCGCCCTTGCTGCCGGGCGCGTCGCTGTGCTGCGCGGCGCTGAACAAGTCGCCAGGCTGGCGCAGCATTGGCACCGGTACCAGCGTGGTTTCCCAGCGCGGCAGGCGCGCGCTGGATGTGGGCAGCGACTGGTGCTGTGCCATCTGCGCCTTGAGCGTATGCGCGCGCGCTTCGGCTTCGGCGATGCGCAGCGTCGTCACCGGGTGGTCCTGCAACAGCGCCGGCACCTGGTAACCGCCGCTGTCGGCGCGCAACAGCAATTGCATGCGACCGAAGAATTCAGCCATGCCATCGGGGTTGAATCCCGCGTTGGCCAGCGTCTGGATGCCGACGCGATCCGCTTCGGCCTCGTCCTTGCGCGTGAAGTTGATTTGCCGCTGCGCCACCAGGCCCTGACTCAGCGAGGCGATGGCCATGGGCGCATTGATGTTGCCGCCGCCGGCCGCCGCAGCCAGTGCGCCGAGCATGGCCAGCGCGTATAGCGGCGTGGTCTTGCTGGCATCCGCGAAGGCGCGTTGCAGGTGATGTTGTTCGATGTGGCTGATCTCGTGCGCCATGACCGCGGCAAGTTCGTCCTCGCTTTGCGTCGCGGTGATCAGGCCCGAGTTGATGCCGATGTAACCGCCCGGCGCGGCGAACGAGTTGATTTCATCCTCGCGCGGGATGAAAAAAGTAAAGCGGGTTCTGGGGGCTTCGCTGCTGGACACCAGTCGGTAGCCCAGCGCGTTGATGTATTGCGTGGCCAGCGGATCATCGAGGACCAGGCCCAGCGCGCGCATCTGGCGCAGCATGGACGCGCCGTAGGCTTCGGCCTCGGCCTGCGTGAATGCCTGGTCGGCACTGCTGCCCAGGTGTGGCAGGTGGACATCGTCACTGGCTCCGGCGGCGGGAATCAGCGCCATGGCGATGCACAGGGACAGCAGCAGTGGTTGCAGACGCATCATCGAAGGGATGGCACCGGGATCGTGCGCTACGTTAGCCGCGGCGTGTTGCGCACGCCAGCATGGTGCGACGATGATGCGGCCGGGTCGGGGCCCAAGGCGCCGGTTCATGCGCGACTGGCTTGATGTTTCTCGCCTGCAACCTCATCGTGCGTGACGCGGATGCGATTGCTTCCGCACATGAAGTTCGGCATCCGTGCCCGATTTTCCTTGGACATCTTCGCCCTGCAGGAGCCCGCAGTGTCGCAACAATCCATCATCATCTACACCACGGCGGTATGTCCCTACTGCGTGGCCGCCAAAAACCTGCTCAAGGCGCGCGGTCTTGCTTACACGGAAATACGCGTGGACAACGATCCTGCGGCGCGCGACGCCATGCTGGCGCGCAGTGCGGGGCGGCGCACGGTACCGCAGATCTTCATTGGCGCGCAGCACGTCGGCGGTTTCGATGAACTGGCTGCGGCCGACCATGATGGGCGCCTCGCGGCATGGCTGGTGGAGCAGAGCGCATGAACGATCGTGTCCAGCAGTTCACCGAATTTCGTCAGCGCATGAACACGCGCATTTTGCAGCATGACAATCAGGTCGTGCGCCGCTTCTTCGCGCTGGACACGCAGTGCTACAAGGATGGCGTGCTGGACGTGAAAACCAAGGAAATGCTGGGCCTGGTGGCGTCCCTGGTGCTGCGTTGCGATGATTGCGTGAGCTACCACGTGGCGCAGTGCCGGCAGGCCGGGGTCAGCCGCGAGGAGATGCTGGAAATTTTTCAGGTCGGTCTGCTGGTGGGCGGCTCGATCGTGATTCCGCACCTGCGTCGCGCCGTGGATTTTCTCGATCAGATCGAGGCCGCGCCCGCCGCGGACGTGGACACAGCCGCGCCTGCCTGAACGTTGCAAGTGATCAGTTTGCAAAACCGGGCATCCTGCCGCGGTTTGCAAACAAACGGGCGC